>DATAUL010000034.1:0-20879 GCA_036268255.1 Solirubrobacteraceae bacterium | reverse complement strand
CTGGACGAGGTCGGCGAACGGAACGCTGCTGCCGCGATAGGCCCTGGCGACCGCGTGCACCAATCTCAGGTTGCTCTCGATCATTCTCTGCTTAGCGTGCAGATCGCCTCGCTCGATCCGCTTCGCGAGCATGATCTCCTCGGCGGCCGAAAGCAGTTTCACGAGGGCGTCGCCAATCGTGGATCAGGAAGGAGACAGAGCGCGGTCAGGGTCTCTCCGGCGGGCCGTGCTCCGTCCAAGCGGTCCTCGATCGCCGCGCGCGCGACGACGCGCGCGAGATAACCAGCCGAACCCGGCGCCTTTGACAGCGTGCGCATCTGGTCCAGCAGGCGATCCGTGTGAGGGGCGCAACCGGCGGCGGCCAGGAGCTCAAGCGCGGACATCTCCTCGGTCGTGAGACCGAGGGTGCTCAGGGCTCGCGGCGTCAGGTCCGCCTCGTGAGCGTGGTGCAGCCACGCAACCCGGCGAAACCGCCGGGGGACGGCCTGCACGACACGGCGCAGATGTGCGAGCAGGTCGTCGCGGCCGCGGTGCAACTGCTGCGCCAGCACGCGGGCGACGCGGGAACCATCAGGGCGACGAGCGCGTCGCGCTCGCAGGGCGAGCTCTGCGAGCACGAAGCGCTCGAAACTCGGATCAAGGCTCACGGCGCGCGTCCCTCATGCGGCGGCAAGCGCCCGGGTCGACGGTGGCCGCTGCACATTCGCGGCCGCCAGGCTGATGAGCTCAGACAGCGCCGGAGACGTCACCTCGTCACGCCACAACAGCTCAAACGCGAGCGTGCGACGGGGCTCGAGCCTCCGAGCGATCACGCCGGACGGGACCGCATCGGGTGCGGTGGTCAGAACGAGGGCCTCGTTGTTGGCGACGGCGGCGTGTCGCGCAGGGCCGGGCGCGCCCGGCACCGGCTGTGCCGCCACACCCAGCTCCGTGAGCAGGTCCGTGACGGTCCGGTCCAAGACCGCACCGTCGCGGTGTCCCGTGACCGCGATCCGTTCACCTTGCAGCTCTTCGGCATCCACGGAACCGATTCCCGCCAGCGGATGACCGGTGCCGACGAGCACCACCCAATCCTCGTGGCCGAGCTCGAGGGTCCTGAGGTCAGCCGAGCCGTGACCAGTTGGCGCGACGAGAGCGTCGAGGCGTCCAGCGCGGAGATCGCGCCAGAGCGTTCCGCCGTGGGCTTCGACCACGGTGAGCTCGACTCCGGGCCTCTCTCGGCCGAATCGCAGCAGCAGCTCGGAGGCGAGAGACCACCGGGCTCCGGCGGCCAGGCCCAGCCTGAGGCTCCCGATCACGCCGGCCTCGAGATCACTCCCCGTGGCGAGCGCCACGTCAGCTGCGGATACGGCCACCCGCGCGCGCTCGAGGAACAGCTCGCCGGCCTGCGTCAGGTCGATGCCACGTGGGTGGCGCTCGAACAGCTGAACGCCGAGCTCGGCTTCGAGGCGCCGCATCTGGGTCGAGAGTCCTGGCTGGGCGACCCATAGGCGCTCGGCGGCGCCGGTGAAGCTTCGCTCCTCGGCGATCGCGATGAAATAGCGAAGATGGCGGAGTTCCACGTCACCCTCCCTATGCGGCCATCGGCGGGGCCAGCGCGGCCATTTCAGCAGCCGCAGCCTCTTCCGCGTCGAGCGCTGCCACGTAGGAGGCGAAGGCCCACCGGCGACCCTCCGACTCCGCCTCGAGGAAGAGCTGCCACCGGGTCGCGGCGAGGTCCGCCGCCTCGCGCCACGCGTCGAGCGCTTCGGCTCGGCCGCGCCCGGCGAGCACGTGGGTGATGTGATCTGTAGGAAACATTGACTGCCCTCCGGTCGTTGCGAACATGGTGATCACGCTACGTCGACGCGGCAGCGTTCGCATCGCCTGCACCTGACAGTCATCGGCTCCCATCTGACAGTCGGGCTGGTAGTCACCGGGCATCCGCCGCACCGTCGTTGGGCCCCTCGCCGGCGCCTCGCACCGTTCTCAACGGCCTGAACTCACGCCCGCCTTCTGTTCTGAGACGTATGCGGCGAACTCCCGTTCGAAATCCGCCCACGATGCCGGCGCGCTGCCCGGCGGGCCACCGCCGTCCGGGCCTGGCCGCCCGGGACCGCCGCCGCCCGGACCTGATCCGTGGTCATCGTCGCCCTCGCGCCCCGGCGGCTGGTGGTTGCTGACGAGCGCAAGCCCCAGCCAGAACAACGTGAGCAGGACGCCGAGCCCAATGCCCACGACGATTGCCCAGGTCGGCGTATGTGGAGCGGTATGCGCCGCCCGAGTCCCGACTCGCGTGAGGCCGACCGCGACGGCGTCCGTGTCCTGCCACATCACGGCTCCGACCTGGGCAAGGGTTGTAATCAATCAGGGTCGTTCAGCTCGAGCCGAGCTCGCGCATCTGGAACGCACGGACGATGTCGGTGATGCCCTTCATCAATGCCCACACTCCGGCAAACACAAGCAAGGTCGCCGCTCGGTCAAGAAAGAACTCGCCGCTCACCCAGAAGGCCAGGATGATCATCAGAATGCCGCTGATCAGTCCGAGCCACCAGAGGCTGTTGACCACCCGCTCCGTGAACGCCTGGACCATCCAGAGGACCCCGATCATCAGGAAGATGAAGCCGAGGATGTCGGCGAAGGCTGCGAACGTGTTGCGCGGATGGATCAGCGCGACGACGCCGGCCGCCGTCAGCAGCACCCCGAAGAACGCCCAGAACCACCTGGCGCTTCGGTCCAACGCGGCCAGCGCGAACTCCTCGGCCGCGAACACGAGGAACATGATCCCGGTGAGAACGCCGACCGTGACAACTGAGGCGTTGTTGAATTTCAAAACGACGACGGCGATCACGACCCAGAGCACGCCCAAGAGCAGCTCGACCCACCAATATCGGGCGAGCTGGGCCAGGAATGGACGCAGCAGCGTGTTTGCGACCGATCCGCTGGTCGGCGGCCCGTTCAACTGTCCGACAACCTTCCTAATCTCGTCAACGTCTTGTGACACGGGTTACTCCTCAGGTTGAGTTGTAATGGGACCGGGACGGAAGTTCGTCCCGTGCCACGTCGTACGCCCGTTCTCGATCAGCCCGTATGCGCCCCGAGACAGGTGGGTATAGGAGCGGGTTATCGGCTGCCGCTACGCCGGCGCTGTCGTCGGCGACGGCGTATCGCGCTTCCGACGCGCCCACCAGTCGCGCAGCACGATCTGGATCGCCGCGGCGGTCGGTATCGCGAGCAGCGCGCCCAGGATGCCGAGCAGCGAGGCGCCGGCGAGGACGGAGACGATCGTCACGATCGGATTGACCCGCAGCGCCTTTCCGTAGACGAGCGGCTGCACGACGTAGTCCTCGAAGCGCTGCCAGACGATGATGAACGCGATCCAGACGATCGTCGCCGTCGGGAAGCTCACCGTCAGGGTCGCGAACGACACGACGATCGCGCCCAGCGTCGCTCCGACGAGCGGGATCAGGTCGAAGAAGCCGACGACGAAGCCAAGCGACAGGGCGTATGGGACGCCGAGGATCGAGAGGACGATCCACGTCGCGACCGTGGCCAGCACGCTGATGATCACGTTGCCGAGCATGTAGCTGGCAACGGCCTTGTTGATGTCGATGATCAGCCGGCGATAACGCTGTTCGCGTGCACCCGTCAGCGACAGACCCATGTTCACGTATTCGCGACCGTGCAGCACGAGCAGGAACGCGATCGCGAGGACGGTGACGAGCTGGCCGATGAAGCTGAACGCCTGCACGGTTACGTCCTTCAGCGGCCCCACCAGGTGCCCGAGGATGCGTGGCAGCCCGCGGGCGTCACGGACCAGCTTGGTGCTGATGTGGTATCGGTCGTCGTATTGCCGGAACGTGGCGTTGTGGCGCAGCTCAGTCGCATACCGGGGCGCGTTGTGCGATAGCTGTTGGACCTCCTTGACCAGGCTGGGGGCGACGACGTAGCCGACGATCGCTATTGCCGCGATGAGAAGCACGTATATGCCGAGGATCACCAGAGCGCGCGGGGCCCGGGTCTTACTGCACGCCGCGTCGACGATCGGCATCAGCGTCAGGGCAAAGAACAGACTGATTGCGACGAGGCGGATGACTCCACGGATCCGCCAGGCGAGGTACAGCCCGATTCCGCACGCAACGACGATCAACACGAACCGGATGACGCCTCGCAGCGATGGCGAGGCCAAGCGGACCGTCCGCGTGTTTTCGGCCGATGTCTCGGCCGATGTCTCGGCCGGTGTCTCGGCGGGTGGTCGGTTCCCGTCGCCGCGGAGATGCGCAAATGCGGTCACCGGGCCGGAGTGCTCGCTGTCCATGCGGGTTGGCGGGGGAATCCCCATGCGAGCACGCTACGAGCAGCGCGCGGGGATCCCAGACGTTTCGATGCACCCGGCTATTGGAGTGCGTGATGGCGTCACCGTGACGTAGACGCACGGTGTATCGCGGGCACGACGACCACATCTGGCGGGCTGAGCGGGCGGGCGCCAGCCTTCCCGGAGATGTCAACTGCTGAGGAAACCCCACCCAAGAGTGCCGAGAGCCCGCCCGAGGCCGCCGAGAGCGACGGGCATCACAGCCCGCTTGTGCGTTGGTTTGTTCCACGCTCGCTTCCTCAGCCGCTCAACCCGGCGCTGGTGAAGCATTCCGAGGAGCGCGCCCAGGACGTGCAGAACCGGGTCGCCGACAAGATCACCGCGTTCGCCGGATCGATGACCTTTGTCTACATCCATATCGTGTGGTTCGCACTGTGGATCGGGCTCGGCGTCGAGGACTATCCCTTCGGTCTGCTGACGATGATCGTCTCGCTGGAGGCGATCTTCCTCTCCACCTTCGTGATGATCAGCCAGAACCGCGCGGACGCAAAGCGCCAGGCGATCGCCGATCAGCAGTGGAAGACCGTGCAGACCGAGGACCAGCAAAACCAAGAGCTGCTCGCCCTCTCGAGGCAGACGCTGGCGCTCACCGAGCAAGTCAACTCGCGACTCGCCTCCAACGGGCGGCCCGAGTCCGGTTCCTCGGGCACCGGAGGCACGGCAGCGCCCACCCGCTAGACCTCGGCCGTATCGCGGCAGCCGTGAGTCGTCTGAGGCCCAGACACTGGACCGCCACACGTTCAAAGCGCCCCGTCAAACCCCAACACAGAGGTAACGGACATGAAGCGCGCAGTGAAGGGCCTGCTGACGCTGGCATTTCTCCGGCGGCGCCACCGGCGCGGCGGACATTCTCACCGTTGAATGCCGGAGCCTGCCCAAGTCACGCTGGACGAGCCCCCGCCTGACGGCGGGGGCTCGTCCAGCGGCGTACCAGGTCGTCCCAGGTTTCGCGGAGAGCGCCGTTGTGGTCGGCCCCCATTCGCAACCCGCTCGGATCGATGAACGCGCCATGTACGCGGTCGCCCCCGTCGCCTACGGTGGCCGGGTGATCCAAATCGTGTGGGCCACAGGCACGTCGGGAGCGTCGGTCCAGGATGGCCGTCCTGATGGGTAGCGGCCACCCCGGTCCCGGAGCCCTGATGCTCCGTGGTCGCGACGACGAGCGCACGGTGCTCGATCAGCTGCTCGACGAGGCTCGAGCTGGGCAGAGCGGCGCGCTCGTGCTTCGGGGTGAGGCTGGCGTTGGGAAGACCGCGCTGCTCGAGCATGCGATCGAGTCCGCGTCAGGCTCGATCGTGTTGCGCACGGTGGGGGTCGAGTCGGAGATGGAGCTGGCATACGCGGCGCTGCACCACCTGTGCGCCCCGCTGCTTGACCGTGTCGATCGGGTTCCAGCCCCGCAACGCGACGCGCTTGAAACGACCTTTGGGCTACGAGAGGGTCCGGCCCCGGATCTCTTCCTCGTTGGCCTGGCGACCCTGAGCCTCCTCTCAGAGGCAGCGCAGGACCGCCCGGTGCTCTGCGTCATCGACGATGCACAGTGGCTCGACCGAGCCTCGGCACAGGCGTTGGCGTTTGTGGCGCGCAGGCTGCTGGCGGAGTCGGTCGTGGTTCTGGCCGGGACGCGTGAGCCAGCCGGAAAATACGGCCGGCTTCCGGAGCTCGTGGTGGCGGGCCTTCGGGACGTTGAAGCACGAGCGCTCTTGGCCTCGGCAATACCGGGGCGGCTGGACGAGCGGGTGGCAGACCAACTGCTGGCGGAGGCACGCGGCAACCCACTGGCGTTGCTGGAGCTGCCGCGGGGATTGTCGCCGGCTCAGCTGGCAGGCGGCTTCGGATTACCGAGAGCGCTGTCGCTCTCGGGCAAGATCGAGGAAAGCTTCATAAATCGACTGCAGGCGCTGCCTGAGGACACGCAGCAGCTGCTGTTGGTGGCCGCGGCAGAGCCGACCGGCGACCCGGCGCTCTTGTGGCGCGCGGCCAAGCGACTGGGCATCGCTGACGCAGTGCTCTCCCCGGCGGAGTCGGCGCGCCTGCTCGAAGTCCGCGGAAGGGTTCGGTTTCGCCATCCGCTGGCGCGCTCGGCGGTCTACCGGGCGGCGACGCCGCACCAGAGGCGACGGGCTCACCGCGCGTTGGCCGAGGCGACCGACGCGCAGCTCGATCCGGACCGGCGCGCTTGGCATCTGGCCGAGGCGACAGCCGGGCCGGACGAGGACGTCGCCGCCGAGCTCGAACGAGCCGCTGGACGGGCGCAGGCGCGAGGCGGGCTGGCTGCCGCCGCCGCCTTTCTGGAGCGGGCCGCGACGCTGACGGGCGAGCCCTCGCGGCGGGCGCAGCGTGCGCTGGCGGCGGCGCACGCCGAGTTCGAAGCGGGCGCGCTCGAAGACGCGCTCACTCTGCTGGCGACCGCGGAGACGGGCGCCGTCGGGGACCCCCAACGCTGTCGCGTGCAGCTGTTGCGCGCTCAGATCGCGTTCGCCTCACGGCGCGGCAGCGACGCGCCGCCACTCCTGCTGAACGCCGCCCGCGAACTCGAGGCGGTCGAGCCGAGCCGGGCGCGTGCGACCTACCTGGAGGCGTTGTCGGCTGCGATGTTCGCGGGCCGGCTGACCAGCGGCGCCGGCGTGACGGAGATCAGCGAGGCGGCGCTTGCCGGTCCGCCGCCGCCCCAGCCGTCGGGTCCCTCCGACCTCCTCCTCCAGGGATTGGCGGTCCGGTTCACCGACGGCTACGCGGCGGGCGCGCCGATCCTGAAGGCGGCGCTTCGTGCTTTCGCCCGAGCGACGGTGCTGCCGCCCGAGGAGGCTCGTTGGCTGTGGTTCGCCAGCTGGATCGCCCTGTATCTCTGGGACGACGAGGCCTGGACGGTGCTCTCGACGCGGCACCTCGATCTCGTCCGGCAGGCCGGGGCGCTGACCGCCCTGCCGTTTGTCCTCACCAACCGCAGCAGCGTCTACGCGTTCTTCGGCGAGCTGGACGAGGCCGCGGCGTATGAGGAGGAGCTGCGAGCCGCCACCGAGGCGACCGGAACCGCGACCGTCCCCTACGGTGCGCTCGCGCTGGCTGCTTTACGCGGTCGCGACGCCGAGCTCTCGGAGTTGATCCGAACGACGGTCAGCGACGCCCAGGCGCGCGGCGAGGGGCTTGCCCTGACGATTACCGAGTTTCTCAGTGGAACGCTGTACCTCGGGCTCGGCCGCTATGACGCGGCCCTGGCCGCGGCGGGCGGGGCGGAGCGCTACCACGAGGAGGGCCCGGCGATCTGGGCGCTGAGCGAGCTGATCGAGGCGGCCGTCCGGTCCGGACAGCCTCACCTCGCGGGCGGCGCCCTCGAGCGGATCGTCGAGACGACCGGCGCCGCCGGCACCGACTGGGCGTTGGGCATCGAGGCCCGTTGCCGCGCTCTGCTCAACGACGGCGACGAGGCCGAGATGCTCTACCGCGATGCGATCGAACGGCTTGGGCGCACGCGCCTACGCGTAGACCTGGCCCGCGCCCACCTCGTCTACGGCGAGTGGTTGCGCCGGGAGCGAAGGCGCGTGGATGCGCGGGAGCAGCTGCGCACCGCGTTCGAGCTGTTCAACGCGATGGGGATTGAGGCGTTCGCCGGGCGCGCCGAGCGCGAGCTGCTGGCCACCGGCGAGCGTGTTCGCACGCGCACCGTCGAGACGCGCGATGAACTGACCGCCCAGGAAGCCCAGGTCGCGCGCCTCGCCCGCGACGGATTGTCGAACGCCGAGATCGGCACGCGGCTGTTCATCAGCCAGCACACCGTCGCCTACCACCTGCGCAAGACTTTCACCAAGCTCGTCATCACCTCGCGCAGCGAACTCGGGCGAGTACTGCGCGACAGCTCCGACCCCACCCTTGCGGCCTGATCGCCGCCTGATCAAACGGATGTCCAACGGGCAGGCGTGAGTGGTCTCCGCCACCCACGCCTGCCGCCAGATCACGGGTTGGAGACGACGATCTGGTTGGTCACGCCGAGGACGCCGTACAGGCTGGCGACATCGTCGTAGGCCGCATCGCTCTCGAACTGGTAGCTGACGTTGCCCTTCAGGGTGACCCAGCCGTCGTCGACCTTGACGTCCACGAAGTCGGAGGGCACGTCGACGTCCCAGATCAGGCCCTGCAGCGCGGCACCGCGGATCTCGTCGTCATCGCGACGATTGGCGCCGGTCAGGCTGACGTTGAGCTCGTTGTCGACGTCGTAGACGCCTTCGACCTTCTTGGCATCCTGGCCTGCGGCCCGACGCTGGCTGAAGCTCTCGACGGTGCCTCGAAGGGTGACGATCCCGTCATCGGCGGCTACCGCGATCTCGAGCGATTCCGGAATCCGCGGATCGCGGTCGAGATTTGCGATCACGGCATCCGTCAGCGGTGTATCTGTGAGCATGAGTGCTCCTTTCAGGGGGTTGTGTATGCACTCAAGCCTCGGCTTTCTGGCGGCGGGGCGTCAGAACTCTCGGCCACTCCCCGTATAGCGCGGAGTTAGGGCACGATCGCGGGTCCGGACAGCTCCGGGAGGGCGAGCGTGGAGGCAATCGCGCGATACGTCTTGCGGTTGAAGATCAGACCGACATGGCTGCCGGTGACCTCGACGCAGTCCGCGTCATGGACGAGCGCGGACTACCAGCGAACGACGCCATCCTCCTTCGAGTAGATGCTCGTCAGCCGCACGCGATCGGCTGGAAACGGTGCGGCAAAGTCGCCGGCGAACGCGCAGTCACACGCTTCGGTCAGACATCGGGACGATCCGGCGCGGCCTGTCCGCAGCAGGGCTACGCGCAGGCCGCGGGCCGCGGTCTGGGTGGGATAGCTGGTCGCAAGCATCTGGCGCAATCCGGCGCCGATCGAGATCGCGTGAGAGACGAGCTCGGGGCGTCGATGCCCGAGCGCTCGAGCAAAGTGACCGCCGCGGCTGTGGCCGATCAACGCGACCCGGCGGTCGTAGCGGGCGTGAACGGCCTCGAGTCGGCGCTCGACTCGCGCCACGGCGCGGTCAGAGCAGCTGACGTTGGCCACGAATCCGCACATGTGCGGCCGGTAGCCGATTCGCCGCAGCCAGGCGGCGAGCACAAGCAGCGTCTGGTCACCGGCGCCGAGGCCGGGCATCAAGATCACCGGCTGGCCATCGCCGCGAGCCACGCCGCCTCCGCGAAAGACAGGATCGACGAGCAGCCTGCCGAGCTCGAGCTGCCAGCGGACCTCGCGCAGATGATCTCCCCACCAACGATCCGTCGGCAGCCACGGCAGGTCGCCCTCGACCGCCGCTTCCTCGCCCTCAGTGAGCAAGAACATACGTCCCCGGCGCCTTCGCCTGTGCCTTGTGAGCGCGGTTTCCCAACGACTTCGGCGCCGGCTTCAGTTCACCCGAGCGCTGCGCCAGCCAACTCTCCCAGTCTGACCACCAGCTCCCCGATAGCTTCGGCGCCTGGGCGAGAAACTCGTCCGCACTGTCCGGTAGCGCATCGGCCACGCGATAGCTCGCCCGGGATTCGGAGCCCGGGGCAGGAGGCGGATTTACCAGAGATTGGATGTGACCGCTGCTCGATAGCACGAACCGCCGATCGCCCCGAAACAGCAGCGCTCCGTTGTACGCGCTCTCCCACGGGACGATGTGGTCGGTGAGGCCGGCTACGAAATAGGTGTCCAGGTCGACTCGCCGGAGATCGACCGGCTGGCCGAGCACCTCGAGCGCACCGGGTCGCGTGAACGAGTCATCGAGCCCTATGTGGATGAAATCGCGATGCAGCCCGGCGGCGAGACGCACCGTGTCCTGGTTCCAGAAGAGGATGTCGAACGCAGGCGGGTCCTTACCGAGAAGGTAGTTGTTGACGACGTAGTTCCACACCAGATCGTTCGGGCGCAACCACGTGAACACGCCCTGGAGCACTTGCCCGTCGAGGTATCCCTTGCGCGCTGACTCAGCGACCGCAGCCGCAGCGACGTCCCGGCTCGCAAGAGCGGACATCGTGCCCTCGGTGTCGTTGTCGAGCGCGCACACCATCAGCGTCAGGCTCGCGATCTCATCGAGCTCGCCGCTGGCGGCCAGCTGACCGAGGAGCCCTGCGGTGACGATCCCGCCGGAGCACGCCGCAGCCAGATGCACCTTGCTCTGATCGGTGATCGACGCGGCCGCATCGCGCGCCTGAGCGACCGCGTTCGCGTAGGTGTCGAGGTCGAAGTGGCCCTCGGCCTGCCCGGGGTTGCGCCAGGAGATCGCAAACACCTGCTGGCCTTGACCGACATAGTGCTCGATCATGCTGCGGCCGGGGGCGATGTCGAGCACGTAGAACCTGTTGATCGTCGGCGGCACGAACAGGAGCGGAACCTCTCGCACCTTCTCGGTCGAGGGCTTGTACTGGATCAGCTCGAACACGTCGGTGCGCAGCACGACGGAGCCCGGCGAAATCGCGAGGTTGCGGCCGACTTCGAACTTACCCGTGTCGACCGTCGCGGGGAGCCGTGGGGGAGTGGCGAGGTCGTGCGCAAGCTGTCTGCCCCCGCGAACCAGGTTCTCGCCGCCGGTGTTGACCGTTTCCTTGATCACCTCGGGGTTCGACCACGGGAAGTTCGTGGGGGCAAGCGCGTCGATCACGTTGCCCGCGGCCAGCCTCGCGCGGCGCTCCGTGCGCCAGTCGACGTCGGATTCGGAGATCATGCCGTCGACCGTCTGGCCGAGCGCAAGGTAGCCCTGGAGTAGGCGGCGAAACACCCAGCTACGAGCCCAGGCCGGGTCGGTGAAGCGCCGATCGCCTCTTGGAGGTGCGATGTCAGAGCGGCCCGTGGCGACTCGCCGCAGCTCGGAGGTGAGCCCTGCGGCCCGCGAAGCGACGCGGCCCGGATGGCGGGCCAGCCCGACGCCGACTTTCACCGCGGCACCTGGGGCGAGGAAGCGGGGTGGCCCGCCCGCGGCGGCCTCGGACAGCATCACCTCCAGCCCAGCGTGGGCCGCGTCAGTCGTACGCCGGACGCGCGAAGGCTTTGCCTCGGCGGTGGTGTTCTCGGGCATATCTCTCCTCAAGCTGACGGTGGTGTGAACTGATCCTCGCGCGGCCGACGCGTCCGCGCACGGGATCGGTGCCCAAAGTTCGACGCGCACCGTTGTGCCCCGCATACAGTCGGACCGTCGATCGTCGGCACATGCCCGATGATCGGGCACGGCGCCAGATCACGCGATAACGGCTGCTAACGGTTGGACACGTCGATTCGTATGAGCGAGCCAAACGGTCGGCCACATGTAGGGCGGCAGTACCGACGGACGGCAGGAGGAAGACGTTGGTGATCGATGCGCCTCAGCCAGATCCACAGACCGTCGGGCCCGACAACTCCGGCCTGGCTGCCAAGCGCGTGGTCGTCGGCACACTCGGTGGAATCGCCGTCGCGAGCATCGCGCTGGCCGAGGGAGCTTCATGGTCTGTCGCCGCGCTCGGAGCAACCGATGTCGCGGCGCTCGTATTCGTGGCCTGGGTATGGATCTCCGTCGCGGGCGCGGACCCCGGCGCGACGGCTCGGCTCGCTCGGGCGGAGGACGCCTCGCGAACCGCGGCAGAAGCCGTCCTGCTCGGGGCCGGCGCCGCCAGTCTGCTTGCCGTCGGATTTACGCTCGCGCAGGCGAGCCACGCGCACGCGCCGGCCAGGGGCTTACTGACCGTGCTGGCGCTGGCGAGCGTCGCGCTTGCCTGGTCGGCGGTCCACACCGTCTATGCGCTTCGGTACGCCAGGCTCTACTACACGCCGCCAGATGGAGGGATCGATTTCAAAGGCGGGGCCCCTGACTACCTCGACTTCGCCTACCTCGCACTGACAATCGGGATGACGTTCCAAGTCTCGGACACGGATCTCATCGGCAAGCGCGTCCGTCGTCAAGCCCTGCGTCACGCTCTGACCTCGTACGTGTTCGGGACCGTCATCGTCGCGATCGGGGTCAGCTCGGTCGCTTCCTTGCTCGGCCGATAGCGGCCGCACCGACCCGGCAAGCCGAGCCGACCTAACTCCAACGTATGGGAGATCACTTCGATCGTTCTCCCAAGCGGACGGGAGCAGCGCCAGCTTGCAGTCATACCAACCTGGAAGGAGGATGCATGTTCAAGAACAGCCCACTCGAGGACGACGTGATCGCGCGACTGGAGGACGACCCCCGGATCGCCGATTCGGCCGAGATCGCTGTTGCGGGGGACGGGGGCATCGTCACACTGCGGGGCACGGTCGAGCGTTTCTCACAACGACGCGCGGCAGAACACGATGCCCGCGGCGTGGAGGGCGTCTACGAGGTCCTCAACCACCTGAAGGTCAACCTGCTCGGGGCCGATCGCCGCGAGGATGACGAGATCCGCGGCGCAGCGCTGCAGAGGCTGATCTGGGATGCCGAGGTTCCCTCGGACCTCATCGAGGTCACGGTGCAGGACGGCTGGGTAACGGTCAAGGGTGACGTCAGCTTCCAGTTCCAGAGCGACGCCGCCTACGACGACGTGTCCCGGTTGTTTGGCGTCGCGGGCGTGACGAACGAGATCACGGTCGCGAACCCGTAGCCACCAGAGCTCACCCGCTCTGCGTCAGCCGGATCAACCGCAGCGCGACCTGTAGCTCGCAGGCGCGCTGCTCGATTGGGTGCGGGAGGAGCTCCTGCGCCGCCCTGATTCGATTGGTGATCGTGTGCTCGTGAACCCCGAGGCGCCGCGAGGCGCGCGACGGGCTCAAGTTCTCCTCGAGATAGACACGGAGTGTGGCGCTGAGGCGAACCGACTGGTCATCATCTCCGAGCAGCTGTCCCAGCTCGGCCCTGACGAACTCTCGGGCTTCTCCCACGTCTGTGCTGGCCAAAGCGGCGAGCGCAACCGTGTCATATTGGCTCACGGTCCCGGCGCGATGCTGCGTCAGCCGCGCGATTCGACGGGCGTGAAACGCCTCGCGATGGCTGCGGGCGAAGCC
Source organism: Solirubrobacteraceae bacterium (assembly GCA_036268255.1). Taxonomy (GTDB): domain Bacteria; phylum Actinomycetota; class Thermoleophilia; order Solirubrobacterales; family Solirubrobacteraceae; genus Palsa-465. Next base: position 7,588 of record DATAUL010000034.1, on the reverse strand, counting down.
CGCGACGCCGACTCCAGGCGAGCCGAACGCTGCGAGCACGGTTGGAAACGACTGAACGTCGATGCGTGCGTCCCGAAGACCGACGATGTGATCGTCGCCACGGGACCCGATCCATCCTGCCAGGCACAGACGCCCCCGGGGCACGAGCAGCGGCGCGGCCATTCCGAGCGAGGACACGAACTGGAGTGCGGCCCGTTCGATCATCGCCAGCGCGATATCGCCTCGGTCGTACGGGGCGTCGCTCCAGATCGCGAACGCGAGATGATTGCGGCCGAGCTCGTAGCCAAGGCGGCGGCTTGCCCGCGGAAGGTCGACATGCTCGCCCGCGAGCAAGGCATCGATCACCTGCGCGCGCACCGCCGCTGCGCTGCGGACCCACCGCTCCCGCTCTTCGCCATATCGCTGTACGAGTCCGCCGCTGAGCTTCTCGATGTAGTCGAACGTCCAGTTGGCTCCAAGCTGGACCGCTTCGGTCAGCTCGTGTGGATCGTTGATCGCCTCGTGCGCCTTCGCGGACCATCTGCGGAAGAAGGTTGCCTGGCCGATGTGGTAGGCACGCAGCAACGAGTCGAGCGGGAGGCCACGTCGCACAAACTCGCGCGCGTAGTCGACCGCCGCCGGCGGCGGTACCGCCTCGCTCGGCGGACGGCCCGTACGCGAGAGGTCCACGATCAGCCGAAGGACGCTGTCGGTGCTTGCGTACGTGCTGGCGCGAAGCTCGGGATCGGCATTGACGTCAGCGAGCTCGGCGTGGATCGCGTCGGTGATGTCCCGCGAGACGGACGGCAGCCACTCGGGGTTCTCCGTGAACCTGAGGATGAGCTCCCGCATCCGCTCCTCCGATCCCATCCGGGGAGCCTATTACGCCATCGCCACCGGGCCCGGCCCGGGCCGGCCGACGCGATCCGAGGCCAGCCGCCGTTCAGGAGCTAGCGGCTTCCGGATCCAGCGGCTTGCGGATCCAGGTAACGAGCGGCCGCGTCGGCGGTCGGGTTCGCCAGCGTCTTGGCGGCCGCGACAAGCGTGAGGTGCGTGAAGGCCTGCGGAAAGTTTCCGACCAGCCGCTCGTGAGCGACGTCGTACTCCTCCGAGAACAGCCCGACGTCGTTGCCGAGCGACAGCAGGCGCTCGAACAGCTCCCGCGCCTCGTCGACGCGTCCGTTCATCGCCAGCGCCGTCACGAGCCAGAACGAGCAAGCCAGGAATTGGGCCTCGCTTCCGGCTAGTCCGTCGTCCGTTACGGTGGTCGAGTAGCGCGAGATGAATCCGTCATGGCCGAGCTCGCTCCGGACTGCGTCGATCGTGCCGGTGACCCGCTCGTCTGTGCCGGGCAGGAACCCGACGATGGGAATCATCAACACGGCGGCGTCGAGCTCTTGGGATCCGTAGTACTGGGTGAACGTCCTTCGCTTCGAGTCGTAGCCCTTCTCGGTCACCTGCTTGTGAATTCGCGCTCGGATTTGCTTCCAGCGCGCCAACGGCGCGTCGAGCTCGAACCGCTCCACCAAACGCACCGCGGAGTCGAAGGCCACCCACGCCATGACCTTCGACTGGACGAAGTGCCGGCGCGGCCCTCGGACCTCCCAGATGCCGTCGTCCGGCTTCTCCCAGGCGGTTTCGAGGTACTCGACGAGCGCCCGCACGCGCGGCCAGTTGCGAGCGTCGATGCTGCCGGTAATCATGCTGGTCGCGTATGCGACTCCGGCAACCTCGCCGTAGACGTCGAGCTGGAACTGCTTGGCGGCAGCGTTGCCGACCCTCACCGGACGCGAGCCCTCATACCCGGGGAGCCAATCGAGCTCGATCTCTTCGAGCTGGCGCTGGCCCTCCGTGCCGTACATGATCTGCAGCTTCGAGACGTCGCCGGCGCCGGCTCGAAGCGCCCAGCGTCCGAACGCGAGCGCCTCGTCGACGTAGCCACCCTCGAGCAGGGCGTCGAGCGTGAGCACCGAGTCACGCAGCCAGCAGTAGCGGTAGTCCCAATTGCGCACGCCGCCGAGGTCTTCCGGTAGCGACGTGGTCGGGGCGGCCACGATCGCGCCCGTGTCCTGGTCGGTGAGTGCTTTCAGGGTGATCAGCGAACGCACCACCGTGTCGCGCCACTTGCCGCTGTAGGTGCATCGCGACGACCAATCCCGCCAGTACGCCTCTGTCCTGGCAAGCGCGGAGTCGGGGTCCTCAACCTCCGGGGACTCGTTGTGGGACGGGAACCACATGAGCGAGAAGCGCTCGCGTACCCCTTCGCGGACGGTGAAGTCGGCCACCGTCGTCAGGTCATCCCCGTGCGTCTCTGCGGTCGTGGAAAGGTGCAGAGCGTTGGGACCTCCGAGCGCGAGGATCCCGTCGGCCGTCCGCTCCACCCACGGAATCAGCGAGCCGTAGTCAAGTCGCGCGATGAACTGCATGCGCATCGCGACCTCTCCGTGCAGGCCCTCGACGATGCGCACGAGCTGTGGTGCGCCACCGTCGCGCAGCGGCATGAAGTCGATCACCCGCGCAGTGCCGGTGCCGGTCTCGAAGTCGGTCTCGAGGATCAGGGTGCCTTCGCGATAGCGCCGGGAGACCCGCCGCACCGGCCCGGACGGGCACAGCAGCCAGCGGCCGTTCTCCTCAGTACCAAGGAGCGCGGCGAAGCATGCCGCCGAGTCCACGCGCGGAAGGCACAACCAGTCGATCGATCCGTCCCGTCCCACGAGCGCGCTGGTGCGGAGGTCACCGATCAACGCGTAATCTTCAATCTTCACGTGCTCCTCCTTCGGTTGGCCCCTACGCCTTGCCGGCGGCCACAGGCTCCGGCTGGACGAGGTTCAGCGTCCGGTCGATCCCCTGGCGCCACGCCGCGACGCCGCGGGCCCGGTGGCCGCCGCTAATCGCGGGGTCCCAGCGCTGCGTGATCGCGTAGTTCGCGCGCAGCTCGTCCAGGCCCGCCCAGAACCCGGTCGCGAGACCGGCCGCATACGCTGCGCCCGTTGCCGTCATCTCGGCCACCTTGGGCGCCACCACCGGCGAGCCGAGGACGTCGGCCTGGAACTGCATCAGCAGATCGTTCGTGGTCATCCCGCCGTCAGCCCGCAGCTCGCCGAGCTTGTCCAGGCCGGTGTCCGCGAGCATCGCCTCGACCAGGTCGTATGTCTGGTACGCCGCGGCCTCGAGCGCTGCCCTGGCGATGTGGCCCTTGTTCGCGAATCGCGTCAGGCCGACGATCACACCGCGCGCGTCGTCGCGCCAGTACGGGGCGAACAGCCCCGAGAACGCCGGGACGAAGACGACGCCGCCTGCGTCCGGGACCGACCGCGCCAGTTGCTCGACCTGGGACGCCTCGTCGATCAGGCCGAGGTTGTCGCGCAGCCATTGGATCAGCGCACCGGCCATCGCGACCGAGCCCTCGAGCGCGTAGACCGCGTCCGCGTCGCCGAGCTTCCAGGCGACGGTTGTGATCAGCCCGTGCTCGGAGATCACCGGCTCGGTACCGAGGGTGAACAGCAGGAAGGCCCCGGTGCCGTAGGTGTTCTTGACGTCGCCGTGGTCGAAGCACGTGTGACCGAACAGCGACGCGGGCTGGTCGCCGACGATCCCCGCGACCGGGACGCCGGACAGATCGCCGACGGCCGGACCGTAGACCTCGCTCGACGACCGGATCTCGGGCAGCAGCGCGCGCGGGATCGACATCGCGTCGAGGAGCTCGTCGTCCCACTCGAGCGTGTGCAGGTTCATCAGCAGGGTACGGCTGGCGTTCGTCGGGTCCGTCGCGTGCACGCCGCCGTCGGGCCCCCCGGTCAGGTTCCACAGCAGCCACGTGTCGGGAGTCCCGAACAGCAGATCGCCCCGCTGCGCCGCGGCGCGCCGCGACGGGTCCGCATCAAGCAGCCACGCCAGCTTGAGCGCCGACGAGTACGTCGAGATCGGCAGGCCGGTGGTGCTCTGGAAGCGGTCGATGCCGCCGTCTGCCGCCAGCGCGTCGGCGGCCGCCGCCGTGCGCGTGTCCTGCCACGTGATCGAGTGCGCGACCGGCTGCCCAGTTCGCCGGTCCCACAGGACGACTGACTCGCGCTCGTTCGCGATCCCGATCGCGGCGACGTCACCGGCGGCCGCGCCCGCCGTCTGCAACGCGTGGTGGATGCATTCCCGGGTGCGCTGCCAGACCTCGCCCATGTCGAGCTCGACCCAGCCCGGCTGGGGATAGAACATCGATTGCGCGCCCTGGGCGATGGCCGCGGGCCGGCCGTCGCGCGTGAAGAGGATGCAGCGCGTGCTGGTCGTGCCGTGGTCGATCGCCGCGACGTACTTGGCGGCCATCACGCTGCCACCTCGAACGGGTCGGGGGCTGCGCCGTCGGGAGCCTCGGCCTTGAGCTGGCGCTTGGCCTCCTGCAGATCCCGGATGGCGTCGTGGCTGAGCTTGGGGTACTGCGGATCGATCTCGATCAACGCGTTCGCGATCACCGCCGCGGCGGCGACGCGCGCGAACCACTTGCGGTCGGCCGGAATCACGTGCCACGGCGCCCACTCGGTGCTCGTGTGGGTGAACATTTCCGAGAACGCCTCCTGGTAGGCGTCCCAGTGACGCCGCTCCTGCACGTCGTGAGACGAGAACTTCCAGTTGTGCTCGGGAAGGTCGATGCGGCGCAGGAAGCGCCTGCGCTGCTCCTCCTTGGAGAGGTTGAGGAAGAGCTTCACGACTCGGAAGCCGTTATCGGTCAGGTACCGCTCCCACTCGTTGATCGCGTGGTAGCGGTGCTTCCAGACGTGATCGTCCTTGGGCAGCCTCTCGCCGCTGAGGATCTCCGGGTGCACACGGACGACGAGCACCTCTTCGTAGTGGGATCGGTTGAAGATCCCGATCTCGCCGCGAGCGGGCAGCCGCTCCTGGTAGCGGCGAAGGTAGTCCTGGCCGCGCTCGCGGTCCGACGGGATCTTGAAGCTCTCGACCCGCACTCCCTGCGGGTTCACGCCGCTCATCACGTGGCGAATGGTCCCGTCCTTGCCCGCGGCGTCGAGCGCTTGGAGCACCACGACCACGCCGTGCGCCGACTCGGCAGCGAGGCGCTGCTGGTACTCCGACAGCAGCTCGATGCCGTCGTTCAGCAGGCCGACGCCGTCCTTCTTCTTCTCGATGCCCGCCTTGAACGCGGGGTCGAAGTCCTTCGCGAGCGTCACGCTCGAGCCCGGCGCTACGCGAAACAGCTCGATGAAGTTCGCAATCCGCTTGGTGATGTCGTCGGGCATCGTGGCCTCCTTCGATCAGGGTCGGCCCTAACCTGGGCGGGGCGATTCCGATCCGCCAGACGAGCGGCGCCGGTGTGCCAGACCGATCGCGTATGGGCCACGATGTGCTACAGGAGCGGAGCTCCGAGCCCGGAGCCTAAGGTGTGCGGTCTTCGAGCTCGCGGATGCGGTCGAGCAGTTCGCAAGCGAGTACGGCCCCGGCATAGTTGAGGCCAAGATCGCGTCGCAGGCGCTCTGCTCTGGCCAGACGGCTCGCGCAGCTCGGTTCAAACAGCGGCGGTTGGTTCGTTCCCGAGCGCGGCTCGAGCAGTCCGAATTCCACGTAGCGACGGACGAGAGTGACACGGACTCCTGCTCGGCGCGCGATCACGGCAAGCTCGACGGGCTGCTCTTCGGTGCCATTCCCCGCCACGAGGTGCGTGGTTCGGGGTGCTCTGCGCCGTGCGCTCATGCTCGGCTCTGTCGCGGGTCGAACTCAGACACCTCGGCAAGCTTCTCGAACAGATCTCGCTCCTGGTCGGAAAGATGCTTGGGGACCGTGATCCTCACGATCGCGTGGAGATCGCCGTGGCCGCCGCCCTGCTTGGGCAGGCCGCGGCCGCGTAGCCGCAGTCGCCGACCGCTCGATGATCCCGCGGGCACCCGCACTCGAGCGGTTCCGGTCAGCGTGGGCACAGGCACGGTTGCCCCAAGCGACGCCTCCCACGGGGTAACCGGCAGGTCGAGATCCAGGTCGTCACCTCGGCGACGAAACGTGGGGTGGGGCTTGAGCCGCACCTGCAGATACAGATCGCCAGACGGGCCGCCGTCACGCCCGGCGCCACCCTGGTCCGCGACGCGGATACGCTGGCTCTCCCTGACGCCAGCTGGAATGTTGACGTCCAGGCTGCCGCCGTCTTCGAACGACAGCCGTCGCCTGCCGCCGGCGAGCGCTTCTTCCAGCGAAAGATCGAGCACGGCCTCACGATCCAGTCCGCGCAGTGGCCCGGACGTCCGCGCAGCCCGACGGTCGCCAAACAACCGCTCGAAGAACTCCGAGAAGTCTCCGTCACCGAACTCGACACGCGTGTCGCCGCCGAAACTCTGGCGGTCAAAGAAGTCCTCGAAGTTGCCGCCGCCCGAGGCTCGTTCCCGCGCGCGCCACTGTGTGCCCAGCTGGTCATAGCGCTCGCGCTTGTCCGGATCGGAGAGGACCTCGTAGGCCTCCCCGACCTCCTTGAACCGCTCCTCGGCATCGCTCTCCCGGTTGAGGTCCGGGTGATACTCCCGCGCCAGCCTGCGGTACGCCCGGCGGATCTCGTCCTGGCTTGCGTCCCGAGCAACTCCCAGTAGCTCGTAGTAGTCCTTGTAGTCGACCGCCATCAGCGCCTCCTGACCGGAGCCTGCACCCTATGTACTCGGTCCGCGGCTGTCGGATGAAGTCGACCGAGCGCCGCCACAGCCGGCCGTCGACGTTCACGCAATGAGCACGGGTTCAAGCCGCTGCTCCAGGGCCGCGCGCGGAAGCGCGCCGACGATCCGATCGACCTCATGCCCGTCACGAATCACAACCAGCAAGGGGATCGAGCGGGCCCCGAACCGTGCCGCGAGCCCGGGGTTCGCGTCAACGTCGACCTTGACCACTTTGAGATGCCCTGCATGCTTGTGGGCGAGCTCCTCAAGAACGGGCGAGATCATCCGACACGGGCCGCACCAGGATGCCCAGAAGTCAACCACCACCGGCACCGAGGCACTCGTCTCCGCCGCAAATGTGTCGTCGTCGGCATCGACGAGCCACGCCAGCTCCGACTTGCATTTCGGACAGCGCGGGACGCCGCGGTCGATCGGGCCGACCCGATTGGGCGCACCACAACTCTGGCATCTGATGACGGTCATACCCAGAGGGTAGGACCTCCGCGTGGCGTAGCGAAAGAGTTCTGTTCGAGCCGTCATGCGAACCCCGTATGGCGACGGACAGATCAGATCTCGCCGGCGAAGGCCACGCGCCGAGTCTGCGCACATGAGCTCATTGGGAGTCATGCTCGAGGCAGATCGCGCCCGCTTCAGCGCGCGGATGCTCTGTAGTTCGCTATCGCACAACAGCGCGTAGGAGGCATGAGCGTCTGCGCGATGCAGACCGCGGAGGAAGCGCTGACGCGAGCTGCGTTGTACGTGCCGGACCTTGCGATCATCGAGATGGAGCTTGTTGACTCCAGCGGCACGGAGGTCTGTCGGCGACTGCGGGAGTGGAGCTCGATGCCGCTGATCGTCGTGTCCCACGTCTCAGACGAGGGCCCGATCCGCACTTACCCCGGCGTCGGCTATTTGCTCGAAGACGACGCCACCCGCCCTTCGACAGAGCGACCAACGCCGGAAGCCGGCAC
>DATAUL010000033.1:0-11926 GCA_036268255.1 Solirubrobacteraceae bacterium | reverse complement strand
CCCACCGCCGCATCAACATCCACCGCCTCACCCGCCGCCGCGAGCGCCAGCACCCCATTGCTCGCCGGATTCAGCGACTCAAACGTCTCACCCGACACACTCGGCCTAAACACCCCATCGATGAAGTGCTCCTGCACGCCGTAGGGCAGCTCGCTCGGGGTGGCAGAGGACCGCGCCTGCACGTTCATCCCCATACCTCCGCGGCGGTCTCGACCACGAGCTCGAGCTTGGCGATCTCCTGCTCGAGGGTGAGCGCGTTGCCCTCGACCGTCGAGGAGAACCCGCACTGGGGCGAGAGGCACAGCTGCTCGATCGCGATGTATTTGGAGGCCTCCTCGATCCGCCGCTTGAGCTCGTCCTTTCGCTCCAGCTCGCCGCGCTTGCTGGTCACGAGTCCGAGCACGACCAGCTTGCCAGGCGGGACGTAGCGCAGCGGGGCGAAGCTGCCCGAGCGCGCATCGTCGAACTCCAGGAAGAAGGCGTCGACCGCGAGTTCGCCGAACAGCGCCTCGGCCACGAAGTCATAGCCGCCCTCGGCCACCCACGAGGAGCGAAAGTTGCCGCGGCACAGGTGCGTGGTCACCCTCAGCGATGCGGGCCGCTGCGCGATCGCCTCGTTGAAGGCGCGGATATAGGTCTCGTGCAGGTGTGCCGCATCCTCGCCGCGCTGCTCGATCTCGGCGCGTTGCGCCGGGTCGTTGAGATAGGCCAGGCTCGTGTCGTCAAGCTGCAGATACGTACAGCCGCGCTCGGCGACGACGGCCACCTCGGCGGCGTAGGCGGCACTCACATCGCTCCAGAACGCCTCCATGTCCGGATACGTTGCGCTGTCGATCGCCGCGCGTCCGCCGCGGTAGTGGACCATGCTCGGCGACGGGATCGTCAGCTTCGGCGTCATCCCCTCCGGCGCGATCTCGCGCACGAACGCGAAGTCCTCGGCGAACACCGGGTGATCGAGATGCACCCTGCCCGTCACCTCGATCCCTGAGGGCGTGAAGGTGATGTCGCCCTGCTCGTTGCGAAAATGCGACGTGAACGCGCTCTCGGCCCGGTCGATGCCACCCAGCTGGTAGACGAAATCCATGTGCCAGGACCCGCGGCGAAACTCGCCGTCGGTCACGGTCTGCAGGCCGACCCGCTCCTGCAATGCGACGGCGGCGCGGATCGCGTCGTCCTCGGCGGTGCGCAGCTCAGCGGCGCTGATGCGCCCGGCGGCATGCTCCGCCCGCGCGCGCGTCAGCTCCGGCGGGCGTAGCAGGCTGCCGACATGATCGGCGCGAAACGGGGGAACTGTACGGGCGGTCATAGCCCCAACCTCCTGTCGGTGTCGTGTCCGGGCCGCCCGTCACGCGCGGCGCGGCCGTCGCTGCGGTCAGTCATCTAGCAGGAGCACGCCGCGGAGATTGCGGCCGTCGCGCATGTCCCGGTAGCCCTGGTTGACGTGCCGGAGGCCGTCGTAGGTGCGGGTGACGAGGCGGTCGAGGTCGAGGTGCCCGTCCTTCCACAGCGCGAGCAGCCGCGGCACATCCCGGCGCGAGTTGACCGATCCGAAGATCGACCCGACGACCTGCTTCTCGTATCCGGCCAGGTTGAGCAGGTCGATCGTCGGTGCCGGGTCGTTCACCGGATGGATGTTGACGATGACGACCCGGCCGTGCTTGGCGCAGAGCTCCATGATCGATCGCATCAACTCGCCTCGGCCGACTCCCATCGAGCAGATCGTGACCTGACAGAGCAGTCCCCACGTGACCTCGCGGACGAGGTCGACCGCCTCCTCAATCGAGGCGGCCACATGGGTCGCGCCCAGCTGGAGCGCCTGCTCGCGCTTGAACGCCACCGGGTCCACGGCGAAGATGCGACGCGCTCCGGCGAACTTGGCGCCCTGGATCGCGCTGGCGCCGATTCCGCCCACGCCGAGCACCGCGACGTCGTCGCCCGCCCGTACGCCCCCGGTGAAGACGGCGCTGCCCCACCCGGTCGGGACGCCGCAGCCCACGATGCACGCCCTGTCGAACGGGATGTCCGGATCGATCTTGATGATCGAGGCATCACCCACCACGGTGTGGTGAGCGAACGCCCCGATCAGGCAGGTGAGGTTGAGGTCGAGCCCGTCGAGGTGATGGCGCGAAGTGTGGTCGAGCAGTTGCCGCCCCGACCCGATCCACCTGCCCTCGTCGCACAGGTTGCCATGACCGGTGACGCACGGCCCGCAGTGGCCGCAGGTGGGGATCGAGGAGAACACGATGTGGTCGCCGACCTGCACCGAGCGAACTCCCGGACCGACCGCCTCGACGACTCCGGCGCCCTCGTGGCCTCCGATCGTGGGGTGATCAAGCGGTACGTCGCCGGTGCGATGGTGCTCCTCGGAGTGACACAGCCCGGAGGCATGGATCCGGACGCGCACCTCGGTCTCGCGCGGTGGGTCGAGCTCGATCTCCTCGACCGCCCAGCTGTCGGCGCCGGGGTGGAGCACCGCGGCCTGCGTGATCATCTGCGTGTCGCTCCTTCGGTCGCTGCGACGGCGGCCCTGCGCAGTGAGGGGGCGATCTGCTCGCCCAGCAGCCGGACGTGCTCCACATCATCGACGTCGAGCAGATGGATATAGATCCGGTCCGCGCCGGCGTCGATCCACTCCGCCAGGCGCTCCGCCACGTAAGCCGGGCTGCCGGCCAGACCCTGATCGGGGATCGCGCCGATCGGCGGGCCGAGGATCCGCAGACGACGCCTGACCTCGGCCTCGTCCACGCCGACACAGACGCGCGGGATGACGATCGAGAGGCGAAGGTCCGACGGGTCACGGCCCAGCTCCGTCGCTCTCTGCTTGACCTGCGCGAATCGCTGGCGGGCGACGTCCAGGGGAGCGAATGCCGCGTTGAACTCGTCGGCGAACCGCGCGGCCAGCTCAGGTGTACGCCGCGGTCCGAGTCCGCCGACGATGATCGGCGGGGCAGGGTGCGGGGGCCACGTCGCGGCGAACGCGCGGTTGGCGTCGACGGCGTAGTGGCGGCCATCAAACGAGTACGCCGCACCGACGCGGGAGCGCCACAACCCGCTCAGGATCTCCAGTTGCTCTTCAAGGCGGTCAAACCGCTCCGCCAGCGGAGGGAACGGGATCCCGAACTGGCCGTGCTCCTCCTCGTACCAGCCGGCCCCCAGGCCGAGCTCGACCCGCCCGCCGCTCATGGCGTTGGCCGTGGCGACAGCCACGGCCAACGGGCCCGGGAGCCGGAACGTCCCGGCGGTGACGAGCGTCCCGAGCCGTATCCGGGTCGTCTCACGAGCGAGCCCGGCGATCGTGATCCACGAGTCAGTCGACCGGTACTCGGCGTCGCCCGGGTCGACGCCGAGGTAGTGGTCGGAGCGAAAGAACGCGTCAAGTCCGCTCTCCTCCGCCGCGAGCGCCAGCTGGAGGATCTGCTCGTAGCTGGCGCCGTGACGCGGCTCGAGCAAGACAGCCAGCTCCGCCATCGTCCGATCAGCCGTTCGGGTAGTGGTTGAGGGCCGGCGCGGTGTCGTACAGCTGACGGGTCAGCGCAACCAGCTTCCCGTCCTTCACCTGGAAGAAGTTCACCTTGGTGTTGAACATCCGCGGCTGTGCCTTGATGGCGCCGTCCTGGGCGAAGTTGAGCGGCGGGATGACTCCCGTCGTCGCCTGCAGCCGGTCAAGCGCGTTGAACAGGTTCTGCGCCGTCACCGGCTGTTTGGCCGCGACGACCTTCTTGACGGCAGCCTCGAAGACCATCACCGACGCATAGCCCGGGTAATCCGAGTGGTTCTGGGCCAGCGCCGCCGGCTCGTACTTGCGCATGTTGGCGATCATCGTCGCCTCCTGCGGCGTCGCGCCTGCGGTGTCGTCAGTGCCGGCGAGCGCGTTCTCGTAGGCCGAATCGGAGCCGTAGACGCCGTTGAGCAGCGGGCCGATTGACGCGATCGCGCTCTTGGTCAGCACGTCGATGTTGACCGACATCTTCATGTTGGTGCCGGAGCTCTTGATCGCCGCCAGGATCGGCTGCGTCTCGGCCGTCGTCGGAAAGCCGTCGACGACGCAGTCGACGCCCTCGCCGGACAGCTTGGCGATCGACGGGCTGAAGTTGACGGTCGTCGGGGTCACCAGCGATGGGGCGCCGACTGCTGCACCGGCCTCCTTGGCGCCCGCGTTGACCGAGTCGACGATGCCGGTCGTCGACGGGATCCCGGACAGTGTGATGACGCCGACCTTCTTGCAGTGCGCCTGCTGCACGAGCACCTCGGCCTGCCCGACGAGAATCGGAAAGCCGCTCTCGGTGACCGGGAACGAGTCCTTGTCGGTGGCGTCCTGCGGCGTTCCCGCCGGCCCGACGATCATCGGGATGTGTCCTGCCTGGAGGATCGGGAACATGTTCGTGTCATAGATGGTGAACGCGCCGACGACCGCGGCATCATGGTCCTGGACGGCCTGGCGGGCGCAGTTGGCGCTGGTGTTCGGATCGCCGAGCGGCGGCGAGCCGTCCTGGCAGAAGGTGAACTTGATCTTGTGGCCGTCGATGCCGCCGGCGCCGTTGATCGCGCCGACCGCGGCGCGCACGCCGAGTGACAGGTCCTGGCCGTTGGCGACCGGTTGCGTGATCTGCATGATCGAGATGGGCGAGGCGCCGCCCGAACCGCCGGAGCCACCCGATCCGCCGCCCCCGCTCGAGCTGCCGCACCCGGCGAGCACGACCATCGTGGCCGTCGCTGCCAACCAGGCCTTCTTGTTGTGTCTCATGATCTCCCTCGTTGCTTCACTCGGTGGTTGTCAGGGCGGCTTATGGCTTGCTGGAGGAGACGGTCATAGATAGACCTCCTCGATCTCGCGCTCTTGGCTGCGCAGCTGCGCCGAGTCTCCGGTGAGCACGATCGAGCCTCGTTTCAAGAAGCAGCCCCGGTCGGCGATCTCCAGGGCAACCCGCACGTGCTGCTCCACGATCAGCACGGCGGCTCCCTCATCCGCAGCGCTGCGCAGTGCCACCAACAGCCGCTTGACGACGATCGGCGCAAGGCCGAGGGACATCTCGTCGGCGATCACCGCTCTGGGCCTGGCGGCGATCACACGGGCCAGCGAGAGCATCTGCTGCTCGCCACCCGAGAGCTGTCCGGCCGAGATGTGGAGGCGGGCCCGCAGCTCCGGGAAGTGATGCAGTGCCTCGTCCATCGTCCCTCGCCCCAGGCGCAGGTTGTCGGCGACCGTCAGGCTCGAGAAGATCGAGCGGCGCTCGGTGACCACGCCCAGCCCGAGCCGGACGCGCTTGTGCATCGGCAGCCGCGTTGCCGAGCCGGCGAACTCCGTCGTCCCGCTCAGTGGTCGGATCGCGCCCGCCAGGGTCATCATCGTCGTCGTCTTCCCGGCGCCGTTGGGACCGGCCAGGAGGACAACTTCGCCGGCGCGCACCTCCAATTCGAGGTTCCGGACGACCGGGACGCCGTGATAGCCCGTCGAGACGTCGCGCGCCGCCAGCATCACCTGCCCCGGACCCGTCGGACCACTGCTGATCGCCATGCTCATCCCTCGGCTTTGGCGTGGGCGACACCGGGCTGGTCGGTGTCCAGGCCGGGGATCACGGTCTTCTCATCCGCCGCCTCCTCGGACGGCAGGCCGAGGTAGGCGCTGCGCACCCCGGGATCGTCACGGACCGAGGCCGGCGACCCGGCGGCGATGACCCGGCCGAAGTCAAGCGCCAGCATCCGGTCTGAGACCGAGGAGACGAGGTTGACGTCATGCTCGATCAGCAGCACCGCCAGCCCGCGATCGTGGGCCAGGCGGGTGATCAGCGTGGCGAGGTCGGCGCGCTCGCGCTCGTCAAGCCCGGCGGCGGGCTCGTCGAGGAGGAGCGCGGTCGGATCAGCCGCCACGGCCCGGGCGATGGCCAGCAGCCGCCGGCGGCCGTATGAGAGCTCGCCGGGGTAGGCCTGGAGCACGTCCGCCAGGCCCAGGTCGTGCACCGCCTGCGTGGCGGCCGGGCCCAGCCGCGCGCGCCCGGGGCGCACCACATCGGAGAACCACGGCCGCACGCCGCCGGGGTCATCGGCGACGAGCAGATTCTCGTGGACCGTCATGTCCTCGAACAGCTCCAGCGACTGGAAGGCGCGGCCGAGGCCGAGGCGGGCGCGGGCGGTCGCCCCGAGCCGTCGCAGCTCGGTGCCGTCGAGGCGGATCGACCCCTCCAAAGGAGCGACGAACCCGGTGACCGCGTCGACAAGGGTGCTCTTGCCGGCGCCGTTGGGGCCGATGACGCCCAGTACCTCGCCGGAGTGCAGCTCGAAGCTGACATCGTCGAGCGCGCGCACGCCACCGAATTCCACCGTCACCCCGTCGGCTCGGAGGGTCGTCGTGCGCTCGCGCGGTGTGACCGTCGTCTCAGGGGCGAGCTCGACCGCCGGCCGCGGCATGAGGATCGTCCGTTTCAGGATCGCGCCGGCCAGGCGCCGTAGGTCTCGGGCCTGCAGCGGCACGAGCCCATCCGGGGCCTGGATCAGAACGATCAGCGTCAGCGCGGCGAAGACGAGCGACAGGTCCGTGACTGCGCTGCTCGAGATCGTGTTCAGCAGCTGGTAGCCGAGCCCGCCGTTCTGACCCGCTCCGCCGACGATCGGACCGAGGAGGAAACCGACGCCGCCGATGACGGCGTTGGACATGAGCGTGATCGACGTCATCGCGTCGTAGCCGCTGAACAGGGCGCTCGGGAAGTACAGGGTGGTGAGGATGCCCCCGAGGCCGGCGATCATCGCCGCGTAGGAGAAGGCGGCGATCTTGGAGCCGAGCACGTTGACGCCCAGGGCGGCCGCCGCGCGCTCGTTGGCGCGGATCGCAAGCAGGCGCCGGCCGGTCCGGCCGCGGCGCAGGTTGGCGATGCCGAGCGCCAGGATCACGAACACGACGAGCACGAACACCGCGTAGCGCCGGGGGAAGATCGTCGAGTCGAGGTCGAGGCCGAACAGGTGAAAGAAGCCGATTGACAGCCCGGCCGCGCCGCCGTTGAGGTCGTTGTTGGAGAGGACGAGGTCGACGACGCAGATGCCGAAGGCGAGCGTCGCGATCGCCAGGCTCATCCCGCGAGCCCGCAGCGCCGCTGCCCCGACGACCAGCCCGATCGGCAGGCACACCGCGATACCGGCCAGCATCGCCAGCCAGTAGGGCGCACCGGCCACGACGAGCTTGGCCATGCACATCGCGCCACAACCCGCGATCGCCCATTGGGCAAGCGAGATCTGGCCCGCGAAACCGGTCAGCACGACGATGCTCAACAGCACGACTGCGCCGATCATCGTGAACGTCAGCGCGTTGACCCACGTCGGCGGTAGGACAACGACGATCAGCACGATCGCGATGGCCACGGCGACGACAGCGCGGATCCTCGGGATTTCGCCCACCGTGACCCGAGGCAGTCGCTCCATGACGTGTCCTCGTACCGGCAGCGCGCGGCCGCGGGCCACGATGAACACGAGGACGGCGAAGAACGGCACCGCGTCGCCGATGCCCTGGACATTGACGTATTGGTTGAGCTCGGACTGAGCGATGCCGATCGCCACTGCGCCGAGGAAGGCGATTGGAAACGAGGTGAGGTTGCCGAGAATGGCGGCGGCGAGGGCCGGCATGAGCAGCGATGTCGCCAGGCCCACCGACAGACCGGTGATGGGCGAGAGCAGGATCGCCGCCAAACCCGACAGCGCCGCACCGAGTGCCCAGTTGGCGGCGGCGAGGGCGCCCGGTGACCAGCCCAGCGTGGCGAGCGCGTCACCATCCTCGGCGACCGCCGAGGTGGCCAGTCCGAAGCGCGTCCATCGATACACGGCCCCGGCCGCTGCGGCGATGATGGCCGCCACCACGATCACGAGCAACTGGTTGGCTCCGACGCGGACCCCCAGGAAGCTGACGGGGCTGGTCGGCAGAAGCGAGGTGTCGGTGTAGGAGTTGCCCGCCGGATACTCGAGCCCGACGAGACCGACGAGCAGGACCATCAGGGCGAGCGTGACAACGATGCGCGTCAGGTTGCTCGCCGCCTTCAGGGGGGCCATCAACAGGTGAGTGACATAGCCGAGCACGGCAGCGGCGGCCACGCCCGCGATCGCGGCGATCGCTGACGGCACCGAGTGCTGGTCACGTAACAGGTAGAAGACGAACGCCCCCACCATCCCCATCGCGCCCGATGCGAAGTTGATCACCCCGGACCCGCGGAAGGTGAGGACGATGCCGAGCGATCCGAGGGCGTAGATGGCTCCGGCCGATGCGCCGAGGATGGCGAAGACGATGACGCTGTTCATCAGAAGTGCTTGATCGTGTTTCCGGCGTCGACCGGCAACGTGACACCGGTGACCAGCCGGGCCTCATCGGAGGCGAGCCAGGCCACCGCGTTGGAGATGTCCGACGGCTCCAGCCACGGGACGGGCAGCAGGTGCTTGGACTTCCACACTTCGATCGTGTCCTCGCGCGTCGGCGCGTCCAGGTCCGGGCGGAACATCCGGTAGATCGCGTCGTTGGCGATCATGTCCGTGTTGACCGCTCCCGGACAGATGGCGTTGACCCGGATCCAATGGGGTGCCAGTTCGACGGCCAGCGTTCGTGTCAGGCTGAGGAGCGCCGCCTTGGACGCTGAATAGTCCGACAGGTAGCTCCCGGAGACGATCGCCGCCCCGGAGCTGGTGATGATGATCGAGCCGCCGTTACCGGCCTTGACCATGTGAGGAACCGCGGCATGGACGGTGTGGAAGACACCGAACAGGTTCACCTCCACACACTCGCGCCACGCTGGAGGGTCCGCCTCCCAGGTCAGGTCACCCTTGGGGAAGGCCCCGGCGTTGGCGGCGACGACGTCGAGGCGCCCGAACTCCGCCACCCCCGCCTCCAACGCACGCTTGAGTGACGGCAGATCGGTCACGTCGGCCTGCTGGAAGAAGATGCGGCCCCCCTCGGCCTCGACCAGACCGATCGTCTCCTCGACGTCGGACTGCTCGGCGAGCCGGTAGTTCATCCACGGGTAGGTCTTGAGCGCGTCGATGCCGATGATGTGAGCGCCCTCGCGCGCAAGGCGCACCGCGTGGGATCGACCCTGGCCCTTGCCGATCCCGGTGATGAACGCGACCTTTCCCTCCAGCCAGCTCATGGCACGCGCGCCGGATCGGGTGCACGGGGGGTGAATTGCGGCAACGTGATGGTGTCGCTGACGTCCTCGAACAGGACATGTACCGCGAGCCCGACACGCACGTCTTCAACTGCGCAGTGACGCAGGTTGGTGAGAATCCGCGGGCCCTCTGACAGCTCGACGAGCACGAGGATGTACGGGGTGCGTCCGGCCGAGACCGGATGGACCGAGTGATTGACCCAGGTGAACGCGTGGACCGCGCCGTCGCCGCTCATCTGCGGCCAGAGGAACTCGCTGCCGTGACAGGCCGGGCAACTCGCCACCGGGGGATGCGAAAGGCGCCCGCAGGAGCAGCGTTGGACGACGAGGTGGTGCCGGCGGGCGGCCTCCCAGTAGGGCGCGGTGAGCTCGGTCGCAGCGGGCAGGATCCTCATGCCGGGGCCTCTGTGCGGACTCGATCGACGAGCTCGGGCGACCCCAGGACCAGCCCACTCCCCGATGGACCGCCGTAGAAGGACGCGGAGGCGCCGGGAACCTGGTTGACCGCCGTCCCGCGCAGCTGATGAACGGCCTCGACCACGCCGGTCATACCCTGGACGTAACCGTCGGCGAGGTGACCGCCGTGGGTGTTGATCGGCAGCGGGCTGTCGATTCCGATCCCATGCTCGGTGACATGACGCCACGCTTGGCCGCGGGGCACGAAGCCGTACAGCTCGAGGCTGAGCAGCGTCATCAGCGAAGTGGCGTCATAGAGCTGGGCCACCGAGACGTCCGCGGGTCCGATGCCCGCGTCGGCCCACAGGCGCCCGGCCCGCTCGACCGGAAAGATCTGCAGGAGATCCTCGCCGTACATGCTCATCGGCTCGTGGTCGGGCGACAGGGACTGGCAGGTCGCGAGGATCGGTGCGGGCACACAGTCCAACTCCGCCGCCTTCTTCTCGGTGGTCACGATCACGGCGCATGCCCCGTCGTTCTCCAAGCAGATCATGAAGACGGTCAACGGCCAGCTGATCAGCCTCGCGGCCTCGAATTGGTCGCGGTCCAGGGGCCGGTCGTGGAGCAACGCGCCCGGGCGGGCGCCGGCGTACCGGCGCTGATCGATGGCAATGCGTGCCAGCGCGTCCCGGAAGTCGGTCTCGGTGAGGCCGTTCTCCGCCATGTACCGGCTCCCCCAGAGGGCGAAGAGGTGAGCGGGGGCCATCATCCAATAAGGCCAGGTGAAGGCAAAGTCGCCGTCCATGACGATGTCCTCCTGCGCCGGCGCGCCGCCGTGAAGCGCCTGGTCGGCCCGACCGAAGCGGTTGCCGCCGCTCTGCTTGATCGCTCGATAGGCGAGCACCACGGACGCCCGGCCTGACAGCACCGCGCCCACCGCGTGGTGCACCATGCCGCCGGACGCCTCGCCGCCGAGCGGCACCTCCCCGAGATAGCCGAGCTCGCGGATACCGAGGTTGCGAACGAGCGCGGCGTGGCTGACCGTCTCAAACGGCCCGCCAAAGCGCAGCATTCCGTCGACGTCGCTCGGTTGCAGCCCGGCGTCGGCGAGCGCTTCGAGACTCGCCTGCACGGCAAGCTCGAGCACACTCTCGTCGGCGGATCGCGAGAGGGGAGTCTGGCCGACCCCCGCGATCGCAGCTCGTCCGCGGGCCCAAGCGCACGGCCGCTCACCCACGCCGGACTCCGCCGCCGGCGACAGCGATGACCTGCTCCTCGGCCTGCGGCCGCGACGCCCCGAGCCAGTCCATGATGACCTCACAGCCGTGGGCGCCCGGCTGCGGAGGTGCTGTGACGCGCGCCGGTGACGCCGACATCTGCACCGGCCAGCCCGGGATCGTGACCGTGCCGAGCTCCGGATGGGGGACACGCACGAAGAGGCCGCGCTCGTGGAGATCCTCGTCCTCCATCACCTCCAGGGTGGTGCGCACGGCACCGGCGGGGACGCCGGCCTGGCCGAGATGACGCATCGCCTGAAGCTTCGTCCGCCCGCTCGTCCAGGTGGCGACGATCTCGTCGATCTCGTCCTTGAACTGCCCCCGGCTCTCGGCGTCCTTGTAGGGCTCGTGATCGATCAGGTCAGTGCGATCGATGGCGATCAACAGCGCCTGCCACTGGCGCTCGTTGCCGCAGTGAATGTGAACGTAGTCGTTGGACCCGAACGGAGAGCACGGAAACAGCCCGGAGGGTGAGGTGGGGAAGGTGAACGGCGGCCCGTTGCCGAACCGCGGGGTCGGTATGTGCTGGCCGACGGGATAGCCGTAATGGATCCTCAGGGCCGCGGCCACGTTGTCGGCCATCGACACCTCGACCAGCTGGCCCTCGCCGGTGCTCTGGCGCTGGTAGAGAGCGGCGAGGATCCCGAGCGCGGCCATCATCCCGCTGCCGGTGTCGCCGACGTCGGGCCCGGGCTTCATCGGCAGGCCGTCCGGCTCGCCGGTGATGCTGGAGGCGCCCGACATCGCCTGTGCGATCGGGTCCCAGCAGGGGAAGTGCTCGTAGGGCGACCTGCGTGCGAAGCCCTTGATCTGTGCGTAGATGAGCCGCGAGTTGCGGTCCCGCAGGGTGTCGTATCCCAGCCCGAGGCGCTCGATGACCCCCGGCCCGAAGTTCTCGGCAAAGACGTCGGCCTGCTGGGCCATCTCCAGCGCCAGCTCGACGCCCTCGACCGTCTTGAGGTCGACGACGATCGAACGCTTGGAGGCGTTGTTGAAGTAGAACGGCAGCACGTCGTGGCTCGATCGATCGCCTGGGGCGACCACCTTCACCACGTCGGCTCCGAGCACCGCGAGCGCCAGCGTTGCCGAGGGACCCGCCACCTGGTGAGTCATGTCCAG
>DATAUL010000032.1:0-2746 GCA_036268255.1 Solirubrobacteraceae bacterium | reverse complement strand
ATCCCCGATACCGCGACCGCGCTGCTTGCCGACGTCGAGCCGCGCTCCGGTCCGCTGCTCAAGGTGCTTGCCGAGGCGATCGAACGGCTGCGCGGCGTGCGCATCAGCGCCGCCGACTGGTCGCTTGGCGATCTGCCCGCGCACCTCCGGATGACGTTCTGCGTCGAGGACGAGGACGGGACCGTGCTCGCGTCGGGCCAGTCCCTCGACGTGCTGCGCGATGAGCTGCGGCCAGCGCTGAAGGCACGCCTGGAGCACGCCGTACCGGCCCTCGCGCGTCACGGGATGCGCGACTTCGACGTGGATCCGCTGCCGCGGACGGTCGATCTCGCCGGCGGTCTGCGCGGCGTCCCGGCGCTCGTCGACGAAGACGACGCTGTGGGGATCCAGGTGTGCGAGACCGCGGGTGAGCAGGCCGTGACGATGGCCCGCGGGACCCGCCGGCTCCTGCAGCTCACCGTTGCATCGCCACGCCGCTGGGTGACCGATCAACTCGGGCCGCAGCTCACCCTCACACTCAGCGCCGCGCCCCATGACACTCTGGAGGCGGTGATCGAGGATGCCACGAACGCTGCGCTTGACGCGCTGATCGCCAGTGGCCGCGGGCCGGCGTGGGACGCCGGAGCGTTCACGGCGCTCCGCGAGCACGTCCGCGGTGAGCTCCGGCCCGCGACGCTCGACGCGCTGCGCGCGTTCGGTCAGGTCCTGGAGGCGGCGCGAGCCGTCCGCGAGCAGCTCGACACGCTCCCGGCGAGCGCCGTCTTCGGCCCCGCGCGGGCGGACGTTGCCCGCCAGCTCGGCCGGCTGGTGTATCCCGGGATGCTCGCGGCGACCGGGCTGGCGCGGCTGCGCGATGTCGAGCGCTACCTGCGCGCCGCGGCGCAGCGCCTCGAGCGGCTGGCGAGCCACGTCGCCGCCGACGGCGAGCGGATGGCCGTGATCCACGAGCTGGAGGCTCAAACCGCCGGACGCAGTGACGTGATGTGGCTGATCGAGGAGGTGCGCGTCGCCCAACTCGCCCCAGGCGCGTACGTCCGCCGCGGCGCGACAGTCAAGCGCGTTCGCGAGGCCCTGGCTGTCGGTTCGGGACTCGCCGCGGCCCCCACGGCCCAGATGTGAGCGCGACCCTCGCGAGCGAGCTTGAGATCAGCGACCGGGGAGGTGGTAGATGTCAAGGGCCCCGCTCGAGGCGTGATCATTCGCGTTCCCCGTGGGCAGAATGATCCGGCCCGCAGCGACGATGGGGCTGTTCCAGTGCCCCTGGGCCGCCGGCAAGGACACGAGCTGGCGCCCCGTTCTCGGCGAACGTACGACCAGCGCGCCGTTCATCTCGTCATAGACGTAGAGAAGTCCCCCGGCGAGGACGGGGCTGGTTCCCGGGGTCGAGTCCTTCCAGGCGACCGAGAGGCGTCGGCCGGCGAGCCGGTAGGCAGCGGTGCCCCCGGCGGTCGTGACGAACACGTAGGTCGTCGCGCCGATCGTCGCCACGGCGGGCTGGGAGAAGACATCGGTGCTGCCGGGCGCTTCGATCGTCTGCAGCTCCCCGCCCGTCCTGGGTCCCGCAGGCCCGCTCGTGCCGTCGAGCTTCTTGAGGTTCAGCAGCGAGAGCTCGCCCGACTTCCCGCCCTGCAGGGCGAGGTCACCCGGCAGTAGCGCCGGTGAGGTGGACCCGAGATCGAGGTCGTCCTGGGTGAGATGAAGCTGATCGGTCGGGGTCCAGTTGTGCAGCAGCTTCAGTCCCTGCGGCGACAGTTCGAGCACGCTGTCTGACCAGTTCGTCCGGCCGTTGAACGTCGTTGTCTGACTCGACTCCCCGTTCGAGGTGGCGACGAGGATGTTCCCATTCGGCTCCACGACCGCCCCGGCGCGCCCCCAGATCGCCGAATCGCTGTCCGGGCAGCTGCTCGGGTGCATCAGGTGACGGACGTTTGAGCACAGTGAGTTGAACACCGCCTCGATCCGACCGGTCGCGCGGGAGATCTCGACCACGTGGCCTTGGTAGGGCGGGATGTCACCGACGTAGCCGTCGGTCACGACGATCAGGTGGCTGCCGTCGATGCTCGGCGGGGACGCGAGCTTCTCGTGCGTCGGGTCGAGTGTCATCCGTGCCGGCCAGCGACCAGACCGCACCTCGCGCCCCGTTGCGACCAGGAGCTTGTGGATCTCACCGTCCGGAGCGGCGGCGTAGACGTAGCGGCGGTCGGGGTCCGCCGTCGGGCTCGCGGTCGTGAACTGCGGACTGCCGGCGTAGGAGCCGACGTCTGACGGGGTGAACTGCCACAACGTGGCGCCGGTGCGCGCGTTGATGGCCAGCGTGCGGCCGTAGCTGGTCGTGACCACGATCACGTCACGCACGCGGCCCTTCACGGCCACGGCGTTGAGCTCGATCGCCGAGCTGTCGACGGTGCCCGGCAGCTGCGCGGTGCGGCGCTGAAGACGCTTCAGCGTGGCGGACGTGATGCCCGTGCGGGCGGGACCGTCGTTTGAACGCTGGTCGGAGTAGCCGAACTGCGGCCAATCACCGGCGGCCGCGGCGGCGGTCCGGGACGACCGCGACGATCCGGCCGTCGTGCTCCTCGCCGAGGCGGTCCGCGTCACCGAAGCAGTCCGCGTCGCCGAGGCCGGGCTGTCGGCGACCGACGACGAACCGGCCGCCTCGCTGCCGCACGCGCAGACGCACAGGCTGACGCACACCACCACCAGCGACCAACCGCGCGTCACGCCTCGGCCGCGCGATGAGGCGCCC
>DATAUL010000031.1:0-7611 GCA_036268255.1 Solirubrobacteraceae bacterium | reverse complement strand
GGCCACGCCGCCATGCAGGCGACGATCTCCGCCCCGTCGAGCGCCAGCGCCCGCGCCGCCTCGGGAAAGACCTTGTCGTAACAGATGAGCATCCCGACCCGGCCGACCGGGGTGTCGAAGGCGGCAAACCCGTCGCCGGCGTTGTAGACGCCATGCTCGCCGGGCGGGATGTGGACCTTGCGATGATGTCCGAGCACGCCGTCCCCGCCGATGCACACGGCACTGGAGAAGATCTGATCCGGCCCGCCGGGCGCCGACTCCGTGTAGCCGATGCAGACCACCGTCGGCCCGGCGATCCTCGCCAGCCGCGCGAACACCGCGTCGCGATGCTCAAGCACGGCGGGGGAGGATCGCCTGACCGACGTGCCCACCTGCTCCTCGCACATATAGCCGCCCAGTGCCGCTTCCGGGAACACCACCAGGCCCGCGCCGCGCTCGCGAGCGCCGCGCACGGTCCGCTCCACCTGCGCCAGACCCGCTTCCACGTCCGCGCCGAACGACGCCGAGACGGCGGCCACCGCGGGGGTACGGAGCAATCGAAGCTGGGGACGGACACGCGACACGACTCACATCGTCCGCTTCGCGAGGCGGATTGCCTTGGGCCCCGTGGCCAATCTTCACGCCGTGGGACCGGCCACGGCGTTGCGGAAAAACGCCGGTCAGGCGGGGATCTCGAGCGTGAACGTGGTCCCGCCGGAGGCCGAGTCGACCGACAGCCGGCCCGCCATGCGGTCGGCCAGCTCGGAGGCGATCGCCAGGCCGAGGCCGGAGCCCTGGGCGTCGTCGGCGGTGTAGAACGGCTCGAAGATCCGCGGCAGCGCATGGGTGTCGATCCCCTCGCCGTCGTCGCGCACGGCCAGGAGCACGCGGCCGTCGTCGCGGCCGGCCGTGACGACGATCTGCGTTCCCGGGGGTGTGTGGGTGAGCGCGTTGTCGATCAGGATGCGCACGATCTGGGCCACCCGGACCGGATCGCATTGCGCCTCGATACGCGTCGGCAGCCGCAGCTCCAGCCGGGCGTCGTGCTGGGCGAGCGTCGGCTCGAACTCGCTGGAGACCGAGCGGGTGAGCTCGCCGAGGTCGACCTCCTCGGGGCGCAGCTCCAGCGAGCCGGACTCCAGACGAGACAGGTCCAACAGGTCGACCGACAACTTGCCCAGGCGCTGGACCTGCTCGCGCACCTGGTCCAGGAAGCGCCGACGCGTCTCGGGGTCGAGCTCCTCGTCCTCGAGCAGCTCGACGAACCCGCCGAGGGAGAACACCGGCGTGCGCAGCTCGTGCGAGGCCGTGGCGATGAACTTCTTGCGGGCGGCCTCCAGCTGCAGCAGCTGGCTCTGCATATCGTTGAAGGCCGCCGCCAGCTGACCGAGCTCGTCGGCCGAGTCGACGGGGATCGGCGTCGTGAACTCGCCGGCGGCGACCTGCTTGGCGGCCAGCTCCAGGCGCTTGACCCGCTGCGCGAGCGCCCGCGCCACGAGGTAGCCGACGACGAGCGCCACGAGCAGCGCCAGCGCGCCGGCGACGACGATCTCGTGGCGCACCGTGCTGACCGTGCGCAGCACGTCGGAGACGGGTGCCGAGTAGACGATCACCGCCGCCACCCGCGTGCCGTAGACCACCGGATAGGCCGCCTCGGCCATCCGGCCTGCCGGGGTGGACGCGGTCCCGGTGGCGACCTTCCGGGTGACCACAGCTCGTTTGGCGATCGCCAGGCGGACCGCGCCACTGGTCGCCGCGTTGCTCGAGTCCGCCACACGCGCCAGCTGCGGGTGGCCCCCCGCCTGGTTGACCGAAATGAGCGTCACCCGGTCGCCGGTCAGATTCGCCGTCCGGGTGATGATGCGGTGCACCGTCGGCAGCGGGGTCGAGCTGCCGATCGTCCGCCGCAGCGGGCCTGAGTGGGCGCGCGCCGACTGCGCCAACGAGGTCAGTTTCTCACCCATCAGCCGGCTCTGGAGGCCGGGCGCGACGTACAGATACAAGGCGGCCACCGACAGCAATGTGATCGTGAAGAACACGAGCGCCAGCCGGTTGCGCAGCGACAGTGTCCGCCGCATCGGCATCACGGCTCCGTGTCACGGAAGCGGTAGCCGACGCCGCGGACCGTGAACAGGTACTCCGGATCCTTGGGGTCTGCCTCGACCTTCTCGCGCAGGTGGCGAATGTGGACGTCGATCGTGCGCGGGTCGCGATACGCCGAGTCGCCCCAGATCCGCGCCAGCAGCATGTCGCGGGTGAACACCCGTCCGGGGGCGCGGGCCAGCGCGGAGAGGATCTCGAACTCGACGTAGGTCAGCGGCGCGTCGCCGCCGCGGATCCGGACGCTGCGCTTGGGGAAGTCGATCCGCAGATCGCCGACCTGCAGCGGCGCCTCGTCAGGCGCGGTCTGTGCCGGGCGGCTCATCTCGGCGCGTCGCAGCGCCGCCTTGATCCGGCTGGAGAACTCCCGCAGCGAGAACGGCTTGGTGATGTAGTCGTCCGCACCCAGCTCGAGGCCCACGACCTTGTCGATCTCCTCGGACTTGGCGGTCAGCATGATGATCGGCACCGAGCTCTTGGAGCGCAGCCGCCGGCAGACCTCCAGGCCGTCGATTCCCGGCAGCATCAGGTCGAGCACGACGAGGTCGAACGGCTGCTCCTCGAAGCGGTCCAGCGCCTGGCGGCCGTCGGTCGCCTGCACGACCTCGTAGCCCTCCTTGCGCAAGGGGTAGGAGAGGAGTGTCTGGATCGACTGCTCATCGTCGACGAGCAGAATGCGCGCGGAGTGCTCTGGCAAGCCGTACAAAGCGTAGTCGCGGCGGCCAGTCGAGATAGTCTCCTTCGGCGATGCTCGATGTGCGCATCTACCGCACCGGCCTGGCCGTCGCGGCGCTGGCTCTCGTGGTGCTCGCATTCTCGCTGACCAATCAGCAAGGGCCCCGGTCGGCATCGCTCGCCCCTCAGGTGTTCAACGGCTCCAACGTGTCCTCCACGATGGCGTCCATCGCTGCCCACGATCCGGTGCGCCCGCCCGGCTCCTACGGTGACAACGCGCTGGCCGCGCAGGTGGCGACCAGCTTCAGGGCCAACGGCTTCGGCGTCAGCGAGGACACGTTCAGCGGTCGCACGGTCGACGGAACCAGAACGCTTGAGAACGTGGTCGCCTCGCGCCCGGGGATGGCCAGCGGCAGCATCGTGATCGTCGCCCATCGCGACGCCCGAGGCTCGCCCGCGCTCGCCGGCTTGTCGGGCACGGCCACGCTGATGGAGCTGGCCCGCGATCTGTCAGGCGAGACTCTGAACCACACGATCGTGCTGGCCTCGACGAGCGGCTCGGCCGGGACGTCCGGTGCAATCCGGCTGGCCTCGACCGTCGCGGGGCCGATCGATGGGGTGATCGTCCTCGGCGACCTGGCGAGCGCCCATCCGCACCAGCCGATCGTCATTCCGTGGAGCACGCGCCCGCTGGTGGCCCCACCGGTCCTGCGCAACACGCTGGCGGCGGAGATCGCCGCGCAGACGACGCTCAACGTCGGCTGGACGAGCATCGGCGGCCAGTTCGCGCATCTCGCGTTCCCGCTGACGGTCTCCGAGCAGGCCCCGTTCGGCGCGCGCGGGGTGCCCGCCGTGGAGCTGTCGATGTCCGGGGAAACAGGATCCACCCGACCAGCCCACCCCGCGGGCGGGGACGGGTCCAACACCGGGATCGCCGGTGCGCCGCAGCTGACCGGCCTGGGCCGGGCCGTGCTGGCCACGATCTCCGCGCTGGACAGCGGACCGGCCGTCGACGCACCCTCCGCCTACCTGCTGCTCGACGGCAAGGTCGTGCCCGGCTGGGCGATCTCGTTGTTCGTACTCACGCTGCTCGTTCCGGTGGCGCTGACGAGCATCGACGCCCTGGCGCGGGCCCGGCGGCGCGGGCATCTGATCGGGCGCTCGCTGGCGCTCGTGGCGGCCGCCGCGGTCCCGTTCGTGCTGGCGGTCGGCGTCGTGCTGGCGGCGCGCATGTTGGGCATCTTCTCGGCGGCCCCGCCCGGCCCGCTGGCTCCCGGGGCGATCCCCCTGACCGGCTCCGGGATCGCCGTGCTGGCCTTCGCCGCGCTCGTGCTCGTCGGGTCGGCGGTGGGCGTGGCGATGGCGGCCCGGGCGTGGCTGTCCCCGCCGGCGGCGCGCGCCTCGACGACTCGCGCCGACTCGCGCTCGCGCACGATCGAGCGCCCCGGCGACGGGGTCGCGGTTGCGCTGGTGATCGTGCTCTGGCTGGTGACGCTCGCGATCTGGGCCGCGAATCCGTTCGCGGCCGCGTTGCTCGTCCCGGCATTGCATCTGTGGCTGTGGGCGATCGATCCCGATCTTCGGATCGTCCTGCCGGCTCGGCTGGTAATGCTCGCGCTCGGGCTGGCGCCGATCGTTCTCGTCGTCATCTACTACGCCGGCACGCTTGGCTTCGGCGCCTCGGAGCTGGTCTGGTCGGCGGCGCTGCTCGTCGCGGGCCACGCCGTCAGCCTGCTCGCCGCGCTCGAGTGGTGCGTCGTGCTCGGCTGCCTGGTCAGCGCCACCACGCTCGTGCTGGCAGCTGCCCGACGGCCCAAGGCCCAGCCGGCGGCGGTCACCGTGCGCGGCCCGATCACGTACGCCGGGCCCGGCTCGCTCGGCGGCACCAAGTCGGCGCTGCGACGCTGAGTCGCCGGTCGCGCCGCGCAATGAATCGGATCCCACCCACCCGCGTGGCTGGCGCCCCAACTCGGGCAGCGGTGGGGGAGCCGGAGCGGTCGGGGTCCGGAACCGATCATCCTGTTGCGCGATTTCAGCCGGTCCTCCTAGCGTGGCCAATACGCGTCGGTTTCCGATCGCTTTGAAGCACACCTCCCAGCCGGCGTCGATGCGTGCAACGTGATGATCGGCTGAGGCGCCCAGGGCCCCTGCCTGTCCCCGATCCGGGGGCGTCAGCCCCCGATCCCCAGCAATAAGCGCGAGCACCGGCATGACGGCCGGCTGGTGCTCGAGGCGGTGCGCCCGGCGGTCCGGCGTGCCACCATGGATGGATGCGGCGATTGATCCGCGACGTTTCGTCGGTCCTCATCCTGTCCGGCCTGCTGCTGGTCGTCGACGCCGGGGCCACCCTTGTCTGGCAGGAGCCGGTGACGGCCGCGATCGGAATGGTGCTGCGCTCGAACGTCGACAAGACCCACCTCAGCTATCGCACGGCGCCGCTGTCGAGCACCGACACGCGCGCGCTGGCCAGCATCCAGTCGCTGTCTGACCGCATCAGCTACCTGGCGCGGCGCGAGCGCGACCAGGTCAAAACCGGCGACGCGATCGGGCAGATCGATATCCCGCGGATCGGTCACACCTACAACATCATCGAGGGAACCGACACGCGCAGCCTTGAGGCGGGGCCGGGGCACTATCCCTCGACGGCGTTTCCCGGGATGGGCCAGACGGTCGCGGTCGCCGGGCACCGGACAACGTACCTGGCGCCGTTTCGCTTCCTCAACGAGTTGACCGCTGGAAATCGGATTATCGTGACGATGCCCTACGGCCGGTTCACCTACGTCGTGCAGTACCAGCGGATCGTCAAGCCGACGCAGACCTCGGTGATCGACAGCGTCGGGTATGACCGGCTGGTCCTGTCGGCGTGCAATCCGCTGTACAGCGCCGCGCAGCGGATCATCGTGTTCGCCCGGTTGCGTTCGGTAACGCCGCTGGGCCCTGCCAAAAGCTCCTCTTAGCGCCCAGCACACAGATTAATGGCTCGCTCAAACGTCCAGTCGTCGTCCAATCGCGTCCAGCAGGCGTTGCAGAATGCCGACACCCAGCCCTGAGATGAAGCGCCCACCACCGACAGGGGAAGGAAGTCAGGAGATGAAGGTCGTGGACATACAGGAACAGGTCGGCCGTGGCGAGTATCAGGTCGACGAGCGTGCGGTCGCTGAGGCGATCCTGCGCCGGATCCTGGGCGAGCGCCGGTCTCAGACCACCCCGCAGAGCAGCGCGTCGGCCTGAGCTCGATCAGGCCGAGTGTTCGTAGCCTGAGAGAGGCGAGCTCGCGTCAATCCACGTGAGCTCGCCGGCGCCTGACACGACTCGGCCGACGACGGTCAGTGGGGGCAGACGGCCCTCGTCCCGGCCCGACCACCGGGCCTTCACCGGCGCGAGAGCAGCCTCTGACAGGCAGGCGCACAGCTCGTAGTCCTCGCCGGCGGTTGCGGCGAACTCCGCGGGATCGCGCCCCAGGCGGCCCGCCACCGCGGCCACGCCCGCGGCCACCGGCAGCTTCGCCAGCTCCAGCTCGAGCCGAACGCCGCTGCGCCGGGCGAGATGCCCGGCGTCGGTGGCGAGCCCATCGGAGAGGTCGATAAGCGCCGTGGCTCCCAGCTGGGAGAGCGCTCGGCCGGCAGCCAGGCGCGGATGCGGGCGGGCGTAACGCTCGTGCAACGATGCTCGCGTCTGCGATGCGAGGGCCACGCCGTCGGCGTCCCCCTCGAGCAGCGCCAATCCCGCTCCGGCGGCCCCCAGCTCCCCAGTGACGACGACCACGTCGCCCGCCCGGGCGCCGTCGCGCCCGACCAGCTCGCCGGGGTCGTCCACCCAGCCGACGACCGTCACCGTCACGGTCATCGTCGCCGAGGAGCTCACATCCCCGCCGGCGATCGTCGCCCCCGCCCGCTCGGAGACCGCGTGGGCGCCCGCTACGAGCGCCAGGGCGTCGGCGTGCTCGGTGCCGGCGGGCAGGCCGAGCACCAGGTAAACCTCGCCCGCCGGTGCGGCCATCGCCGCCAGGTCCGAGAGGGCACCGGCCACCGCCCGGTGGCCGATCTCCTCCGGTGAGAGCTGTCCGGAGCGAAAGTGCACGCCGTCGACGAGGGTGTCGACCGACGTGACGCAATAACCCCGGCCGCGGACCACCGAGGCGTCGTCACCCAGCCAGCGGACGACGTGCGCGGCCGGGGTGCCGAGGACGTCCTGGAGGGCGTCGATCAGCTCAAGCTCGCGCATCGCCTCGCGGCGCCGGCCGGCGGGGCGGGCGCGGTTCAGCGGTGGCGGTAAACGATCCGCGCGCGGTCGAGGTCGTAGGGCGACAGCTCGACACGGACCCGGTCACCGGGCAGGATGCGGATCCGGAAGCGGCGCATCTTGCCGGCGACGTGCCCCAGGACGACCCGGTCCATGTTGTCGAGCTTGACGCGGAACATGGAGTTGGGCAGGGCCTCAACGACCTCACCCTCAAGCTCGACCTTTTCTTCCTTTGGCATGCGATGACGGTTTCTGTTCCGGGGCGCGCTCGGAGTGCGCACCGTCCGAACACGCTACCAGCAGGCGCGGACCCGCCGGCAGATCAGTGCCCGCCTCCGCCTCCACCGCCGCCGCTCGGGCCGGTCGGCGGGATGTTGGCCGTGCCCGGGGGAGGCGGCTGAGGCGGGTGGGCAAAGAGCGACGGATTCTTGTACGGGTTCGTCGCGGTGGGGCCAACGCCGGCACCGCCGTTGCCGGCACCGCCGGCACGGCTCTGGCTCTTAGTCGTCGACTGGCTGGTGGTAGTGGAGGTGCTGCTGCTGGAGCTGTTGCCCGGGATCGTGGGCGGGGTGGCGCTCGTCGAGTGCGGGCCGAAGAACGCTGTCCCCTGGAACG
>DATAUL010000030.1:0-1745 GCA_036268255.1 Solirubrobacteraceae bacterium | reverse complement strand
TCAGCACCTGACCGGCCGTTCGCCGTATGCTCTGGGTGAACCCGGATTCACACGCTCCCCAGGGAGGCGGCACATGGCCACGACCGAACTCGACGACCCGGCACGCGAGGTGCTCAACCAGGCGCCGCCGCTCCAGCCCGTCGACCTCTTTGCCGTCGACCTGGCACTGCGCGAGGGACTCGAGCGAGAGGGCGGAAGCTGGGGCGTGCCGCTGGCCCACGAGACGGGGACCCTGGCCGGCAGCGTGGAGGCCCGGGAGCACAGCCGCCGCGCGGAACGCAACGAGCCGCGCCTGATCACGCACGACCGCTTCGGCAACCGCGTCGACGAGGTGGAGCTCGACCCCTCGTGGCACTGGTTGCTCGGAGCGGCCGTCGAGAGGTCGATCCACAGTCTCCCCTGGCGCCAGCCGCAGCCCGGGGCGCATGTCGTGCGCGCCGCGCTGTTCATGCTCTGGTCAAACGCCAACGACGGCGTCATGTGCCCGGTGTCGATGACCTATGCCGCCGTCCCGGCCTTGCGCGACGGCTCGCCGGAGCTGGCCGCCGAATGGGAGCCTCGCCTCACCCTCCCGGATTATGGCCGCGGCGCGCTCGCCGGGATGGCGATGACCGAGCGCCAGGGCGGTTCCGACGTGCGCGCCAACATCACCCGTGCCGAGCCGGCGGGCGACGGCAGCTACGAGCTGCACGGACACAAGTGGTTCTGCTCCTATCCGCCGTGCGACGTCTTCCTCGTGCTGGCTCAGACCCCGGCCGGGCTCTCCTGCTTTCTCGTCCCGCGCGACGCCGGGATGGAGTTCCAGCGCCTCAAGGACAAGCTCGGAACGCGCTCGCTGCCGTCCTCCGAGGTGGAGTTCCACGGCGCCCGGGGCTGGCTGCTGGGCGAGGAGGGCCGCGGGGTGCCGACGATCATCCGGATGGTCAACCACACCCGGCTTGACTGCCTTTTGGGCTCGACAACGAGCCTGCGCCGCGGGACGCTGGAGGCGATCCACCACGCGCGCCACCGAGCCGCGTTCGGCGCGCTCCTCGTCGATCAGCCGGCGATGCGCAACGTGCTCGCCGACCTGGCGATCGAGTCCGAAGCGGCGACCGCCACCGCGCTGCGGGTGGCACGCGGATACGACGACCCGGCCGACGCGGAATTCCGCCGGTTCGCCACGGCGGTGATGAAGTACTGGGTGACCAAGCGCGCGGCCGCGCACGCCGCCGAAGCGCTCGAGTGCCTGGGTGGCAACGGGTTCGTCGAGGACTCAGGCCTGCCGCTGATCTATCGCGACGCCCCGTTGAACTCGATCTGGGAGGGGTCGGGCAACGTCGCCGCGCTCGATGTCCTGCGCGCCGTTGTCAAGGAGCCTGCCGGCCTGGCGGCGTTCCTGCGCGAGTGCGACCTGGCGGCCGGCGCCGATGCCCGCCTCGACGCTCACCTGGGACGCACCCGGGAGCGGCTCGCGGCGGCCTTTGCAGCCGGCAACGAGGCAGCTCAATTCCAGGCACGGGCGCTGGTTGAGGAACTGGCGGTGAGCCTCCAGGCCTCGCTGCTCGTGCGCCACGCGCCGCCGGTTGTCGCCGACGCGTTCTGCGCCGCCCGGCTGGACGGACAGGGCGGCCGGGTGTACGGCACGCTGCCGTCCGGGGTCGATGCGGACGCGATCATCGAGCGCGCGCTGCCGGTCTGATGAGCGTCGTGGAGTACGCGGTCGCCGACCGCGTGGCGCGGATTACGCTCAACCGTCCCGAGCG
>DATAUL010000029.1:0-9221 GCA_036268255.1 Solirubrobacteraceae bacterium | reverse complement strand
AACACCTTGGAGGCGAACGTGACGAACATCGTCTTCGGATCGACCGACGAGCTGCCCAGCGCGCTGACGCCGATCACGATGATGAAGGCCACCGGGATCATCGTGTAGATGAACAGGCCGTAGAGGCCCTCGAGGTTCATCGCGATCTTGGCGTCGCGGTCCGGGTTGCGGGTCTCGCCGATGTAGCAGGCGGCGGCCTCCATGGCGATCACGTTCCAGGTCAGCAGGAACGAGAAAGCGAGATACAGGGTCAGCCAGCCGTGTCCGAACAGGCCCGAGAAGAACCCGGAGCCGTCGGTGTGGCGGAAGGGGACCAGCTGGCCGAAGTCGACCACCGAGGGGTGGAAGATCCAGGCGATCGCCAGGAAGGTCAGCGGGATCATCGAGAGGACGGCGAGGACGGTCGCGAACCCCGTGCCGAAACGCAGACCGCGTACGGCGGGTATCGACAGCAGGACCAGGCCGACGACCGAGATCCCCAGCGTCCACCACGTGATCGGCGTTCCCAGCGGCGAAAACGACCCGCCGGTCAGCTTGAAGCGATCGGCGATGTACAGCGAGGCCAGGATCATGTTCAGCGGCGCGACCGGGAACCAACCCAGCCAGTACGCCCACGCGGTGAATCCGTTGATGTGCTCGGCGAACCGCGGCCACTTCTCCTTGTAGGCCGGATAGGCGTAGGCCGGAAGTCCACCCGAGCGGTCGGGCATCATCGCCGAGAGCTCGGCCAGCAGCAGGCAGACCAGATAGCCCGTGATCGTGACGATCACGATCACCGGCACCGAGGCGGAGCCCAACGCCGTGACCATCACGGGGGCGATCCCGGTGACCAGGATCGTCCCCGCCAGACCGATCACAAACGCGCCCCACCAGTTGGTGGTCTTGGCAAGGCCGGCTGACTCGTATACCAGCTCGTCCTCGTAGGGTCCGGGCGTGGTCATGTCATCCGGCATGGGGCCTCCTGGTCCGCTTGGCGATGACTGATTACCCTGACACGTCGCCGATCGCAGGCAAGGCGCGATCAGAACACAATTCCGGGTTGTGACATGGAGCACTTGGACACATTCCTCGCTCGGCACCCTCCCTTCGATCGCCTTGATCCGGGAATCTTGAGCGAGCTGGCCTCACGCGCCGGCTGCCACGAGCAGGCCGCCGGGACGGTCGTGCTGACCGAGGACGGCTCGCCGGCCGCGGGACTGTGGGTGATCCTCAGCGGCTCGATGGAGCTGGTGCACCAGGGCGAGGTGATCTCGGTGCTCGAGCCGGGGGAGTGCTTCGGGCATCCCTCGCTGCTGACCGGCATGTCCCCCACACTCACGGTCCGCGCCCGCGAGCCGTCGGCGTGCCTGCTGCTCGCGGCCGCCGATGCCCGGCGCGTGCTGGCGACCGAGGCCGGCGTCGCCTATGTCGCCGACACAATGCGCCAGCGCCTGACCCACGCCGGCCAGACCGTGCACGGCCTGCACGAGGTCGGCACGACACCGGTGTGGGCGATCATGCGCCCGCCGACGTTCGCGGTGCCCGACACGCCCCTGCGCGACGGATTGGCACAGCTCGACCGCCCGGAGGTGACGGCGCTGTTCGTGGCGGCGGGTGGGGCCGACGCCGGGCCGGAGGGACTGGCGATCGTCGGCGACGCCGAAGTCCGGGCGGCGCTCGCCGATGGGCGGGCCCAGCTCGAGACGCCGCTGCACGCGCTGGCGAGCACGCCCGTGGCAACGGTTCCCGCCGGCCAGCTGGCGATCGAGGCCACGGTCGACATGCTGGCCGCCGGCGCCGAGCACCTGGCCGTCCTTAAGGGCGGTCGGGTGTGCGGGATCCTCTCGGCCCGCGATCTGCTCGGACTTGACGCCCGCAGCCCGATCGGCCTGCGCCACACGATCCTCGGCGCCCCCGACGAGGCAATGCTGCGGCGCGCGGTCTCACAGCTGCCGGCGTTGTTCGAGGCGCTGTCGCGCGCCGGCGTGCCCGCCCGAGACCTGGGGCGGGTGCTGAGCCTGCAGCACGACGCGGTCGTCGCCCGGCTCGTCGACTTCTCGATCTCCCACCACGGACCGGCGCCTGTGCCGTGGGCGTGGCTTGACCTGGGCTCGGCTGCCCGGCGGGAGTTCACGCTGGCCTCCGACCAGGACAACGCGCTGGCCTACGCGGTGAACGGGCCGGAGATCGACGAGTACTTCGCTCGCCTCGGCGGCGATGTCAACACTGGCCTGGCGGGTTGCGGCATCGGCGTTGACAACAACGGCGTGCTCGCCGGAAACCGGCGCTGGCGGATGAGCCGCGATGACTGGCTGCGCACCTTCGAGGAGTGCCTGACCGAGCCTGACGAGTCCCACCTCGTCCGGGCCAGCGTCGCCTTCGACTTTCGCGCGGCTGCCGGTGGGCTGGCGCTGACCGCGGAGCTGAGCGCGCGGGTGCGGGCCGCCCGCGAGCACCCGCAGTTCATGCGGCTGATCGCCCGCTCGGCCGCCGGCCTGCAGGTAGCGCTCGGCTTTCGCTCGCAGCTGAGCACGGACAAGGACGGCCGGCTCGATCTCAAGGCGGGGGCGATCATCCCGCTCGTCACCCTCGTCCGCTACCACGCGCTCGCCAACGGCGTGACGATCTCGCCCACCCTGGACCGCATCGAGGCGGCGGCGGCCGGCGAACTGCCGCGCGCCGACGCCGATGCGCTGACCGAGGCCTTCGAGGTGATCGCGCGCTTGCGCTTCGAGCACCACGCCCAGCTGATCGCCGCCGGCGCGCCCGCCGACAACCGGCTGGACCCGGGCACGCTCGGACCGATCGCCCGCAGCGACCTGCGGGAGGCGCTGCAGACGGTCCGTCGCGCTCAGAAGCGCCTCCCGGTGTAGCTGCCTCCACCACACACGCTGTCCAAAGTGTGCTCCCGCACACCATTGGAGCGACCAGGGACACGGTCTACGCTGGTCGTCATGTGTGGGATCGCGGGCCTGTTCACCAAGACCGATGCGCTGCGCTCACACCTGGGCGGCCAGCTGGCGGCGATGCTCAGCCAACTGTCCGATCGCGGCCCTGACAGCGCCGGGGTCGCCTTCTATCGCGACCCCGCGCCGGAGGGCTGGAGCAAGGTGTCGCTGCACTTCGCGGGCACCCGGCCGCCATGGGCAGCGCTGAGCGACGAGCTGCGCGGGGTGTTCGGGGATGCGTCGGAGCCGGCGGTGCGCGCCACTCACGCCGTGATTCAGGTTGCCGGCGAGGCCCCCGACGTTCAGGCCTGGCTGCTCGCCGAGCATCCGGAGCTGACGCTCATGAGCGCCGGCCGGACAATCGAGATCTTCAAGGAGGCCGGGCTGCCGACCGAGTTCGTCCGCCGCTTTGCGCTCGACGAGATCGCCGGCAGCCACGCCCTGGGGCACACCCGCATGGCCACCGAAAGCCGGGTCAGCACGGAGGGATCCCATCCCTTCTCCACCGGCCTTGACCTCTGTCTGGTGCACAACGGGTCACTCAGCAACCACAACCGACTGCGCCGTTCGCTGCAGCGCGAGGGCATCGTGTTCGCCACCGACAACGACTCCGAGGTCGCCGCCGGCTACCTGACATGGCGGATGCGCGAGGGCGCGACGCTCGAGCAGGCCCTGGAAGCGTGCCTGGATGACATGGACGGCTTCTACACCTTCGCGGTGGGAACGGCGGACGGATTCGCGGTGCTGCGCGACCCGATCGCGTGCAAGCCGGCAGTCATGGCCGAGACCGACGAGTGGGTGGCGATGGCCTCCGAGTACCGGGCGATCGCCGTGCTCCCGGGAGCGCAGGACGCCGTCATCTGGGAGCCAGAGCCCGGGCGCGTATACAGCTGGGGCACGGCATCGGTGGCTGGATGACCACCGGGGAGGTCCGCGACGCACTGCTCTCGTTCGACCTCGACGTCGACACGGTGCGCGAGCTCAACCGGCGGCTGCACGAGGCCGACGCCGAGGTGGGCCGCGTACGAGTGCTGCATCCGGGCGGCCGTCACGCCATCGCCGTCGGGCTCGACGCGCCCTATGAGGTCGAGATCGAGGGCCACGTCGGCTACTACTGCGCCGGGATGAACCAGCAGGCGACCGTGCGGGTCCGCGGCAACTGTGGTGTGGGTGTGGCCGAGAACATGATGTCGGGCCGAGTGATCGTCGAGGGCACGGCCAGCCAGTCGGCCGGCGCCACGGCCCGCGGCGGCCTGCTCGTGATCCACGGCGACGCCTCGGCGCGGTGTGGGATCTCGCTCAAGGGCGCCGACATCGTCGTCGGCGGCTCGGTCGGGCACATGAGCGCGTTCATGGCCCAGAAGGGCAGCCTCGTCGTCTGCGGCGACGCCGGCGAGGCGCTCGGCGACTCCCTGTATGAAGCGCAGCTGTTCGTCCGCGGAGGGGTGGCCGGTCTCGGCGCCGACTGCGTCGCCAAGGAGATGCGCGACGAGCACCGCGCCCACGTCGCAGAGCTGCTGGCGGCGGCCGAGCTCGACGCCGACCCGGCCGACTTCCGGCGCTACGGCTCGGCGCGGCGGCTGTACAACTTCCACGTCGACAACGCGTACTGATGCCTTCTTACGGCTGGCATCCCGGGCTGCGCGAGTCGGCCACCTTCGACCGCGACACGATCGCCGAGATCCAGCGGGCCGCCCGCGAGGGGATCTACGACATCCGCGGCTTCGGTGCCAAGCGCAAGCTCCCGCACTTCGATGACCTGCTGTTCCTCGGCGCGAGCGTCTCGCGTTATCCGCTCGAGGGCTATCGCGAGCGCTGCTCCACGGACGTGACGATCGGGGCACGCTTTGCGCGCGAGCCGATCCACCTCGACATCCCCATCACGATCGCCGGGATGAGCTTCGGCGCGCTGTCGGGGCCGGCCAAGGAGGCTCTGGGGCGCGGCGCGTCCGACGTCGGCACCTCGACGACGACGGGTGACGGCGGGATGACGCCCGAGGAGCGCAAGCACTCGCGGACGCTGGTCTATCAGCTGCTGCCCTCGCGCTATGGCATGAACCCAGACGACCTGCGGCGCGCCGACGCGATCGAGGTCGTGATCGGTCAGGGAGCAAAGCCAGGAGGCGGCGGGATGCTGCTCGGCCACAAGATCTCCGATCGCGTCGCAGAGATGCGCGACCTCCCCGCCGGCATAGACCAGCGCAGCGCCTGCCGGCATCCCGACTGGACGGGCCCCGACGATCTGGAGATCAAGATCGAGGAGCTGCGCGAGATCACCGACTGGCGGATCCCGATCTACGTCAAGATCGGCGCCAGTCGCACGTACTACGACGTCGCCCTGGCGGTCAAGGCAGGCGCCGACGCGATCGTCCTCGACGGCATGCAGGGCGGCACGGCGGCCACCCAGGAGGTGTTCATCGAGCACGTCGGCATCCCGATCCTCGCCGCCATCCCGCAGGCCGTGCAGTCGCTCGTCGAGCTCGACATGCACCGCACGGTGCAGCTGATCGTCTCCGGCGGGGTCCGCACCGGCGCCGACGTCGCCAAGGCGCTGGCGCTCGGCGCCGACGCGGTCTCGATCGGCGTGGCGGCGATGATCGCCCTCGGCGACAACGCCCCCGAGCACGCTGACGGCTACGCCGAGCTCGGCTCCGCCCCCGGCTACTACGACGACTGGCAGGCCGGCCGCGACCCCGCCGGGATCTCCACCCAGGAGCCGGAACTGGCCGCCCGCCTGGACCCCGTGCAGGGCGGCCGGCGGCTGGCCAACTACCTGCGAACGCTCACCCTGGAGACGCAGACACTCGCCCGGGCATGCGGGAAGTCCCACGTCCACAACCTCGAGCCCGAGGATCTGGTGGCGTTGACGATCGAGGCGGCGGCGATGGCGCGCGTGCCGCTCGCCGGCACGACCTGGATCCCGGGCCAACCGCTCTGAGGGCGGTCAGCGCGGGAACGTCAGCGGTCAACCGTCCAGCACCGTCAGGTCGATCGCGGCCAGGCGCTCGGGATCGGCCAGCACGTCGATCTCGACGATCCGGCCGCCGGCGATTGTGAAGCCGAGCACGCTGAACGGGCGCCCCTCCGGCGCCGCCACCAGTCCGGCCGCGCCGTTGACGAGCGCCGGCCGGCCCGAGCGCGCCAGCGCGGCGAACTGCATCGCTCCGGCGGCCACTTCCCGCGCCCCTCGGACCTCCCGGGAGAGGGGAAGTGCGCCGGCGTCGGCACGCAGCACGACGTCGGGGTCGAGTACGGCCAGCAGCCCCTCGAAGTCGCCCTCGCGGGCGGCGGCCAGGAAGGCGTCGACGACCCGGCGCTGCTCCTGAGGGTCGCCCTGGGAGGTTCTCGGCGCGCCGTGCACCCGCCGCCGCGCCCGGCTGGCGAGCTGGCGAGCGGCGGTCGGCGAGCGGTCCACGATCGGCGCGATCTCGTCGAACGGCACCGCGAACATGTCGTGCAGGACGAACGCCAGGCGCTCCGCGGGCGGCAGGGTCTCGAGGACGACGAGCAGCGCCAGACCGACCGAGTCGGCCAGCAGTGCCTCGTGTTCGGGGTCCATCCCAGCGGCGTTGGAGACGATCGGATCGGGGATGCGGACACGGTCGGGCTCGAGCGTCTCCTCGCGGCGGGACTCCCGGGTGCGCAGCAAGTCGAGGCACACCCGCGCGGTCACCGTTGTCAGCCAGCCCGCCAGGTTGTCGATCGCGTCGGCGTTGGAGCGGTGCAGGCGCAACCAGGCCTCCTGGACGGCATCGTCTGCCTCGCTGAGCGAGCCGAGCATCCGATAGGCAACCGCGCGCAGGCGGGCTCGGTTCTCCTCGAAGCGGGCGGCCAGCAGGTCGCGGTCGTCTCCCGGGGGCATCATGTCCCCACCGCCACCGGCTCGCGGTGATCGCTCTCGCTCGGGTCACCCGGTCCGTCGCTCGAGGCTGTCTGCTCGCCCCGGGTGTCCGTTGCCCGCAGACCGATGACCGCGGCGGCCACGAGGAAGATCGCGCACGCCGCCAGCCCCCGCGAGAAGCCCTGGGTGAGGGCGCTCGCGGGTGGGGTATGGCCGGCGAGGAGATGCTCGGTGCGGCTCGTCGCCAGTGCCGCGAAGATCGCCAGGCCGAGCGCCGCCCCGAGCTGCTGGGAGGCGTTGACCAGCGACGCCGCCAGGCCCGCTCTGTCGGCCGGCACGCCGGCGTTGGCGGCGGTGGTGACAGCCACGAACACCGGACCGAGGCCGAACGACACGACGAGCATGCCGGGCAGCAGGTCGGCCGTGAACGAGCCGTCGACGGGGATCCGCGACAGCCAGTACAGACCGGCCGCGGCGATCACCGAGCCGCCGACGATCAACGGGCGGGTACCGATCCGCGAAACGAGCTGCGAGGCCACCCCGGCGGCGATACCGGTGGCGAAGCACAACGGGAGATAGGCGGCGCCGGTCTGGATGGGGGAGAAGTGCAGCACGTTCTGCATGTACAGGGTGAGGAAGAAGAACATCGCGATGAAGCCCGCGAACGCGACCAGCTGGGTGGCGTCGGCAAAGCCCAACCCGTTGATCTTGAAGATCGACAGCGGCACGAGCGGGTTGCGGTGGCGCAGCTCGTTGGCCACGAACGCGCCGAGCAGCGCGAAGGCGCCGGCGATCTCGGCGATCGTGCGCGGTGCACCCCAGCCGACGGTCGGAGCCTGCACGAGGACGTAGACGAGGAGCAGCATGCCGGCACTCGCGAGGACGGCACCGCGCACGTCGAAGCCCCGCAGCTGTGGGCGTTTACGGTCGGGCTCGATCAGGCGCAGGATGCCGGCGAGGACGAACACGACCGCCACCGGGTTGACGAACATCACCCACCGCCAGCCCAGCCCCTCGGTCAGCAGGCCGCCGAACAGCACGCCGGCTGCCGAGGCCAGCCCGCCGACGCCGCCCCACACGCCGAGCGCGGTGTTGCGCTCCGCGCCCTCCCGGAACGTTGTGGTGAGGATCGAGAGCGCCGCGGGGAGCATCATCGCGGCGCCGACGCCCTGTGCCAACCGCGCGCCGACGAGCACGCCCGAGCTGTCCGCCAGCCCGCCGATCAGCGACGAGACGCCGATGACCACGGTGCCGCTGATCAAGACCCGCCGGCGCCCGATCAGGTCGGCGGCGCGTCCGCCGAGCAGCATGAAGCCGCCGTAGGTGAGCAGGTAGGCGCTCGGCACCCACTGCAGGCCAAGCTCTGAGAAGTGCAGCGTGCGACGGATCGACGGCAGCGCGATGTTGACGATCGAGGCGTCGACGAAGTCGATGAACGCGACCGCGCACAGCAGCGCGAGCGTGAGCTTGCCGCGCGTGGTCGACAGAAAGGAAGGTGGTCTGCTTGTGGTCACCATCTCGGGCCTCCGGGAAATCGTTTGATATCCCGGTGACGGGTGAGAACGGCTGGATGTGACCGCCCGTATGCTGGGCGGCGTGATCCGCAACGTCGTGATGGTCCAGCTCGACGCTGACGCCGACCTCGCCGAGGTGGCCCGCATCCAGGACGGCTTCCGGGCGATGAACTGCCCCGGCACGGTCAGCTACACCCTGGGAGACGACCTCGGCATGCGCGGGGGCAACTGGAGCTTTGCGATCGTCGCCGACTTCGCCGACGCGGGCGCATATCGCAACTACGACGCCGACGCCGAGCACAACCGGCTGCGCGGGTTGCTCGCACCGATGACCGAGCGCATCGCCCGCTGCCAGTTCGAGCTGCCCGACGCCTGAGGCGCGGCCCGGCCGCCTGCCCCGCCTAGGCCTCGATCTCCGAGCCGTCGCCTGACCACAGGATGTGGAAGGTGCCCTCGCGATCGACCCGCCTGTAGGTGTGGGCCCCGAACAGGTCGCGCAGGCCCTGGATCAGGCTGGCCGGCCCGCGGGCGCGGCGGTAGCCGTCGTAATAGGCCAGTGAGGACGAGAACGCCGGCGTCGGGATGCCGAGCTCGGCGGCCCGGCCGACGACGCGGCGCCACGGATCCTGCGCCTCGGCCAGCGCCGTGGCGAAGAAGTCGGCCAGCATCAGGTTGTTGAGCCCCGGCTCGTTGTCGTAGGCCTCGCGGATGCGGTCGAGGAAGCGCGCGCGGATGATGCAGCCCCCGCGCCAGATCGTCGCCATCGCGCCGAGGTCGATGTCCCAGCCCTCGTCGTCGGCGGCGGCCGCGATCTGGGCGAAGCCCTGCGCATAGGAGACGATCTTCGATGCGTACAGCGCGTGCTCCAGGTCCTGGGCCAGCTGCTCGTCGCCGCTCGCGCCGCCGCTCGGACCGGCGAGCCGCTCGGATGCGTACTCC
>DATAUL010000028.1:0-8173 GCA_036268255.1 Solirubrobacteraceae bacterium | reverse complement strand
CCCGCCTACTTCGACATCCTCCACAGTTACATGGGCTACCGCACGTGCTACTACCGCACGTTTGCGGTGTCCAGCGCGTCGCGGCCGCTCGTCGACGCCTACAAGCGCTGTCGCTATTACCTCGACGCGGCGATCGCACTGATCCGGCCCGGCGCGACGACCGGCGACGTCGCGGCGATCTGGCCGGCCGCCCAGGAGTTCGGCTTCCCCGACGAGGAGGCCGCCTTCGCCCTGCAGTTCGGCCACGGCGTGGGCCTGTCGATCTGGGAGAAGCCGGTCTTCAGCCGCCTCGTCTCGCTCGAGCATCCCGAGGAGATCAAGGAGGGCATGGTGTTCGCCCTGGAGACGTTCTGGCCGGCCACCGACGGCTGGTCGGCGGCGCGCATCGAGGAGCAGCTCGTCGTCACCGCCGACGGCTGCGAGGTGATCACCCGCTTCCCCGCCGAGGACCTGGTGATCGCCGGCAAGCCGTACTACACCGTCGGGGGCACGCTCAACCTTAAGCGCGACCCCCAGTCCAGCCGCAACACGACCCTCGACGCAACGGCGCAGACGGCGACGCCCTCGTCACCCGGTCGTGAAGACTGAGGTGCGACGACCGCTTGGCGGCCAGCTGCTGCCCGCGGCAGCGGGCGACACGGCCGAGCTTGCTCTGGCCGGTTTAAACTGGTCGCGTGACTGCCGCCGTGGCTAGCGAGGAGCTCACGCTCGCGCAACTGCGAGCCGGCGACGAGATGGCCTTTCGGGAGCTCGTCACGTCTCACAACCGCGCGATGAAGCGCGTCGCCTTGACGTTCGTCCGGTCCCCCTCGGTGGCCGACGAGGTGGTGCAGGAGACCTGGCTGGCGGTCATCCAGGGACTCGAGCGCTTCGAGGGCCGGTCGTCTTTGAAGACATGGATCTTTCGCATCCTCGTCAACCGGGCGCAGTCGCGAGGTGTCCGGGAGCAGCGGACGACCCCGTTCTCCTCGCTGGCATCTCCCGGGG
Organism: Solirubrobacteraceae bacterium; assembly: GCA_036268255.1. Taxonomy (GTDB): domain Bacteria; phylum Actinomycetota; class Thermoleophilia; order Solirubrobacterales; family Solirubrobacteraceae; genus Palsa-465. The sequence goes on along the minus strand of DATAUL010000028.1, from coordinate 7,186 downwards.
ATGAGGACGGCCCGACTGTGGACCCGGACCGCTTCCTCCCTGCGGGGCACGCCGCCGCGGGGTACTGGAGCCTCACCCCGAGCCGCTTCTTCGAGCTCCCCGAAGAGCGGATACTCGCCGAGGAGACCGCGGCGCTCGTCGCGGCCGCGATCGAGAAGCTGCCGAACCGCCAACAGCAGGTGATCAGGTTGCGAGACGTCGAGGGTTGGGAAGCCGACGAGGTCTGCGAGTGCCTCGGCCTCTCGGCCGCAAACCAGCGCGTTCTCTTGCATCGAGCGCGCGCAGCGGTGCGTGCCGGGCTTGAGGAATACTTCACGGAGGTGGTGCGCGTATGAGCTATGAGGATCTGCCGTGCGTCGATTTCGTGGAGCTGGCCACGGAGTACCTCGAGGGCGCGCTGCCCGTCGACCAGCGCCTCATCGTCGAACACCACCTGGCGTTCTGCTCACCCTGCGTCGACTACCTCGAGCAGATGCGCGCCGTCATCAAGGCCACCGGGACCCTGTGCGAGGAGGACGTTCCCGAGCCTGTCGCGGACTCCCTGATGGAGGCGTTTCGCGCGATCTCGGGCGAACAGCCCTGACGGGCATCCGCCGGCTCAGTCGCCCAGCTGGAGTTCCGCCTGCAGCCATCGCGCCTGATGCGCGCGCTCGCGCAGGAAGGCTGCGTCGTAGTCAGCGCCGCGGTGCGCTGCGCTCGTCCGGGCTCCGGCCAGCATCGCCGTGAAGTAGCCGGCAGGCGCAGCGCCCGCCCAGCTCAACGTGTGCTCGACCTTGGCGACAAGGCCGTCGCCGGCGGGATAGCCATCGGCGATCGCGCGCGCGCGGTTTAGGCACATCTCCGCAAAGCGGCGCCGCATGGACTCGTCCCATGCCTCGACCGGGCGCAGCAGGCGCGCCTGCGAGGCGACGAGCGCCGCCTCCTCGCGCACGACGTCTCCGCCCAGCTCGATCTCCCAGATGTCGACACCGAGCCAGTGGGGCAGTTGCTCCGCGGTGGAGGCGTGGATCCCGTTGAAGCACAGGGCGATCGGACCGCAAGCGTGCACCCACTCGCCCGGCTGTTCGGGGCTGGGCAGTGGCCACTGCCAGCCGGTGAACTCCGATCTGCCGTCTCGTAGCACCTTGTAGGCCCGCATCGTGTCTCCATCTGCGCCTGTCCCGCGAGCGCGGCGCAGGATCTTACCCTGCGGCCGGCTTCGCGGGACGTGCGCAGATGGGTCGTGTGCGTTCGCCGAGGGTCCGCTATGAGCTGTGATGTCGCGCGCGACGCACGACCAGCGTCAGCCAGGTCGTGGCGTGGGCGGCAGGGCGCTCGGCGTCGCTGACCTTGATCAGCACGCGGGCTCGCCCGGCGTGGCGTGCCCGACCGTCGATGATCCCCGACCTGGTGAGACGCAGGCCCGCGGGAAGCGCCCCCCGCGCGATGCTCCAGCGATACGGTGTCCGCCCCTCCCCGGCCGACAGGCGCGCGCGGTACCGCCGCTGGGCCACCGCGTGCGGCAGGTGACCGGTCAGGATCGACAGTGGTGGTGTGACGGCGACCGCGCCAGGGCCCGACAGACCGGTGGCGTTACCGGTGATGGTCGCGATCGGCGCGCTGTTGGCGGCTGCGCCCGGGGCGTAGACGTGGATGTCGTTGTCGTACTGGTTGGCCACGTACACACGCCCCTGGGTGTCGACGTCGATGCCGGTCGGGAAGCTCAGCATCGTCGACGACCCGCCCAGGGTTGCCTTCGGGAAGGCGTTGCCGCTGGTTCCCGGCGCATACACGGTCACGGTGTGCCCGTATTGGTTGGTGACCAGCAGATCCCCGGCAGCATCCTGCGAGAGCCCGCGGGGGGTGTTGAGCCCGGTGGCTGAGCCGGCGATCGTCACCAGCGGCTTGGCGTCGCCGTTGGCGCCGGGGGCGTATTGGGTGAGGCTGTTCGATCCGCTGTCGGCAACCCACAGACGCCCGGCGGTGTCGATCGCGAGCGCGTCGGGCCCGCTGATCCCGGTGTCGGGGCCCGTGATCGTGGCAACCGGGGTGGCATTACCGGTCGCGCCGGGCGCATACACGGTGACGGCGTTGGCCGGCTGATCGGCGACGTAGAGGCGGCCCGACGCGTCGAGGGTGGCCGCCGACGGACCCTGCAAAGCCGTCGCCGGCCCCGTGAGGTTCGTGACCGAGGGCGCGGCAGCTCCCGGCGCGTATGACGTGACCGAGTCGTTGCCGCTGTTGGCGACGTAGACGCGGCCGCTCGGCGCGATCGTGAGCCCGGCGGGAGCGTTGAGACCAAAGCCCGTCCTCCCGAACGTCGTGAGCGGCGCCAGGTTCCCCGAGCCGCCGATCGCGTAGCTCGTGACCGTCCCGTTTCCGCCGTTGGCGACGTAGACCGCGGGCACGATGGCGGGGTCGATCGCGATCGAGATCGTCGCCGTCGCGGTCTGCGCGGTGGGCAGCGATTGGTCGGTGAGCCGTACGGTGAACGAGGTTGTGCCGGCCGTGCTGGGGATGCCGGTGATCGCCCCGGTCGCTGCATTCAGCTTGAGGCCCGCGGGCAGCGATCCCGATGAGATCGCCCAGCTGTACGGTCCGTGGCCACCGCCGCCCGTCAGGGTCTGCGAGAACGCCGCGCCGGCCATTCCGTGCAGCTGCGACGGTGAGGTGAGCGTCGGCGGTGAGACCACGAGCAGCCCGGTCGGGGACGAGACGGCGCCGCTGGCAACCGGGGTCGCCGACGGCTTCAGATCGCCGTCGGCCGGGACGCCGTACTGCGTCACCGAGCCGGCGCCGAACAGGTTGCCGACCAGCAGTTGCTCGGTCGCTCCGGGGACGAACCCCAGTCCGGAGGGACCGTTGAGTCCGGTGTCAGGACCGTGCAGGGTCGCGATCGGGGCTGGGCTTCCGGTGGCGCCCGCGGCGAACTCCTCGACGGTGTACTCGAACGAGCTGGGAGGACCCGGCCGGTTCTCGTTGACGAACAGATGGCCCGCCGCGTCGAAGGCGATCACCGAAGAAGAACTCACCTGCGGGCCGGCGATCGCCGCGATCGGCGCGGCGTTGCCGCTCGCGCCGGCCGCGTACTCCGTGATGCCGGCCGCGTTGTCCACCCAGAGGTGGCCGGCAGGGTCGAGGGCGATCCCCGTCGGCAGTTGCACGCCGGTGGCGGGGCCGGCCAAGGTCGCGATCGGAGCGACGTTGCCGGTCGCGCCGGATGCGTACTCGGTGATCGAGTTGCGATAGTGGTTGCTGGCGTACACGTGGCCGGCGGCGTCGACGGCGATGCCGAAGACCCCGCCTCCCAGGCCGGTCGCGGCACCGGCGATGGTCCGCAGCGGCGCAACATTGCCCGTCGCCGTCGGTGGATACACGGTGATGCTGCCCGAGCTGTTGGCGACGTACAGATTGCCGCTGCGGTCGGCGGCGATCTGCTCTGGCGAGGCGAGACCGGTCAGCGACCCGGTGATGCGTCGGATCGGCGTCGAGGCGCCGCCGAGTGCGAAGGTTGAGATGGCTCCGTTCCCGGCGCCGTTCTCGGCGACGACGACGGAGGTCTGAGCGTGAGCGGTGGCGGCTCCGAGCCCGGCCGCCAGCGTGGAGACGAGCGTGGCGGCGAGACCGATGAGTGAGCGGCGAGTGGAGTGTTGGTGGTCGAACATGGCCGCCTAGTCCTTCGAGGCCGGCGAGCGTTACAGCAAATGAATCCGCGTAACGGCAGCGGCAGTCACGAGACGAAAGGCGTGGGCGGGTCATCACCCGCCGGGACTCCCGACAGAGAGGCACGCCGATGAGCGCCACCACCACCGACAGCGACATTGCAAGTCTGATGGGCGAACTCGCCACCCCGAGCGGACAGTCCGACCCGTACCCCATCTATGCGCGGATGCACGAGCTCGGCGAAGCGGTGGCCGCACCCGACGGAACCGTGATCGTCACCGGATACGACGCCTGCTCGGCGGTCATCCGTGACAACCGGCTGCGCAAGTCACCGGGCGCGGTGCTGACCGCGGCCGGATACCCCGACTGGCAGCAGCGGCCGTCGCTGCGGTTGCTGTTCGGGAGCATGCTGATGCTCAATCCGCCCCAGCACACCCGCCTGCGGCGTCTGGTCTCGCGCTCCTTCACCGCCCATCGCGTCGCGGAAATGCGTGACGCGATCACGCAGATCGCCGATCAGCTGTGTGAGCCGCTGCACGGCACGATCGAGTTCGTCGATGCTGTGGCGTTCCCGTTTCCGGTCACGGTCATCGGGGAGCTGCTGGGAATCCCGGCGGCCGACCGCCCGATGTTCCAGCCGCTGGTCAGAGAGTGGACGTCGGTGCTGGAGATCCTCAACCCGTTGGCCGTCGACAGCGCCGACGCCGCCGCGGTCGAGATCCAGAGCTATCTGGGAGAGCTGGTCAGAGAACGCCGCGCGCGGCCGTGCGAGGACCTGATCTCCGCGCTCGTGGCCAACGAGGATGCCGATCATCAGCTCACCGAAGAGGAGCTCGTGACGATGGCAGCGCTGATCCTCGCCGCCGGTTTCGAGACGACCACCGGTCTGTTGGCCAACGGCTTCTGCACGCTGCTCCAAACCCCCCACGAGGCCGACCGGCTGCGGCGCGGGCCCGCACTGGCCAGGCCGGCCGCCGAGGAGCTCCTGCGCTACGACACGCCCGTCCAGATGCTCTACGGTCGCACCGCGGCCGAGGACATGATGGTGGGGGGCCTGCCGGTCCGCGCGGGGCAGCGCCTGATCAACCTTCTCGGCGCCGCCAACCACGACCCGCGGCAGTTCTCCGAGCCCGACGAACTGCGTCTCGACCGCGACGAAGGCCCGGTGCTGTCGTTCGGCGGTGGTATTCACCACTGCCTCGGCGCGGCCCTGGCACGCCTCGAGGCCCAGGTGATGCTTCCCCTGCTCGTGCGGCGTTACCCCAACGCGTGCCCAGCCGGCGAGCCCGTGCGACGGAGCGGTCTCATGATCCGCGGCTACACCTCACTGCCGATCGCACTGCAAGGATGATCCCCGTGGGCACGATCAACGTCACTGACCCCCGGCGCCCCGGGCAGCGGCCGGACGGCTACCGCGCGCAGCGTGAGAAATCCCGGATCGACAAGGCCATGCAGGCGATGGCCAAGTCTCGCCTCGGCGGCTGGTTGTTCATCAACGTCTTCCCGGTGATCGACCGCTGGGTGATCCCGCGTTCGCGTGGACGGTTGAAGGTCGCGATGGGCCAACCGATCCTGCTGCTGCACACCCGGGGCGCCCGATCTGGAGAGCCGCGGACGACACCGCTGCTCTACACCCCCCACGGCGACGCCTTCGTGATCGTCGCCTCCAAGGCCGGCGCCGAGCACCACCCCGCTTGGTATCACAACCTCATCGCGCACCCCGACGATGTCGCCGTGCAGATTGGGACGACCCGCGTCGCGGTCTGCCCACGCGTCGCCGAGGGTCCCGAACGCGATGTCCTCTGGCAACTCGTCAACGACAACTACAACGGCTACGACACCTACCAGGCACGCGCCGGACGCCGCCTGATCCCGATCGTCGTACTGAGCGAAGCCACAAGCGTTCATCGGGGATGATCGACACCCGGGCGTTGAAGAGCGCGCCGCCAGGCGAAGTTCCGGCGCCCTGAGCCTGACGCTGTCTCACGAGCCGTGCGCCATCTCATGCTCGTGCTGAGCGCCGGCCGGCTTGTTCATCGCTCGCAGCATCGCGGTTCCGCCGGTGCTGACAAAGCGGTACACCAGCAGGCCCGCGAGCCCGAGAAAGACGATGTTCAGAACGGTCGTGTAGTTGAAGTGGACACTCGCCTCGACGACCTTGGCGTCGCGGACTGTGCGTTGGAGGCCGAGCGCCTTGAAGACCAGGTCAACGGTCAGTCCCGTGATCACCATCGCGGTGTAGAAGGTGGCAGCGATGAACCCCGCCATCCGGATCCCGTAGTACTTGCGGTAGATGTTGAGGATCGGGAGGATGATCAGATCGGCGAAGATGAACGCGAGCACACCGCCGAACGAGATTCCCCCGTTCCAGAGCACGGCCGCCAGCGGCACGTTGCCGATCGAGCAGACGAACGAGATCACGGCGACGAGCGGCCCAAGCACGGGCCCCCAGATCGTCGACAGCACGCCGTGATGCTGGAGAAACACCGAACGCCAGAAGCTGTCGGGCACCCAGGCACTGACGGCCCCGGCGATGAGCAGGCCGCCGAAGATGTCGAGCGCGACGGCAGCCCAGTCCATCACGAAGTAGCCCGCGGTCGCGTCCAAGCCCTCGCGGGACACTAAGCGCTGCGGGATCGTCCCCGGGCGCTTGACCGACATGTCCATCTCGGCATGGCCCTCCATCCGCCCGAGCAGCCCGCGCTCAGCGTGGCGGCGCGCCCCCTCGACGAGCTGGCGTGAAAGCAGCCTCCGAAACAGCAGCACGACGATCACGATCATCAACGGGCCACCGACGAACTCGCCCGCCGTGAACTGCCACCCGAGGACCAGGGCCATGATGATTCCCAGCTCGACGACGAGGTTGGTCGAGGCGATCTCGAACGCCATCGCGGCTGTGAAGTTCGCGCTCTTTCGAAACAGGGAACGCGCCAGTGCGACCGCCGCGTAGGAGCATGAGGACGAGGCCGCGCCGAGCAATGTGGCGGTGGCAATCGAGCGCGGCGAATCGTCGCCCATCAGCCGGCGCATCTCGCCCTTGCGAACCACGGCCTGGACGGCACCGGAAAGAAAGAAGCCGAGGATCAGCGCCCACAGGATCTCCCAGAACATCCCGAACGCAAACGACAGCGCCCGCCCAACGCTGGTCGCCGCAGTCGCGAAGGTCAGAAGCTCCATGGCGGGGCGGGCCCGTGCGTCGGTATGAGGTCGTTCACGTTCGTGATCCTCGGCACCCAGTACACCACGATCGGCCCGCGTCGCGTCCGCGCGCCGGCCACCGTCTCGCCGATCAGTCGACCGGCGGCCAGGTGGGGATCACGCCGCGACCGGATGGGAAGCGGATGTTCTTGGAGCGCACGAACTCGTGGAGGGTCTCGACGGCGTTCTCGCGGCCGAACCCACTCTCCTTCTGCCCGCCGAACGGGGAGCCGAGAAAGGATCGGCGCATGTAGTTGTTGACGAACACCATGCCCACCTCGAGGCGGTGGGCGATCCGGTAGGCGCGAGCCTCGTCGGCGGTGCAGATGGCGGCCGTCAAGCCGTA
>DATAUL010000027.1:0-2124 GCA_036268255.1 Solirubrobacteraceae bacterium | reverse complement strand
CGGCGCGGGCCGGCCAGTATCAGGTTGGTGGCGCCCAGGAGCGCCGTGGCAAGCTCGCGCACGTCGTCCTGTCGACCGATCATCTGACTTGCCGGGATCGGTGTGTCGGTGGGGAAGAGATCACCGCTGGCTTGGCGCACGCTGATGATCCTATTCTTACACATATTATGTGTAAGAATGACACAGAGTCTGTGTAAGCGATGGCGGGCCCACGTCGTCTGGCGGTTCCGCGGCGCGTCGCCGTCGGCGCGGGCGAAGGCGGTCGCCCGGAGACGGTGGACGATCGCGAGGTCGACGCCGTCCGCGAGTCATGGCTGATCGAGGACCGCTGGTGGACCGAGCGGCCGCTGCGCCGCCGCTACTGGGAAATCGTCACCACCTGCGGACGCAACGAGATCGTCTTCCACGACCTGATCGGCGACCGCTGGTGGCGCCAGCGATGAGCGACCGGCTGTGTCCTCGCCCGCCCCGGAGCTACCAACGTCGGCCACTCACGCCACGGACTCCGGCTCTCAAGCCCCGATCGCGCCTGCGGCCCCCTGCAAGCACCGGACGGCAGGCCACTTAGACTGAGGACAGCAATGAGCGAAGCCCCCTCTCACCTTGACCCCGGCCCAGCCGCCGTCGGCACATGGAGTGGCGGGCGCTTCATGCACTTCGGCGAGACGATCGCCGACGAGCGCCTGGAGCGGCTGCTCGCCCCGGGCGACGGAATCGACACGGTGATCACCGCGGACGTCTACGGCGCCGGCGAGGCCGACACAATGCTCGGGCGCGCCCTCGCCGGGCGCCCGCGCGAGCGGATGTGCGTGGTCGGCGCCGTCGGACACGACTTTTACACGGGCGAGCGCAACGGCGCCAAGGGCTATCCCCGCTTCACCGATCCGGCCCTACGAGGCGCCGATCAGTACGGCGATTACCTACGGATGGCCACCGAGCGCAGTCTCGAGCGCTGCGGCGTGGATGCCTTCGACCTGCTGCTGTTGCACAACCCCGATCGCACCGGCTACACCTCGGAGGCTGTCTGGAGCGGGATGGCGGCGCTGCGCGATGCGGGCCTGACGCGCATGATCGGCGTCGCCCCGGGCCCCGCCAACGGCTTCACGCTCGATCTGATCGATTGCCTGGAGCGCTTCGGCGAGCAGCTGGACTGGGCGATGATCATCCTCAACCCGCTTGAGCCATGGCCGGGTGAGCTGTGCCTCGACGCGGCGGCGGCGGCCAAGATCCGCCTGATCACGCGGGTGGTCGACTACGGCGGCCTGTTCTTCGACGACCTGCACCCAGACCAGGAACTGGCACCGGGCGACCACCGCGGGTTTCGCCCCGCCGGGTGGATCGAGTCCGGGCGCGTCCGCCTGGACGCGATGCGCCCGGTCGCGCACCGGGCCGGCCTGACGCCGATCCAGCTCGCCTGCCAATGGAATCTCTCCCACGGGCCCGTCGCCTGCGTGGCGCCGACGCTGATCCAGGAGGTCGGCCCCCAGGCCCGGACGATCGAGGACAAGCGGGCCGAGCTGGCGGCGCTGCCGTCCGATCTGCGCCTCACCGAGGCCGACGTGGCCGAGATCCGCCGGCTCGGCGACAACACCGGGGCCATGGCGCTCAAGGGCGCGAGCCCCCAGCACACAGGCGAGGAGCAGCCCGATCGCTGGGGCATGGATGCCCATCTGGAGCACGTCGCCCAGCGGTGGCAGATCGAGCCGCACCGCGACCTCGCTCAACGGGTGGCGGTGTGAGCGCCCGCGCTCCGCTCACCGGGGCATGCGGCTGCGGCGCAGTCCGCTTCGAGGTGTCCGAGCCGTTCCTCGGCTCCACGTACTGTCACTGCACGCGCTGTCAGCGACGCACCGGCACTGCCGCCTCGGCCAACGCCCGCGTCAAGGCCGGTGCCTTCCGCATCCTCTCCGGAGACGACCGCCTCCGCTCGTGGGCTCCGCCTGACGGGGCCGAGAAGTTCTTCTGCGGCGACTGCGGCTCGGCGCTGTTCAGCCGCGCCTCTCCGGATGCCGACACCGTGGGCGTCCGCCTCGGAGCGCTCGATGGCGATCCCGGCATTCGCCCATCGGCCCGCCAGTTCGTCGCCTACGCCGTCGCCTGGGAGACGATCCCCGACGACGGGCT
>DATAUL010000026.1:0-1980 GCA_036268255.1 Solirubrobacteraceae bacterium | reverse complement strand
TCGCTTGAACGCCGACGGCGCCAATGCGCTCATCGATCGCGGCATCCGGCTGGTGGGGATCGACTATCTCTCGGTCGGCGATCCCAACGCCCACCTGCTGCTACTTGGTGCCGGTGTCGGCGTGATCGAGGGACTCGATCTGCGCGGCGTCGATCACGGCGACTACTTCCTGGTCTGCCTGCCGCTCAAGGTCGCCGGGTCCGACGGCGCGCCGGCTAGAGCCGTCCTGTGGCCAGCGACGCGCTGAGCCGACGCGCCCGGCGATCTGCTGGTGAGGCTCAACCGCGATCGTCGCGGATCTCGAACCGGGCGATATAGCTCGTCCCCGGTTTCGCCAGCACGGTACGTTCGCTCTGGAACGGATTCACCGGAGCCGTCATCGGCTCAAAACAGATGGAATCGCTCCCCGGCGGCGCGACCACCTGGACGAACCGGTAGCCGTGCCCGAGCCGCAGCGACAGCCGCCGGCCCGCACCCGACACGGCGAACTCCGCGGATCGCCCAGGCATCGAACGCGTCGGCGAACGTCCGGTCCCCGAGGGGCGCCGGCCGGAATGACACCGGCTCGCTACGACCCCTCGGGAGCAAGCGGCCATCGAGCTCCATCCGGCTTGTCACCGGCAGTTCGAGCAGGCCGGCGCCGGCGCTCGAGCCCGGGGAGGCGCAGTCCCTTCCGGGCGGGGGCCAGCCATAGACCCCCGCAACGATCTCGCGGTCGGTGCCGCAAATGCCGAGCGCGACCATCTCCACGAGCAGCTCGTGCTCGGAGGGCGCGGGCTCATCCAGTTCGGCTAGGCGGGCTTGACCCGACAAGCCGGGCCTCACGGTGATCGCGATCATTACTAGAGAGTTACGACGCAGCGGGCAGTACACAAGGTGAACTGCGTGGCAGTGGCGCCGCACCGATTTGTCTGACTCCTCGAGCGACCTAGCGTAGAGACCGGTGACTGCCGCGGACTCGGTGAAGGCAGTTCAGATCCCGCGCGAAACGAGGCGACGCGGTCTGCCGCCCGCGACTGCCCCGCACCCCCTATCAACGACGGCGACGGGCCACGCATCGGCACGCGCCGGGTGGCTCGACATGCAGACAGGGCTGTGACGACCAACCGACCGAACGCTCCCGGAGAGGCTCCAAGCCTGGTCGAACCGTCGACCGTATGGGAGACGGAGCCCGCCGAGGGGTCACCGCAGCCGCACACCGTCGAGCTCGGCCTCCTGGTCACCCCGGCACTCGATGACGACGTCGCGCGGGGCCTCGCCGAAGATGTGGCGCAGGAGCTGGCGCGGCGCTATCCAGGAGTGGACTGGCAGATCGCGGCCATCCGTGATCTCCTCGTGCCCCCGCCGGCACGGCTGGCCGATGTCTTCGATGCCGCGCGGACGCAGCTACTGGACCGCAGCTGGGACCTCGTCGTACATGTCACCGAGCTTCCCCTGCGGGTCTCACACCGACCGGTGGTGACGCACACGAGCCGGACGCACGGGGTGGCGATCGTCTCCCTGCCTGCGCTCGGCCTCAAGCAGAGCAGCGGGCATCTGGTGCAGGCCATCGCCGACGCGGTAGGGATGTTCGTCGACGATGACACCGCCTCGGGCAGCTCAGTCCGACGGCGCGACGCGGGCCGGATCCAGCGCCGCTGGGTTGAGCTGGTCACCGACGTCGACGCCGCGGACGCGCTCGCCGACACGGCCCTGCTGCACCGAGTCGTGACAGGCAACGTCCGGCTGCTCATCGGGATGGTGCGCGCCAACCACCCGTGGCGGCTGGCGACCAGCCTGTCTCGGACACTCGTCGGCGCGGTGGGGGTGGGCGCCTTCGCGATCGTCACCTCCGACGTCTGGCGGATCGCCGCACAGATCGGCACGGTAAAGCTCGCTCTCGCATGCCTGGCGACGGTGTCGGTAAGCGTGGGGACACTGATCGTCGTACACGGCTTGTGGGAGCGAGCGCGTGATCGGAGCCTGCGTGAGCAGGCCATG
>DATAUL010000025.1:0-12112 GCA_036268255.1 Solirubrobacteraceae bacterium | reverse complement strand
CCGCAGCCTCCGCCCGCACCTGCCGGACCACCGACGGCCGTCACGGCCACCGTCCGCCCAGCGCCCCGGCCGACGACCAAGCCGAAGGCCAGGCCGGCGGGACCATCCCGGGCCCGGGTACGCTCGGCTCTGGCCGGCCTGCTGGTGCCCCACGGCCCAGCGGCGCGCATCGCCAAGCTGCTCAAGCGAAATGGCTACACGTTTCGCTTCGACGCACCGTCGAGCGGCAAGCTCGTCATCGACTGGGACTACTCGCCGCCGCGCAAGCGTCACGCTCGCAAGCCCAAGCCGGTCCGGGTGGCTGCGCGGACGGTCTCGGTCAAGAAGGCCGGACGCATCTCGGTCAAGCTCAAGCTGACCAAGCGCGGCCGGCGCCTGCTTGCGCACGCCAAGCGCGAACGGCTGACCGTCCGCGTCAGCTTCACGCCGATCGGACAGCCGACGACGACCCGCTTAAAGATCATCGAGCTCAAGCGGTGAGCCGTCCCGTGAAGGCGATCGTCGTCGGCCTGGGAGCGATGGGGAGCGCCACCTGCCTTCAGCTGGTACGGCGGGGCGTGTCGGTCATCGGCATCGATCAATACTCCCCGCCGCACGCGTACGGATCCACGCACGGCGACACGCGGATCACCCGCCTGGCGATCGGCGAGGGCGCCGAATACGTCCCGCTCGTCCAGCGCTCGCATCGGCTGTGGCGCGAGCTCGAGGAGCAGTCCGGTGCGCGGCTGCTGACCCAATGCGGCGGTCTGATCCTGTCGCGCCCGGGGAGCCCGTTCTTCGAACAGACGCGGGCACTGGCACAGCGGTTCGGGATCGAGCACGAGTGCCTGGACAACGAGGAGCTCCGCCGTCGGCTGCCGATGTTCGCCGTCGACGAGAAGACGGAGGCCTACTACGAGCCGTCGGCGGGGATCGTCTGGCCCGAGGCGGCCGTGCGGGTCCAACTGGAGCTCGCTCGTCGCGGGGGGGCACAGCTGTGCCTCGGCGAGCGCGTCGTCCGGTGGTCGGCCTCGCGAGCGGGAGTGACAGTGAGCACCGATGCCGGCATCTACACGGCCGACCGGCTGGTGCTGTGCGCCGGAGCCTGGCTCCCGCAGCTCTTCCCGCAGGGCCGGGAGCTCGTGGCCGTCTACCGCCAGCTGCTGCATTGGTTCGAGATTCGCGAGGGCTACGAGCAGCTGCGCGCCCTGCCGGTCTTCGTCTGGGACTTCGGCGGTGGGCGAGGGGAGTTCGTCCACCTCGACGGCTTCTACGGCTTCCCCGCGGTGAATGGTCGCTCCGGCGGGCTCAAGCTCGGGACGGAGTCGTATGAGACGACCAGCGAACCCGACGGCCGCCAGCATCCCGCGACGCGCGCCCAGAGCGATGACCTGTACCGCGACTACGTCCGCCATCGGTTGCCGTGGCTCGGACCGCGAGCGCTGCGAAGCGCCTCCTGCCTGTACACGAGCACGCGCGCCAACCGCTTCGTGATCGACGAGCATCCTTCTCACGATGCCGTGCTGATCGTCTCCGCCTGCTCAGGCCACGGCTTCAAGCACTCCCCCGCGATCGGCGAGGCGGCCGCCCGGTGGGCGACCGGCGACGCCCCGGCGCCGGGACTGGAGCTCAGCGGCTTCCGTCTCGCCCTCGCGATGGGTTAGCGTTCCGCAGCCACGCGATGGCGACGATCGCCTTTTTCCCGGAGGGCGCCTACGGCCCCACGAACAACTGCGCCGGCATCGCCGCGGTGCTGCAGGAGCGCGGGCATCGCGTCGTGTTCATCATCGAGGAGTCGTTTGCCGGGACACTTCAGGCGCGCGGCTTCGAAGAGCGGCTGATGCGGCTCGGACCTCCTCCGGAGCACGAGGAGGCGCCCGGCCAGTTCTGGAAGGACTACATCCGCGACACCGCTCCCGTGTTCCGGCGCCCGACGATCGAGCAGCTTAAGGCGTTCATCGCCCCGACCTTCCGGGCGCTGATCGACGGTGCTCGTTACGTCGACGAGCGCCTGCGTGAGATCATCGAGGAGATCGACGCCGACGTCGTCGTTGAGGACAACGTGGTCGGCTTTCCGGCACTGGCCGCCAGCGGTCGTCCGTGGGTGCGGATCGTCTCCTGCAATCCCGCCGAGCTCAAGGACCAACTCGTCCCGCCGACGTTCTCGGGCTATTCGACGCAGGGCTCGCGGGCGGCGTCGGACGCGTACTGGGTCGAGTACCGGCGCGCGCTCGGGCCGCTGCACGCGGAGCACAGCGCGTTCTGCGTGGAGCGCGGCGCGCCGCCGCTGCCGGCTTCGGAGCTGATCGGCGTCTCGCCGTGGCTGAACCTATACCTGTATCCACGCGAGCTCGACTACCCGCGCGCAGCGCCCCCGGCCGGGCGCTGGCTGGCCCTCGAATCCTGCGTGCGCGGCTCCGAGGCGCCATGGCATCGCCCGGGTGAGCGAGCCGACGGCCGCCCGCTCGTCTACCTCAGCCTCGGGTCGCTCGGCTCCGCCGACGTCGAGCTGATGCAGCGGTTGATTAACACCCTGGCCGGTCACGGCGCGATCGAGTTAGTCGTGTCCCTCGGCCCCCAGCAAGAGCTGCTGAGGGTGCCCGCCCACGTCCACGGCGGCGAGTTCCTGCCCCAGACCTCGATCCTCCGCCAGGCGGACGCCGTGCTCACTCACGGAGGCAACAACACGGTCACCGAATGCCTGCACTTCGGCTGCCCGATGATCGTGCTGCCCCTGTTCTGGGATCAGTACGACAACGCCCAGCGGGTGCACGAGACCGGCCTCGGCATCCGCCTTGACACCTACGGCCACGAACCCGAGCAGCTCCTCGGCGCGCTCGACGACCTGCTGGCCGACGAGGCCCGCCGGGCCCGGATCGCGGCCATCGCCCAGCGGCTGACCGGCGACCTCGGAACGGCGCGAGCCGCCCAGGCGATCGAGACGGTCGCCGCCGGGCAGCTGACGCCCGTCAGCGTTCGCTGACCCGCCGCCCCTGCTACAGGTCGAGGATCAGCTCGCTGCTCGGCGTCGAGCAGCAGATGAGCGCGCTGCCGGGCTCGGCGGGCTCCAGGGGCTCGGGCGCGTAGTCCACGCCTCCTGACACCAGCCCGGTCTGGCAGGTGTGGCAGACGCCGGTGCGACACGACCAGCGGACCGGCACATCGCATGCCTCGGCGAACTCCAGGAGCGATTCGAACGACCGATCCCACGGGACCGAGAGGTTGCTGCGCGCGAACGAGACCAGCTCGCCGGCGCCGGGGTGGCCCCCCGGGGGATGCGGAGCCGGCGCGGCGCCGGTCGCCACCACCCCGGGAGTGATCGGATCGCTCGGTCCGAAGGTCTCGCTGCGCACGCGGGTGGGAGCGGTCCCGCGGGCGGCAAGCGCGGCCGTCATGTCGTGCATGAACGCCCCGGGGCCGCAGATGTAGAAGTCGGCGTCGACCGGTACGTCGTGATCATCGATGACAGCGCCGTCGAGGCGCCCGGCGACGTCGAAGTCGCGTCCGGGCCGATCGTCGGGCCCAGGGCGGGAGTAGCAGACGATCCGGTGTGCGCCCGGAAGGACCGCCAGGAGCTCGGCGACTTCGGCGCGGAAGGCATGCTGGGCGCGATCGCGGGCGCCATGCAGCCACCACACCGGACGCTCGCCACGTTCGGCGGCGAGCGCGTGGAGCATCGCCAGCACGGGCGTCGCTCCCACCCCCGCGCTGATCAGGACGACCGGCCCCGAGCCGGACGCGAGGACGAACGATCCGCGGGGCGCGCCCGCCTGCAGCACATCGCCGACGCGCAGCCGGGTGTGCAGGTAGCCGCTGGCCGCGCCGTGCGGCTCACGTTTGACGCTGATCCGGTATTCGAGACCGTTCTGCGGCCCCGACAACGAGTAGGTGCGCATCAGCGGCCCGACGGCCGGATCAGTCGCGACGCGGACCGTCAGGAACTGCCCCGGCAGAGCCGGCGGAGCGGCGTCGCCGTTCTGCGCCCGGAGCCTGATCGAGACGACGGTCGCACTCTCGGGCTCGACAGCCTCGACGAGCAGCGGTCGCAGCCCGGTCCAGGCCAGTGGCGGGGCGGCCGCCGCCCGACCGTTGGCCTCGGCCTGGTCGAGCAGCTCGCGAAACGATCCCCGCCAGCCCTCGCTGAGCGCCGGGATCCTCAGCGCACGGATCAGGGACGCGCGCGTGCGATGCGGCAGGTACAGCAGGGCATCGGTCTCGGCGACGGTCATCGCCTCCGGGCCGGCGGCGATCTTGTGGATCCGGTCGCCGGCTCGTACGTGCCCCTCCTGGATGGTGCGCAGGTAGAAGCCGGGTCGGTGGTGGGCGACCACGAGCGAGGGCATGCGCGGCTCGTCCATCCGGAGCCCGAGCCGGTAGCAGGTCACCCGCGGCTGGCTGACCTCGAAGATCCCTTCCCCGATCCGGTAGCGATCGCCGATGCAGACCTCGTCGTCGGGCATCCCCTCGACGGTGAAGTTCTCGCCGAACTGGCCGTAGACGAAGTCGTCGCGGTCCAGCTGCTCCTGCCAGTAGCGGTAGGACTCGATCTGGTAGACGAACACCGCCCGGTTGACCCCGCCGTGCCCCTTCAGGTCGCCCTGCCCGTCACCGTCGACGTTGAGACCGGTCACCCTCAGCGGTCCCTTCACGGGGACCTTCCAGATCCCGGTGTGCACGGTCCGGCCCTGCCATTGCACGTCGCGTGGGAGCCCGACGTTCAGCGACAGCAACCGCGCCGGGACGGGACGGTTCTGTTCGGAAGCGGGCAGCAGGGTGGCCATGGCCGCCTCAATGCTATGGGTCCGGCGCCGCCGGGCGCCGGACCCACAACGTCTCAGCTGACGACGATTCCGAACGGCGTCGCCCCGGCCGGCAGCGCCGTCGGCGAGGACGGTAGCTCGGTCAGAATGCCGCCGTGCACCCGGAAGGCACTGACCTGGCTGGTACCCCCATCGACGACGAACAGCGTCTCGCCGTCGGGGCTCAGGCGAGCGTCGACCGGCCCCAATCCAGTGGGATTGCGAAACGGCGTGCTGCCGAGCAGCGTCAGCGTGCCGTCACGCTTGATCGCATAGGACGAGATGCTGGGCTGGGCGGTGTTGACCGCGAACAGGTAGCGCCCGTCGTGGGAGATCTCCACCCAACACGGTGCGGTCTGCTGATCGGCGAACGGCGACGAGCCGATCGACGTCAGTGTCCCGTCGGGCGCGTCGCGAAAGGCCGAGACCGTCCCGTTGCCCGCCCCGCCGTGGGCGTTTGAGACGTACAGCTCGGCGGGATCGGTCGGACGGAACTCGCTGCCGAACGGACCCGGGCCCTGGGCAGGGTACGGCGCTCCGGACGCCGCCTGCAGCCGGCCATCGTGATCAACGACGAAGCTGTCGATCAGCGAGGTGCCGACGCGCGTCCCCGCGAGCTTCGAGCCGGTGGCGTTGAACAGCACGTCACCGGGCTGCGAGCCGTCGGGCAGCGCGATCGTCGACCCCGGCAGCGGGCGCAGCACGCCGTCGAAGCCCAGCACGAAGCCGGTGTAATTTGTGGCCCCGGTACCGGCGTTGGCCACGTAGACCAGGTTGTCGTGCACTGCGATGCTGACCGGCTCGCTGCCGCCGGAGCTGACAGTTCCTCCCGGAACAGGATGCAGCGATCCGTGCCGGCCGACGGCCAGCACCGAGACCTGGCTGGAACCGGCGTCGACGGCGAGCACGTAGCGACCGCCGAAGGCGGTCTGCAGGGAGCCCTGTGAGCCGATGCCCGCGCCGGTTCCCGCGCCGCCGGTGGCAAACGGCGAGCCGGGCAGCGGTTGAAGCGAACCGTCGCCGCGGCGGTGGAACGCCGCGACGGTATTCGCCGTCGCCGTGTTGTCGTTGACGTAGACGTCGCCACTGTCTCGCCATGGGTGGTGCGGCCGCGAGTGCGCGGAGGCCATCGCCGGGGCGAAGACCGCCGCCGAGGACAGCGCGAGAACCAACGATGCCCGTGTGAGTACGCGCATGTGGCCCTCCTTTCTGTGTGGATGAGGACGACTCCGCACTTAACGCCACGAATCTTGCGTTGGCATTACAGGCACGCACAAGCTGATCTCCGCAGGCTCATCTCAGCGCTGACCCCTCCGCCGGGCTAGGCTCCCCAGACCCGAAAAGGAGAGAACAGATGGTCAAGCTTGTCGTCGCCTACGGCGCCCCGGATGATCCGGCCGCGTTCGACGATCACTACGCCCGCACGCACGCGCCACTGGCGGAGAAGATCCCCAACCTCCGCCGCTTCGAGACGGGAAAGGTGCTGGGAACGCCCGACGGGTCCGCGGCTCCGTACTACTTTCTCGCGGAGCTGTGGTTCGAGGACGTCGACGAACTGCAGGCGTCGATGGCGAGCCCCGAGGGCCAAGCCGCGGGAGCCGATGTCGCTAAGTTCGCCACCGGCGGGGCGACGCTGATGATCGCCGAGGCCTAGCGGCCTACCGGTTCCGGCGGGCGCGCGGCAGGTTCACCGTACGGACCTTGCCGCGCCCGCCGTCGACGCCGACCGCATCGACGAGAACCTGGCCGCGCGTGCGCGCCGCCGGGTCGGCGATCGTGACGTGGGTGCGGCGCACGACGCGGAACACCTGCGAGTGGTCGGCGAGCCTGACGAGTACCTCGTAGCGGATGGCTCCGGGCACGCCGCGCCAGCTGACGCTGATCGAGCCGCGCCGGCGGATGGCCCGCACCCGGCCCGGGCGCCCCGGTTGCCCGGGTCCGGGTGCAGAGTAGGAGGCGATCTTGAGGTCGCCGGCGGGAGCACCGTCCTGGTCGACGAGCCCCGCGATCGTGCGCCGGCCGGCCCGACCCGTGCCCGGGCTGAACGTGATCTGCCCGGCGTGACCGTGGGCGACGCCCAGGACATGGACGGTGTCGGGGCCGCGCTCGACGAACGTGACGGTGCGCCCGCCGGCCGGGTTCAGGTGGTAATGCAGGACGCGCCGGTGGCCCGCGCCGGTCACCGTCGCCTTGAGGGCGACCGGGGGCAGCGCGTTGGCGCTGGCCACGCCAGCGATCGCGACCGAGCCCGCCTTCGGGGTGATTGTCCACCGGCCGCCGCGGGGATGGCGCAGCGCCACCGTCGTGCTATTCGGATCGGTGCCGTTCAGGGCGAGCGCGTCGGCAGTCGCGAACGCGTCGTGACCATCCGGATCGGTGACGGTCACGTCGGGGTCGCCGCCCCGTCCGCGCACCTGGAACATCGCCGCCGGCAGCCCGCTGGGCAGGTTCACCGTGTAGCTACCAGGCGGGGCGCCGGCCGACGTGTGCGCCAGCGGCGAGGCTTCGGCGTAGGGCCCGTAGTCGCAGGAGAAGATCATCAGCTTGGGCCCGCCGTCGCCCCAGTGGTAGCCGGCGCCGACCGTGACCGGTATGTGCCCGAAGATCGGGAACGGGACGGGGATGACGCCGCAGAAGCCGATGCCCTTGCTGGAGACGACGGCGCCGATGTTGAGACACGGGCTGATCTTGACCGACACGAACTTGTAGCCGATCTTGATGCCCTGCAGACAAGCCTTGACCCCACCCTGGACGTTGAACTTGCGACTCGAGGGGTAGACGAAGCCGCCGACGTTGCCGTCGAGCGACAGGAACGCGACCTTCCAGCTGAAGCCGCCGCCGAACTCGAAGTAGTCCGGATACTCGTACAGGCCGTACGCGTGCAGCAGCGGAACGCCGCCGAGAATCGGGACCTTGAGCGACGCCGTGCCGCCGATCGCCAGTGAGAAGCGGTCGAACGTGCGGCTGGCGAGCGGCGCGAGCTCGGGACCAGGGTTCTCGGGGAGCGTGTACTGGTTGTGAGCTGTGGCGAACACGCCGAACAGCGCTCCGTCCTCGGCGACGACGTTGGCGGCGCTCAGGCCGATCGTTCCCGTCAGCCGCAGCGGGTTGAAGCCGACGGCCGCGCCGATGTGGCTGAGCAGCACCGTGTGGAAGGGTGGGAACAGGTCGGGCTGCGTCGGTGGCTGGAAATCGATCCCGAAGCCGACGTGGTCCAGCTTGCCGTTCCTGATGCCGAAGCCGAAGTCCGGTGGCTGCGTCGGTGGACCGGCGGCATTGATCGCGATCTGGCTGCCCGGAAGCGTGACCTTCGCGCCCCCGCCCCAGGTGTTCGTGCTCTTCTGGTAGTGGACGTTGAGCGACGAGACGAACAGCGGACCCAGCCAGAGGTCGGGCACCGTGGCCGAGAGGCCGTCGTACTGGAGCCCGTTGACGTTGTCGGATTTCAGGGTGACATCGGCCTGAGCCGTTCGGCCGCCGCCGAAGGACAACGGCGACGGCAAACCGATGCCCACCTTGACCCAACTCTTGTGGTACAGGAGGTCGATCGAAAAGGCGCCCCGGATCGGCAGCGACCCGAGGAACTTCGGCGTGTTGGTCGCCGAGTCGACGTTGATCAGGTGGTAGACGAGGAACTTGTTCGGCGTGATCTTGAACTTCAGGGGGATGTCCTGGGTCAGGAACGGACCGACCCGCACTCCGAGGTGCGACGCGGCGGCCAGCGACACGTTGCCGTCGGAGTCATACATGGTCACCACGCCCTTGGGCACCGGCACGTAGAGGCCGTTGATCGCCACCGGACCGGCGATCTTGCCCTCGAAGAACTTCTTGCCGTTGACGAGCGAGCTGGAGATCTCGAAGCAGTCGTTGGGACCGCCGCGGCTGTTGACGTCGAGGATCAGGAAGCCGTAGGACTTGACGCAGTCCGCCCGGCTCGCCTGGTTGCCCTGGGCGGGGTTCTCACAGTCGAACACCCCGTCGCCATTGGGAGGCTTGATCTTGAGCTTGGTGATGGGGATGAAGCGTTGCGTCGTCGCGGTGGCGCCGAAGTTGTCCTTCACGGTGAGCTTCGTCTTGTAGATGCCGGCCGCCCGGATGGGGATCGACAAGACCGGGCTCGGGCCGCAGTCGGTGTCCACGGTCTTGTTGAGGATGCTGATGACCCAGTGGTAGTCGATGATCCGCCGCCCCAGCGGCGCTGACGAGCCGAACCCGCCGAACCGCCATCCACCCGGCAGCTTGGCCGACGGACCGCCGCTGGTGATGTGCGGGCTTGGGCCGACCGCCACCGGGGACGGCGACGGGGGGACGGGGCCCGGATTCGTGGGGGTCGGCGATGGAGGGGTCGTGGTCGACTGCACCGGGTCGCCCTGCAGGCGGGCGACCGCCATGTCTCCGCCGTCGCTGACGTTCGTCGAGCCGGCGATCACGATCTGCCCGTCCGGCTGCAGGGTCACGTCGCCGTCGTATTCGGCGGCGCCGAAGTCGACTGCGACCGTCCCGCCCGCCCCGAAGCTCGGGTCGGCGCCGCCGTCGGGGTTCAGGCGGCTGACGACGAAGTCGCTGTTGGCGGCACCGTTGCCCATCACGACGATCCGGCCGTTCTGCTGCAGCGCGATCGCGAGCGCCGTTTCGTTGTTCGCGCCGTAGCCGAGCGTCTCCTTGCCGTCGCCGCTGAACGTCGGGTCCAGCGAGCCATCGGCGTTGAGCCGGGCGACGGCGAAGTCGCCCAATCCCACTGCGCTGGTGGCTCCGTCGATGATGATCTTGCCGTCCGGCTGCACGACGACGCCGTTGGCCACATCGGTGCCGCCGAAATCGACGAACGCCTTGCCTGCCGTCACGGGAGCGAACGAGGTGTCGACGCTGCCGTCGATGTTCAGCCGCGTGACCACCATGTCGGCGCCGAGACCGCCCTGGCCGGCGACGACGATCTTCCCGTCCGGGGCGAGTGCGACCGCCACCGCGCTGTCGGCGCCGCCGAAGTCGATCGTCTCCTTGCCGCCACCGGAGAAGGTGCTGTCCAGCGACCCGTCGGCGTTGAGCCGGACGATCGCGAAGTCGCCGCCGTTGGTGGCGCTCGTCGACCCGACGAGGACGAGCTTTCCGTCGGGCTGCCGGACCATGGCGTTGACGGCGTCGTTGCCCCCGAAGTCGACGACCGAGCCTGCCGCGCCGCCCGCGAACGACGTGTCGATGGTACCGTCGGCGTTCAGCCGCCAGGTCACGAAATCCTGGGTCGCGTTGGCCTGGCCGGAGACGGCGATCTGCTCGTTGGGCAGGACCGCCACCCCGCCGCCGATGTCGTTAGCGGCCGAGCCAAGGCTCTCCCGGCCGGTGGCGTTGAACGACGTATCGGGAGCGCCGCCGGAGGTGAACCGGGCCACGGCAAAGTCTCCGCCGCCGGTGGCATCGGTCGACCCGACGACGACGAGCCGTCCGTCCGGGGTGACCGCCACCTTGGTCGACCGGTCGGTCCCGCCGAAGTTGAGCGTCTGCCTGCCGTCGGCGCTGAACGACGCGTCGAGATCACCGGGGGCTGCCCGGGCGATCGACGCCGACGACAGCATGGCTGCCAGGGCGATGACGACGGGCAGCCCCCACCGAACAACCCCAATGCGCCCCGCAGAGTGAGTCACGAGCAGGACTCTCTCACGCCGGTTTCCGCTTTGCGTCAGGGTCGGACCCTGATCTTTTCTCACCCGGCCGGCCACCCCGGGCGGCGTGCGTGTGTTAGCAAAGTGTTAGGCTTTTGACTGGATTTAGGTACATGGGGCCATCGGGACTGCCACTGCTCGACCGGGAACGGGAGCTTCAGACGCTGGACGCGGCTCTGGAGGCGACTCGGGCTGGGCGCGGGGGCATCGT
Organism: Solirubrobacteraceae bacterium; assembly: GCA_036268255.1. Taxonomy (GTDB): domain Bacteria; phylum Actinomycetota; class Thermoleophilia; order Solirubrobacterales; family Solirubrobacteraceae; genus Palsa-465. The sequence goes on along the minus strand of DATAUL010000025.1, from coordinate 1,466 downwards.
GGTCCTGGAGGGCCCGGCGGGGGCGGGAAAGACCGCGCTGGTCGCCCTGACGGGGCAGCGGGCGAGCAGCGCCGGGTTGCGGGTGCTCGCCGCTCGGGGTGGCGAGCTTGAACAGGACCATCCGTTCGGGCTGATCCGTCAGCTGTACGAGCCTCTCCTGGCGACGGCGGACGCGCAACGGCGCGTACGTCTGCTCGCCGGCGCAGCGGGGCCCGCGGCTTGGGTGCTGGGAGTGGGCGAAGCCGCGACGGGCGTCCACGCCGCCGGCTTCGCCGCGATGCAGGCGATCTACTGGCTGACCGCCCACCTGGCCGCCGAAGGCCCCCTCATCCTGACGGTGGACGATGGCCAGTGGGCCGACCCCTCGTCCCTGCGAGCGCTGGACTTCCTGGCTCGGCGGATCGCCGACCTCCCGGCGATGCTCCTTGTGGCGCTTCGATCGCAGGAGCCGGGCTCTCGCATGGAGCTGCTCGACGAGTTGCGCGGCGTCGCCGCCGGCCGCATATCATTGGGCGCGCTCCGGCCAGAATCGGTCGCGCGCCTCGTCCGCGAGCGGATCCCGCAGGCGAGCGACGCGGTCTGCGACGCCTGCCACGCGGCCACTGCCGGCAATCCGCTGTACCTCCAGGAGCTGTTGCGCTCGATCACCGCCGACGAGGTCGCGCCGGACGCCGGCACGGTGCGCCAAGCGGCGTTACCGACCCTCGGCGACCGGGTGATCCGGCGGGTCGAGCGGGTCGCCGACGACGCTCCGGCACTGGCGCGGGCGATGGCCGTCCTCGGCAACGGCACCCGTCTCAGCGTTGCGGCACGGCTCGCCGCCGTGCCTGAAGTGCAGGCGGGACGGATCGCTCACCGGCTACGCCGCATCGAGTTCCTCCGTGCCGAGGATCCGATCGCGTTCGTCCATCCGCTCGTCCGCCGCTCGGTCTATGACGCCATCCCCGAGACCGAACGCGAGGCGACGCACCGCCAGGCGGCGCGCCTGCTGTCCGCCGACGGCGCCCCGGCCGAGGCGGTCGCGGCTCACGTGCGCACGCTGACGCCCAGCGGCGACGTGTCGGTGGCCGCGACGCTGCTCGAGGCCGCCGAGCAAGCGCTGCAGCGAGCGGCCGTCGACGAGGCCGTCGGCTGGCTGGAGCGCGCGCTCGCCGAGAATGCGCCGGATCCGCCGCGAGCTCAAATGCTGGCGCGCCTCGGCACGGCGAGGGCGATCCAGCGCGATCCGGCGGCGATTGCCGACCTGCGCGAGGCGTATGAACTCGCCGAGGATCCGGAGCTCCGAGGCCGGGTCGGGGTCACCCTTGCCGAGCTCCTCGCGCACGCCGGTCAGTGGAGCGCCGCGATCGACGTGATCGAGTCGGTCGACGACGAGCTGGGCGACCCCGGCTCGGAACTGGAAGCCGAGGTCGCCGCGATCAGGGGCATCGCCACCCTGAACGACCCGGCGCTGATCGCCGACTTCG
>DATAUL010000024.1:0-12450 GCA_036268255.1 Solirubrobacteraceae bacterium | reverse complement strand
AGCACGCCGATCTGTCCGAGCTCACGAGCCAGCTGAAGTGGGATCGTCCCCTGCTCGAACCAGTCGCCCACGTAGGGCACGACCTTGTCGGAGACGAACGCGCGCACCGTGTCGCGGATGTCGCGCTCCTCGTCGGAGAGCCGGCGGTCGATCCCCAGGAAGTCCTTGGGGTTCAGGGCGGGAGGGGCTTGAGCGGTGGTCATGGTCCGAGACTACCCCTGCGCTGACGCGCCGCAAAATCGTCGCGAACCCCGGCCGCGGACGGCCGTGGAAGTGGTAGTCTCCGGGATGCGCTCAGCGAGCCGTCGGGGCACTCGCTTCGGGGCGAATTCTTCCTCAGAGAGGCGGTCGACGATGGCCACTGCACACCACGGATCGGCTCTTGCCGGGCAGGACGCGGTGCGACGATGACGCTGGCGCTGCTGGCCGTCCAGCCGCTGCCGCCGGCCGTCCCGGTGGCAACCCGCGCTCCGGAGACAGATCCCTCGCCCGAGTGGCACAACCTCCGCCTGTTCGGGCGTGGGCGGCACCCGGTCAACTTCGACGCCGGACGCGAGCGCATCGTCGAGCTCTGAGGGCCGCTCGGGCAGTCACCGCCGCCCTGGAACTGTCTCGACCGTAGAGACAGGTAGATCGTTGAGGTTCCTATACTTTCTGTGGTGCCCCGTACTCAGCCTCCGAGTCCGCCGCCCGTCGAGGCCGGATCCGCCCTTTCCTCGCGCCAGTCGAGTCCGGCGCTGCTGCTTGCGCTGCTGGGGCACGTGGCCATGCGGCGCCTGCGCGATGCGCACACCGCTCATGGCCTGACCCCGCGGCAGTTTCACCTGCTGGGGGTGCTGCACGAGAACGGCCCGACGGCACAGAGCGAGCTGGGGACGATGATGGGCACCGACCCGAGCATTCTCGTCACGATGCTCAACCCGCTCGAGGCCGAGCATCTCGTCTCGCGTGAGCGCGACGAGCACGACCGCCGTCGCCATCTGGTGACGCTGACAACCGACGGCGAGGCGAAACGGGTCTCCGCCGCCCAAGCGGAGCAGGAGGTCGAGGACGAGCTGTTCGCGGGGCTCGACGAGGAGCAGCGCGAGCAACTGCTCGGGCTGCTGACGACTCTCCAGGACGGACTCGCCGGCGCCTACGGAACGCCCTGTTCCTTGGACGCCGCCCGTGATCACGGCCACCCGTTTCAGGCGGGCTGTCTCCTCACACCAAACGATCGGAGTTCGACATGACCGCACGCTCGCAACAGGCGGAGCCCAACCGCTGGGCCGTGCTGGCGCTGCTCGGTGTCGCGCAGCTGATGGTCGTGCTCGACGCGACGATCGTCAACATCGCACTTCCCTCGGCCCAGAAGGACCTGGGCTTCTCCACCGACAGCCGGCAGTGGGTCGTGACCGCCTACGCGCTGGCGTTCGGCAGCCTGCTTCTGCTCGGTGGAAAGCTCGGGGACCTCTTCGGCCGCAAGTGGACGTTCATCGCCGGCCTGGCCGGGTTCTCCCTGGCCTCCGTGCTCGGCGGCCTGGCGCAGTCGTTCGGCATGCTCGTCGCCGCACGGACGCTTCAGGGTGCGTTCGGCGCGCTGCTGGCTCCGTCGGCGCTGTCGCTGCTGACCGTCACGTTCGCCAACTCGCCGGATCGCCCCAAGGCGTTCGGGATCTTCGGCGCCATCGCCGGTGGCGGTGCCTCGGTCGGACTGGTGCTCGGCGGCGCGCTGACCCAGGCGCTGTCGTGGCGCTGGTGCCTGTACGTCAACATCGTCATCGCCATCCCCACGGCGATCTTCGCGCTGCGGCTGCTTGTCAACCAGGCCGATCCGAACCGGCCGCGGATCGATGTCCCCGGCGTGCTGACCGCCACGGCCGGTCTGTTCGCGGTCGTCTACGGGTTCTCCAATGCCGAGACCCACTCGTGGTCTGATCCGGTGACGATCATCGCGCTGATCGCCAGCGTCGTCCTGCTGACCGGATTCGTGATGGTCGAGCGGCGCCAGGAGCATCCGCTGCTGCCGTTGCACATCATCTGGAACCGCGCCCGCGGCGGGGCCTACGCGTCGATCGTGCTTGCCGGCTCCGGCGTATTCGGAGTGTTCCTGTTTCTCACGTACTTCATGCAGCAGAACCTCGCCTTCTCGCCGCTGACGACCGGTCTCGCGTTCCTGCCGATGACGGCGATGATCGTGATCTCTTCGACGACGGCCCAGACGCGGCTCCTGCCCCGCACCGGTGCCAAGCCGCTGATCATCTTCGGCATGACGCTCGGGCTGCTCGCGATGCTCGGCCTCACCCGCCTGAGCCCGACCTCCTCCTACGCCGGCGACGTCCTGCCCTCCCTGCTCGTCCTCGGTCTCGGGATGGGGACGATCTTCGCTCCGGCCTTCGGCACCGCCACGCTCGGCGTGCAGCGCAACGAGGCGGGCGTCGCGTCGGCGATGGTGAACACCTCCCAGCAGGTCGGCGGCTCGGTCGGCACTGCGCTGCTCAGCACCCTGTTCGCCAGCTCGGCGGCCGCCTTCGCCCGCTCGCACCCGACGCTGCATGGTCTCGCGGCCGCCGCCAGCGTCCATGGGTACACGACCGCCTTCTGGTGGGCCGCCGGCATCTTCGGCGTCGGGCTTCTCATCGCCGTGGTCGTCTTCCCGATGCGCGTCAGGCCGGTCGCTGCGATGGGCGAGCCCGTCAGCGCCACCGAATAGAGCAGACACCCGGGCCGTCAGATCAGCGCCCAATAGTTCGCGGTGCCGAATCCGTGACGCTTCGGGACGTACCGAACATCAAGTATGAAAGTTATTCGGCGACGCCCGTATCCTGTGCTATGAATCGACGAGAGAAGCGGAGGACCGAGTAGCGTAAGCGAGACTCGGCGATTCTGCTGTTGGGTCGCTTGATGTGAGGCAGGCGTACAGTGACTGCCTCATGCGTTGACCGTCCTGTCTGTCGTTCCTGTGTACGGCTAAGGACGGTTGCGGATGAGTCCCACAAGCATCACGGTCAGCGCGCCAGCGCCGCGGCCAGCCTTCTCTGACTCATCGTCGAGCCGTTCGTGAAGTCGGGAGATCTCGCCGACGTGCTCAGTGAGTTCGCTCGGACGATGGTGACCGATTTCCCCATCCAGGGGATATTGGATCACCTCGTCAAGCGAATCGTCGACATCATGCCGGTGACGGCCGTAGGCGTGACACTGATCGCGCCGGGCCTTGACCCCCGGTACGTGGCGGCGTCCGATCCATCAGCGTTGCGCTACGAGAAACTTCAGACCGAGCTTGGAGAGGGGCCGTGCCTGGCGGCCTTCGGCGCCGACAAGGCGATCGCGGTTCCCGACCTGCGCGTGGACGATCGTTTTCCGCTGTTCTCGCCGCGGGCCGTAACATCCGGGCTGGCAGCGGTTTTCACTTTCCCGCTGCGCCACAAGCATCTGCAGCTGGGCGCACTTGACCTGTACCGGGACACCCCGGGGCCCCTGTCACTGGAGTCGATGACGGCGGCGCAGACCCTGGCCGACGTCGCGGCGGCGTACCTGATCAACGCGCAGGCGCGCGCTGATCTTCAGGACTCATCCGATCAATCACGCGACGCGGCGCTGCACGATCCGCTCACCGGACTGCCGAACCGGATTCTCATGCTCGAGTTGATCGAGCACGCGTTTCGCGTCGGGCGCCGCTCGGGCAAGCTCTCGGCGGTCCTGTTCGTGGACCTGGACCGGTTCAAGCGAGTCAACGACACCTACGGCCACCAGATCGGCGATGAGCTGCTCGTGGCGGTTGCCCAGCGCCTGACCGGCCTACTCCGGCCCGGAGACAGCCTCGCCCGGCTGTCGGGCGACGAGTTCGTGGTTCTCTGCGAGGACCTCGTCGATTTGTCAGGAGCCGATCCGATCGCCGTGCGTCTGATCGCCGAGCTCGCGCGCCCGTTCGCGCTTTCGCAGGTGGAGGTGACGGTGAGCGCCAGCATCGGGATCGCGTTCACCGGGCAGGGCATCGATGAGCCCGAAGAGCTGTTGCGCGACGCCGATCTGGCGATGTACCGGTCAAAGCGCGACGGGCTGACCACGCGGGGCGTTCTCGACCTGCGCGAGCTGCACCTGTCAGGACACCAGGCGGGATTGGCGCGCAGCCTTCCAGGCGCGATCGGCCGCGGTGAGGTGCATCTCGAATACCAGCCAATCGTCGACGCCGTCGATCGCCGCATGACCGGAGTAGAGGCCCTCGCCCGGTGGACCCATCCCAGTCGCGGGCCCGTGGCGCCGGCGGTCTTCATCCCGTTCGCCGAGCAGTCCGGGCAGATCGTCGAGCTGGGACGATGGGTGCTCGAGCATGCCTGTCGCGATCGCCACTATTGGCAGCAGCACTCCGGAGCCGAGATCACGATGTCGGTCAACGTGTCTGCCCATCAGTTCATGTCGGCCGGGTTTGCGGCCACCGTGGAAAGTGTGCTCAAGACGACCGGAACGCAACCTCGCCTCGTCACCCTCGAGGTTACCGAGAGCGTGTTCGTGCGTGACGAGGAGCGAGCCCTCGTCGTGCTTGGCGAATTGAAGGTGGTCGGAGTGACACTCGCCCTTGATGACTTCGGAACCGGTTACTCATCACTTGGATATCTGAACACGTTGCCGATCGACACGATCAAAGTCGACCAGACGTTCATCGCCAAGCTGAGCCCCGAGCCGGCCAGTCAGGCGATTGTCACCGCCATCATCCAGCTCGCCCACAGCATCGGCATGAGCGTCGTCTGCGAGGGCGTGGAGACCGCCCAGCAGTTCCACGAGGTGACGGCGCTCGGCTCTGATGCCTGCCAGGGCTTTTACTTTGCCAAACCGATGCCGTCCGCGAGCGTCGTGCGTCTGATGGACGGCCCAACGGGCGGGATCATCCTGCATCTGCCCACGAGTTCCGCGGACACCAAATTGACGCTCTCCGAAGCGGCCCCGCCGCAGACACGACGGTAACTGCATGCACGCCCCGCCCACCGACACAGCGCCGCTCCTCATCGGCGCGCCACTTCTGGCGGCGATCTCCACCAACATCGTGGCGATCCTCCGCGACCGGTACGGCCGCGGCCCGCTGACGGCCAAGACCTATGCGCTGGACGACCTCGTCGTCGTCGTCACCCGCGACAGAGGCTTCACCGCTCTGGAGCAGACGATCATGGACCACGACGAACCCAACCTCGTCGTGACCATGCGCCGCGACTTCGAGCACTACATGGCCAAGCTCTACACGGAGATGATCGAGCGGCTCACCCGGCGCACCGTCCTCGCGTTCCTCAGCCAGTCCCACGTCGAGCCCGGGATCACCATGCAGACGTTCCTCCTCGACGCGCCACTCGAGGGCTTCGGCGCCGTCGAGATGGTCAAGCCCCGCCGGCCGCCACCCGCCTGAGCTTCGAGCCTCCGCCTACGGCTCCGGCTGCCTGCTCGCCGCGCTCGCCTGATCGCTCGATACGGTCTCATCCGTGAGTGAGCCGCTTCACCGTCTCAGCGCGCGGGCGCTGCGCGATGCCGTCGCCGCCCGCGAGCTCTCGGCGACCGAGGTCGTCTCTGCGCACCTTGAGCGCATCGAGCAGGTCAATCCGCGCGTCAACGCGATCGTCACCCTCGTGCCCGAGCGCGCGCTGGCCGACGCGGCGGCGCTTGACGCCGCCGCCGCGGACGGCCGCCCAGCCGGTCTGCTCCAGGGGCTGCCGGTAGCCGTCAAGGACCTCGTCGACACCGCGGGGATCCGCACCACCTACGGATCGCCGATCTATGCCCACCACGTCCCGGCCGAGGACGCGCTCATCGTCGAGCGGCTGCGAGCCGCCGGGGCGATCGTCGTGGGCAAGACCAACACGCCGGAGTTCGGGGCGGGGTCGCACACCTTCAACGAGGTGTTCGGCGTGACCCGCAACCCGTACGACCTGAGCCGCAGCGCCGGGGGCTCCAGCGGCGGCGCGGCGGCCGCGCTGGCCGCCGGCATGGTCCCCGTCGCCGACGGCTCGGATCTCGGCGGCAGCCTGCGCAACCCCGCGTCGTTCTGCAACGTCGTCGGTCTGCGACCCACCCCTGGCCGCGTGCCCTCGCCGGACTCGAGCGACGGCTGGAGCCCGATGTCCCAGCTCGGGCCGATGGCACGCAACGTGGGAGATCTGGCGCTGCTGCTGGCGGCGATCGCCGGACCGGATGCCCGCGACCCGTTGTCGATCGAGGCCGCGTTCGCGCCCGGTATCGCCCGGGCTTCGCTCGCCGGAGTACGCGTGGCGTGGTCGCAGACCGTCGACGGCCTGCCGATCGAGCCGGTCGTCACCGAGGCGCTGGGGCCCGTGCGCCAGGCGCTGCTCGACGCCGGCGCCGAGGTGACCGACCAGGAGCCTGATCTCACTGGCGCCGACGAGGTCTTTGAGACGTTTCGCTCGCTGGCCTTCTGGCACGGCAGGCGCGAGGAGACGGCGGCGCATCGGGAGCTCGTCAAGGAGGAGGTGCTCGCCGATGCGCTGCGAGGCGAGGCGCTGTCCGTTGACGAGCTCCTGCGCGCCGCCGACCTGCGCACGCAGCTGTTTCGCCGCACCTCGGCGCTGCTCGAGCGCTTCGACCTGCTGGCGCTGCCCACCGTGCAGGTCGTGCCGTTCGATGTCGGGCTGCGCTGGCCCGCCGATGTGGCTGGAGTGGCCATGGAGCGCTACTACACGTGGATGCGGTCCTGCTCGCGGATCACGTCCACCACACTGCCGGCGCTTTCGCTTCCCGCCGGCTTCACCGCAAAGGGGCTCCCCGTCGGCGTGCAGCTCGTCGGCCGCCACCGGGGTGAGGGGCGGCTGCTGTCGCTCGCCGCCGCGCTCGAGGCCCGGCTGGATGCGGGCGCGCGGGAGCCGGCGTTATGAGCGGCTGGCTCGTCCCTCGCCGTACGAAGTACGGCTCGCGCCACGCCGTCTCCAGCGGCCACTATCTGGCGACGGCGGCCGGGGCGGCGATCCTCCAGGCCGGCGGAAACGCCGTCGATGCCGGCTGCTGCGCCGGCATCGCGCTCGCCGTGCTGCACGCCGACGAGGTCAACTTCGCCGGCGTCGCCCCGATCATGATCCGCACGGCCGAGGGCGAGACGCTGACGATCGACGGCCTGGGGACCTGGCCGGCGTCGATTCCGCCACAGCTGTTCATGCGCGAGCACGAGGGCACGCTGCCCCTGGGGCTGCTGCGCACGGTCGTGCCGGCCGCTCCCGACGCGTGGATCACCGCCCTGCGCGACCACGGCACGCTGAACTTCGGCCAGGTGGCGGCCGCCGCGATCCGCCTCGCCGGTGACGGATTTGCCGTGTTCCCGCTGCTTGCCGAGGGCATCGAGCGCTCCGCTGAGCTGTATGCCCGCTGGCCGGGCAACGCCGAGATCTTCCTCCCCGGCGGGCGCCCTCCGCGAGCCGGCGAGCGCTTCGTCCAGCGTGATCTGGCCGGGACGATCGCGCTGATGGCCGACGCCGAGGCCGCCGCTCGCGGGGACCGGGAGCGCGGTCTGCAGGCGGCCCGCGACGCGTTCTACGAGGGCCCGATCGCCGAGCGAATCGTGGCCTACCACGAGCGCCACGGCGGCTTCCTGTCTCGCGAGGATCTGGCCGGGTTCCACTGCCGGATCGAGCCGCCGATCGCCACCCGCTGGCGCGAGCTGCAGCTGTTGACCTGCGGGCCGTGGTGTCAGGGACCGGTGCTCGCCCAGGCGCTGCTGATCGTCGAAGCCGCCGGGCTGGACGGGCTCGCCCACAACGAGCCCGACTACATCCACCTGGTGATCGAGGCGCTCAAGGCCGCGTTTTCGGATCGAGAGCATCACTACGGCGACCCGGCGCTCGTCGAGGTCGACGTCGACCGGCTGCTGTCGGCAGAGCACGCTGCCGCCTGGGCGGGCGCGATCGATCGCGCCCGCGCCGCCCCGGGGCTGCCCGCACCGCTGTTCGGCGCCGCCCAGCCGCTTCCGCCTCCGTCGCCCGACGGCACCCCCACCGAATCGGGGACCTCGTACGTGTGCGTCGTCGACCGGTGGGGCAACACGTTCTCGGCCACGCCGTCGGATGCCTCCAACACCGCACCGGTGATTCCCGGCCTGGGGATCGTCCCGTCGCTGCGCGGCCTGCAGTCGCGCCCGGACCCGGCGCACCCCGCCGGCGTGGCCCCGGGCAAGCGCCCGCGGCTGACGCCCAATCCGGCGATCGCCGTGCGCGACGACGGCTCGGTGATGCCGTTCGGCTGTCCCGGCGGCGACATGCAGATCCAGGCAATGCTGCAGGTGCTTCTCAACGTCGAGCACTTCGGCCTCGACATCCAGCAGGCGATCAACGCGCCGCGCTTCTCGACCTGGAGCTATCCCAACTCGTTTGCTCCGTTCGAGTACCTGCCGGATCGGGTGATGGTCGAGGACCGTTTCGGACCGGAAACGCTCGATGAGCTGGCGCGGCGCGGCCACGACGTCCGCCGCTGGCCGGCGTTCACGCGCGCCGCGGCCGCCGTGGAGGCGATCGTCCGCAACACCCGGACCGGCTTCTACGAGGCGGGCGCCGATCCGCGCCAGCCCGCGGACGCGATCGTCAGCTGAGCGCCGGTGCCTCCGGCAGGCCGGCCAGCGCCGCGTCGACGTCGGCCTGCGAGAACTCCGGGTCGACGAGCTCCCCCGCCAGATACGCGTCGTAGGCGCTGAGGTCGAAATTGCCGTGGCCGCAGAGGCCGAACAGGAGCACCCGCTCCTCACCGGCCTCGCGCGCCGCCAGCGCCTCCTCCATCACCGCCCGGATCGCGTGTGCCGGCTCGGGCGCGGGGATGATCCCCTCGGTGCGCGCGAACTGCACGGCCGCCTCAAAAGTCTCGTTCTGGCGATAAGCGCGCGCCTCCACGAGGCCGTTCTTCACCAAGCCGCACAGCAGCGGGGAATCGCCGTGGTAGCGCAGGCCTCCGGCGTGCACCGGCGGGGGCACGAAGTCGTGGCCCAGCGTGTACATCGGCATCAGCGGCGTCAGACCCGCGGTGTCGCCGAAGTCGTAGGCGTACACGCCGCGCGTGAGTGTCGGACAAGCGGCCGGCTCGGCGGCGAGAAAGCGGGTCGCCAGGCCATCGCGGATCGTGCGGCGCAGGAACGGGAAGGTCAGGCCGCCGAAGTTCGAGCCACCGCCCACGCAGGCGATCACCGTGTCGGGGTACTCGCCGGCCATCTCCATCTGGGCGATCGCCTCCTGGCCGATGACCGTCTGGTGCAGCAGGACGTGGTTGAGCACCGACCCCAGCGAGTAGTTGGTGCCCGGGTCCTGGGCGGCGACCTCGACCGCCTCGGAGATCGCGATTCCCAGCGATCCCGTCGTGTGCTCGCGCTGGGCGCGACCGGACTCCGTCAGCTCCGAGGGCGAGCGGTGCACGGTGGCGCCCCAGGTCTGGATCATCGAGCGCCGGTAGGGCTTCTGGTCATAGCTGGAGCCGACCATCCACACCTCGCACTCCAGCCCGAACAGCTGGCAGGCGAACGCCAGCGAAGAGCCCCACTGACCGGCTCCGGTCTCGGTCGTCAGCTTCCTGATCCCGGCGGCGGCGTTCTCGTACGCCTGCGCGACCGCGGTGTTGGGCTTGTGGGAGCCGGCGGGGGAGACGCCCTCGTACTTGTAGTAGATGTGGGCGGGGGTATCGAGCGCGCGCTCCAGGCGCCGCGCGCGATACAGCGGCGTCGGGCGCCACAGCTTGTAGGCGTCCCGGACCGGCGGTGGGATCTCGATCAGCGGCTCCGCGGAGACCTCCTGCATGATCAGGGCCATCGGGAACAGTGGCGAGAGGTCGTCGGCTCCCGCCGGCTGCTTGGTCCCCGGATGTAGAGGAGGCGGCGCGTCACCCGGCAAATCGGCCATCAGGTTGACCCAGTGCGTGGGGATCTCTCGCTCGCCCAGCAGGAACTTGACCGTGTCGCCCATCGATGCTCCTCGCCTCGGGGATCTCGCCTGGCGCGATTCTATGGGCGCCTGTGAGAAGGTGTGGGTCGCCATCTAACGAGGAGAGAGATGCGACAGTTGACCAGCCTCGACGCGCAGTTCCTGGCGTTCGAGACACCCCGGGCCTTTGGCCACGTCGGTGGCCTGGCCGTCTATGACCCGCGCACGGCGCCGGGCGGAACGTTGACTGCCAACGACATCCGGACGCTGATCGCCGAGCGCATCCACATGCTCCCGCCGTTCACCCGCAAGCTCGCGCAGGTCCCGTTCGGACTCGATCTGCCCTACTGGGTCGACGATCCGGACTTCGACCTCGACTTCCACGTCCGCGAGATCGGGCTCGCTCCGCCGGGCGACGACCACCAGCTCGCCGACCAGGTGGCGCGGATCGTCGCGCGGCCGCTGGACCGCGCGCGTCCGCTGTGGGAGATCTACCTGATCCGGGGACTGACCGGCGGGCGCGACGCGCTGCTGACGAAGATCCATCATTCCGCCGTCGACGGGGTCTCGGGTAACGAGATCCTGGCGATCCTCCTCGACCTGTCAGCCGAGGGCCGGCAGGTCCCGCCGCCGCTGCGCGAACCGGGCGCCGGAACAGTGCCCAGCGATCTGTCGCTACTCGGTCGCGGTCTGCTCGGGCTGCCGCGTCAGGCGAAGCGGGCCGTCACGGCTGCCCCGACGGCGATCCGCCACATCGACGCGCTGCCGTGGGTGTCGGCGATCCCCGGCGTGCGCATGGCGCGCCGCGCCGGGAACCGATTGGCCACGCTGGCGCCCGGCCCGCTCGGCGATGACGACCTGCTCGAGGCGCCCACCGGGCGCCCCCCGCGGACCCGCTTCAGCGGTCCGATCTCGGCGCACCGGCGGCTGGCGATCGGTTCGCTGCCGCTCGACACGATCAAGGCGATCAAGAACGAGCTGGGCGTGACCGTCAACGACGTCGTCATAGCGCTGTGCGCGTCGATGATGCGCGCGTGGCTGGATCAGCGCGGCGAGTTGCCCGACGATCCGCTGGTCGCGATGGTCCCCGTGTCGGTGCGCACGAGGGAGCAGATGGGCGAGTTCGGAAATCGCATCTCGGCGATGTTCGTCGCGATCCCGACCGACGAGCCCGACGCACGCCGCCGGATCGAGCGCACCCATGAGGTGCTGCGGGCGGCCAAGGAACGCCACAAGGCCACGCCCGCGAGCCTGATGCAGGACGCCACCCAGTTTGTCCCCCCCGCCGTGATGAGCAGCGCGTCCCGCGTCACCCTCGCCGTGCTGGCGCGCTCCCCGATGCCCGCCCTGAACCTCGTGATCTCCAACGTGCCCGGGCCGCGCGAACCGCTGTACTGCGCGGGAGCCGAGATGATCGCCTACTACCCGGTGTCGACGATCGTCGACGGGGTCGGGCTGAACATCACCGTGCTCAGCTATCGCGATCACATGGACGTGGGAATCATCGGGGACCGCGATCAGCTCGAGGACGCCTGGTCGATGCTCGACGGCCTGCGCGCCGCGCTGGGGGAGTTCCACGGCCTGCTGAGCTCGGAGGCTGCCGCCTCCGCGCCGGCTCCGGAACTCGTCTCTCCGTAAGAGAAAAAACCGATACACCCGGCTGACGTGATACGAATTCCTTATGGCCACAGCGACCGGGACGCCCGGTACCCAAGAGGGCAGCGAGCGGCTCCACACTGAGCTCAAGCTCGTCGATGCAGCAGCGTTCTCCGTCGGACTGATCGGGCCGGTCGGCGCGATCGGACTGCTCGGCACGGGGGCGGCACTGATCATCGGTCGTGCCGTGACGCTGTCATTCATCTTCGCCGTCATCGGCGTGGCGCTCGTCGGTTACTGCTTCATCAAGCTCTCGCAACACATCTCGCACACCGGCTCGGTCTACGCGCTCGTCGGGGTCACCTTGGGACCGCAGGCGGGCTTCTTCGCCGGCTGGGCACTGATGGGCGGTTACGCGGCGATCGGCTGCGGATCGACGATCGAGATGGGGCTGTTCGGCGGTAACTTTCTCAACGACACCTTCGGCCTGCACATCCACCAGTGGTGGTGGATCTCGCTCATCGGACTACTCGGCGTGGCCGCCCTGGCCTTCACGGAGATCCGCATCATCACCCGCGCGCTGCTCACCTCCGAGGTGGCCGGCGCGATCCTCGTCACGATCCTCAGCCTCGTGATCCTGGCCAAAGTGATCTTCAGCCACGGGCCGACCGGTCAGACGTTCACGTGGAACTTCCTGGCACTGCCCAAGGGCAGCGGCGTGGGCACGATCGCCAAGGCGGCCGTGTACGGCTTTTTGGCCTTCGCCGGCTTCGAGGGCGCAGCTGCGCTGGGCGAGGAGACCTCCAGTCCCAAGACGGCGATCCCGCGGGCGATCAAGGTCGCGATCGTCGTCGTCGGCAGCTTCTACCTGCTGACCGCCGCCGCGCAGTCGCTCGGCTACGGCGCCAACGCCTCGGGCGCCGCCAAGTACGCCGCTGGCCTGCCGTTCTCCGATCTGGGCTCGGGGTACATCGGCCAGTGGTACGCCGAC
>DATAUL010000023.1:0-8935 GCA_036268255.1 Solirubrobacteraceae bacterium | reverse complement strand
CGGCTGAGGCTCAGCGCGACAGCACCCGAGCCAAGGCCGTAGAAGCCCGCGCAAGACTCCTAAGGGCCGTCGCCTCCCCTGCGCCCGCCGCAGCCGCTCGGACGGCCTCCTGGGCATCTGAGAACGCCTGACGAGCCGACTCCTCCGTTGGCGCCTGAGTCGATGCGCTCTCCTTAATGAATCGCTCGAACTCGCTTGCCCGCACGCGCACTCGGCGCGAGCCAAGCCGTACGGCCGAGAGTTCCCCACGATCGATCCAATTTCTGACGGTCTGGGGATTCAACTTCAGCCGCTCTGAGATCTCAGCGACGGTCAGAAACTCATCCACGCTGATTGAGTCTAATTGAGATCACTCATCTTCCCTCGCTAGCTCCGCTAAGACCAGATCGTCGAGATCACGGTGATCGAGCGCAGAGGCAGCCACCCAGACCGCGTCGTAGACGTCCTCATTGCCGACGTCGATCAAGGGACGGAGACCGTCGCGCATCAAGGCGTAGTTCCGCATATGCCAGGTCGTCCGGGTATTGCCGTCAACGAACGGATGCACGTCATACAGGGCTACCGCTAGGCAGTTCGCCTCCGACACAATGAAACGGATCTCTTCCAGCGCGTCGGCGGGCCAATAGTTGTCGTGGCGCCATTTCCAGTTCCCGCAGGCTTGATCAATCCCGGGAAGAATCGCCTCAACAGGAGCGGCGGTTTGCTTCCGATTGCGGACCATCCCCGTCCGCTCCCGGCCGGCGTCTGCGGGAAACGTCGTCGCAAACCATCGGTAGTGAACCTCCCGGACGAACGCAACATCGATCTGCGGGGGGTCGTCCAAACCAGCGAGTTGCTCCAGCCAGACTAGGATCTCCGCCCCGCAGCGTTGTATCTCTTCGGCCGTCCGGAGACTGTCGAGCTCAAACGTCTCCTCGAGAGAGACCTCAAAGGCGCCAGGCACAACGGCGCAGTATGAAATCCGACCCGGACTGTTCGACGGGACGTGGTGCTACGCAGCTAAAGGCGCTGCGCGGTGATCCCGTTCTTCGACCTGGGACTTCGACGCCAGGGCCAGTCGCATAGCGGTGTGACTCGACCGCTCTCGCTCCTCTGCCGTCAGATCAAAGACCGGTCGGCCGGATTCCATTCGCCGACGGCGATTCTCGGCAAGATGAAGCAGGATTTTGTTCTGGTCAGGCATTTCAAATGTTCCTCGTCCGCAGCAGAGTCTCAGATCTCGCTCTGCGCGACAAGCCTTGGATGACAAATGTTGTCGACAGGACTTGTCTTGATGATTAGCAGGTCTCGGGCGAGACCCGTTCCCGAGAAGCGCGGTTCGCTTGCCAGATATGCGAACATATGTTCGTGCCGATCTACTCGTACACAGTGACCGAACATGATCCCAGCCGGCCGTGGATCGTTCTCGAGGCCAGTCGGGGCCTCACCGTCGAGCTAGAAGACGCTCAGAGCTTCTATGAGTGGGCCGCGAAGAGCTGGCCGTGCCCTCGCTATTCAGTCGATCTCGATCCATGGCAGCTAACGCCTGAGTCTTAGCCGTCGCGATTCCGTCGGCGACGAACATGGCGAGATCGCTTCTCTAGCTCCACACCCGGCGGGAGCAGTAGCTTCGGCCCATCGGCCGCTGATCTGCGCTTCCTTAGGTCGTTGAAGATAAGACGACCAACGCCTAGAAGCGACGAGAGCGCTGCTATGGCTCCGCTTATGACCGCGATGGTCGCCATTGCCTCCAGCTCGCCTTTCAAAAGAAATGACGCACTGGAGGGCTGCCGCTCTTAATCCTATGTCGAAAACGGACTCGCTCCTCACATTCTTCATCTGATTTGCGCTTATCGCGGTCGAGCGACGAAATTTGCCGCAACCAAAGATTTACCTCCTTCTAGCGCATCGAGAAAGTAATCAGTAACCCTCTCCACTGCGTCTCGTTAGTCGAGCGGGTGCGGTAGCCAATCTCTGAATTCGTAGCGTCGTGCCCATCGATCTGAAGCCCCACACCTCCCGCAACAGCTCCTCGCGCGTGAACGTGCGCGTCGGCGCCGCGGCAAGCGCTCGCAGCAGGGCGAACTCCTTCTTGGACAGGCGAACGCGCTCGCCCTCCACCCAGACCTCGCGCGAGAGCGGGTCGAGCTCCAGCGTGGCCACGCGGATCCGGCCGACCGCCGAGCGCATGCTGGAGCGCCGAAGCAACGCGGCGATCCGGCCGCGCAGCTCACCGTACGAGAACGGCTTTGCGAGGTAATCGTCTCCGCCGCGCTCGAAGCCACGGATCCGGTCGACCTCGCTCGCCCGCCCGGAGAGGATGAGCACCGGCAGGTGGCTGTCGAGCTGGCCGATGTCGTCGCCGTGAGTTCGCAGCTCGCGGAGCAGATCGAGCCCGTCGCGGTCGGGCAGCCCGAGATCGAGGATTGCCAGCGCCGGCCGTTCGGCGGCCATCAGTGCCCGTCCGGCCTGCGCCGAATCGGCCTCCAGCGGGGCATAGCCGTCCGCGGCGAGGTTGTCGGCAAGAAAGCGGCGTGTTGGGAGGTGGTCCTCTACGATCAGGACCTTCTGAGGTGAACTTGGCGGCATGCAGGCAAGAGCCGATGAAGGCACCGGGTTCACCCCCTGCAAAATCACATTCAGGTCCCCGCCGGAGAAGGATTCGCACATATGATGCCGACGCCTATGCACCGCCGAGGGAACTACAGCTCGGGAGACGACTTCGTCCTCGAATACGGAGAGCTGCGCTTCACGTTCAACGAGCGTGATTTCCGCGAGCGCTGCGAACAGGCCGCGCGCAAGCTCGGCTTCCTCGGCAGCGCGGTCGAGGAGGACGAGGCCGAGGACCTGATCAACCTCGTCGTCAACGGCGAGGTCACCGACCCCGCCTCGGCGCTCGGCGAGCATGTCAACGAATGCTGGCCTGAGCTCGTCGGCCCCTCCGAGCGCTCGCTCGTGCACTGGCTGCGGCGCCTCATCTTCCGCGGCGCGTGGCTGGACCAGCGCGTCAAGGAGGGCGAGCTGGACATCGCCTTCAACGAGGACTCCTCGGCCTTCGTCTACGTCCAGCCCGACCGCGGCGACGAGCCGATCGAGCTCGCTCCCGAGCCGAGCTGGAACCGCGTCGCCTACGTGCGCCGCTAGTAACGACCCAGCGTCCCGAGATTACCCCGAGCCGGACACCAGGTTGATGTTCTGCTGCTTGGGCGCCGGGTTGTCGAGCAGCAACCGCGGGACCGTGACGAGCTTGTAGCCGCGCTTGCGCAGTTGACGAATGATCTTCGGCAGCGCGGCCACGGTCTCCGCGCGGTTACCGCCGGCGTCGTGCATCAGGATGATCGCCCCCGGGCGTGCGCCGCGGACGGCCGCGTCGACGATCGCCGAAACGCCCGGCAGCTCGTAGTCATCGGTGTCAACGGTCCACAGGACCATCAGCATCCGGTACTTCTTGAGCAGCTTCAGGGTGCCGTTGTCCCACAGTCCGTACGGCGGGCGGAACATGCGCGGAAACGGCGCGCCCTCGTTGCCGATCGCGACCGTCTCCTGCAGCAGCTGGGACTGCTGCTGCTTGGGACCCAGCTTGCCCATGTTCTCGTGGTTCTCGGTGTGGTCGCCGATCGGGTACCCGCGCAGCACGATCTTGGTGGTCGAGTCGTGGAAGTACTGCTCCTCCACGCCCACCTCGAAGAAGGTCGCCGGCGCGTGCAGTCGCTCGAGCACCGAGAGCACCTGCGGCGTGTACGGACCCGGGCCGTCGTCGAAGGTCAGGGCGATCTCCTTGTGCTGAGTGCCGGCGACGCGCACGTAGGGCGTGTAGGAGAGCGTGCGGGTGATGGCGGTGTTCTCGGCGGCACGCTGCGCGACCGCGAAGGATCCGGCGCCGTTTCCGGCCAGCGTGCTGATCCGGCGCAGGTAGCCGCTCGCCGCCACCTTCGCGACGTGGGCCGAACCGCCGCCTGACGACGCCCCGGCGACGACACCCACGATGAGCGCGAGGGCCGCCACCAGGGCGAGCGCGGCGGCACGCCGGCGCCGGTGGTGCGGCGCCAGCGGCCGGCGAGCCGGATCGGCTTGGAGGCGCGCACGCAGGCGCGGGATCAGCTTGTCGGCGGGTGCGGGGTAGCCGTCGTCCATAGGCAGGGGTACGGGAGCTCGTCCCGGTCCCCTGCCCATGATGGCGTCTCTCGCGGCGACGTGGTGCCCACGCCTGCCTTTAGGCTGGGTCCGTGTCCGCTGCCGTCTGGTTGATCATCCCCACCTACAACGAGGCGGTGAATCTCGAGCGGATCGTGACCGCAGCCCGCTCAGAGCTGTCGCGCGTGGCCACCGGGAGCTACCGGATCCTCGTCGTCGATGACAACTCGCCGGATGGCACCGGCGCGATCGCCGCCTCGCTTGCGGCGGCCAGCGATGACGTCGAGGTCCTGCATCGCCCCGGCAAGGCCGGGCTCGGGCAGGCGTATCTGGCCGGCTTCGATCACGCCCTGCGCTCCGGGGCCGAGATGGTCATCGAGATGGACGCCGACTTCTCCCATGACCCTCGGTATCTGCCGGCGATGCTGGAGGCGGCGCGCAGCGCCGATCTGGTGCTCGGCTCGCGGTACGTGCCGGGCGGCGGCGTGCGCGATTGGGGCCTGACGCGCCAGCTCATCAGCCGGGGCGGCGGGCTGTACGCGCGACTGATCCTGGGCGTCGGCGTCAGCGACTTGACCGGCGGCTTCAAGGTGATTCACCGGCGGGTGCTCGAGGCGATCGACCTGCCCAGCGTGCGTGCCGAGGGCTACGTGTTCCAGATCGAGGTGACCTACCGAGCCGTCCTGGCCGGATTCACCGTGACCGAGGTGCCGATCGTGTTCGCCGACCGGACCGCCGGCAAGTCGAAGATGTCGGGCCGGATCGCGCTCGAAGCGATGCTGCTGGTCCCGGCGATCAGGCGCGACGCCGCTTCCGCGCTGCGGCGTGCGGGTATGAATCACCCGGCCCGCGGGCTCTCCTAACCAACCGTCAACAGTGATCGAACCGTCCGCCGAGGAGTCAAGGGCATCCTCATCTGAGATGAGCGTTCATGGTCCGCTGCGCGCCGAGGCTTACTCCGGGGTCGTGCGGCTGCCGGCGAGTGACGTGCCCGAGCGGGTCGTCTCCAGCAGCCGCCGCGGGCTGCTCGGGCTCACCGGGGTGCTCGTGTGCGGCTCTCTGCTCTCTGTCGCGGCCGCACACACGCGGTCGCTGCTGCCGGAGACGATTCGGTTCGTCCCGCCGTCGCTCGCCGGAGCCTTCGGCGCGACCGGCCTGAACCTCCACGTCGGCGGCGCGATCGCCGCTCTCAGCCTGATGTTCGTTTCCTACGCGGTGGTCGTCGCCGCCTCCACGCAGCTGTCGACTCGAGCGGTGCTGATCGCCGTGGTGGCGCTTCACGCCGTCGTGCTGCTCGGGCCGCCGCTCGTCTCCACCGACGTGTTCAGCTACCAGGCCTACGCCCGGCTGGGTTCCGTCTACTCCTTCAACCCGTACCTCAACGGACCGCACGCGAACCCGTTCGATCACGTATTTCAGTACATCGGCTCCAAGTGGGCCTACATCCCGAGCGTCTACGGCCCGGTGTTCACGGCCTTCAGCTACCTGCTGGCATCGCTGTCGATCGCCACCAGCGTGTTCGCCTACAAGTCGATCGCCGCCGTCGCCAGCCTCGCCCTCGTTGCGGTCGTGTGGCGCTGCGCGCGGCTGCGGGGCATCAACCCGGTGCGCGCCGCGGCGCTCGTCGGTCTCAACCCGCTGCTTGTGCTCTACGGCGTCGGCGGCGGTCACAACGATCTGCTGATGCTGCTGGCGGTGGCGGGATCGATCTGGGCGATGCTCGCCTCCCGCGAGCGCACCGGCGGCGGCCTGATGATGGTGGCGATCGGCGTCAAGCTGACCGCTGGGCTGCTGCTGCCGTTCGTGTTCGCGGCCGGTGGACCGGGCCGGGGGCGATCGCGGCGCGACCTGCTTCTCGGCGCCGGCGTCGGCTTCGCCGTGATCGCGGCGCTGAGCTTCGCCGTGTTCGGATCCGGCGCGTTTCATCTGCTGGCGACCGTCCGCCAGAGCCAGAGCGAGGGCGACTGGAAGAGCATCCCCGGCGCGATCTCGACCCGGCTGGGGATGCCGACGGTCGGCCACATCACCCAGTACGTGCTGGCGGCGGCGTTCGTGATCATCTGCGCCTGGCTGGTGTGGCGCGTGTGGCAGGGCGCAACCGACTGGATCGACGGCGCCGGCTGGGCGATGCTGGCGCTGCTCATCGCCTCGAGCTCGCTACTGCCTTGGTACGTCGCCTGGATGCTGCCGCTGGCGGCGCTCGGCCACGACCGCCGGCTGTGGCGAATGGCAATTGTCATGACCGGAATCGTGCAGGCGATTCAACTCCTCGGTTACATCCCCCACACCGCCCTGTTGTAGGGGAATCGACCCCCGCGCCGTACGATGCAGCCATGACCGACTCGCCACCGGCCCCCCTTGATGGCCCGCGCGAGCTTTCGCTGATGAGCGTCGTGGCGCCCGTCTACAACGAGGCGGACCTGATCGACGAGTTCTACGCCCGCACGTGCGCCGCACTCAACGGCGTCCCGTTCGAGCTCGTGCTCGTCGACGACGGGTCCACCGACGGCACGCCGCTGCGCCTCGAGCAGCTGGCAGCCGCAGACCCTCGGGTGCGCGTCGTGTTCCTGTCGCGCAACTTCGGCCACCAGACGGCGCTGACCGCCGGGCTCGATCACGCCCGCGGAGACGCCGTCGTGATGCTCGACGCCGACCTGCAGGACCCGCCGGAGCTGATCACGACGATGCTCGACCACTGGCGGGCCGGCTGCGACGTGATCTACGCGGTCCGCGAGCACCGCCAGGGGGAGTCGCGCTTCAAGCTGAGCACCGCGAGGTGGTTCTACAAGCTGTTCGACAAGCTGGCGCAGGTCGAGCTGCAGAGCAACTCCGGTGATTTCCGCCTGCTCGACCGTCGTCCGCTCGACGCGCTGCTCTCCATGCGCGAGCGCAACCGCTTCCTGCGCGGCATGACCGTGTGGGTCGGCTACACCCAGGCAGCCGTTCCCTACCGCCGCGACCCGCGGTATGCCGGCGAGACGAAGTACACGGTCTCCAAGATGCTGCGCTTCTCACTGGACGCGATCTCCTCGTTCTCGCACCGTCCGCTGCAGCTGGCGACGCTGCTCGGCTTCGCGATCTCGACGCTGGCGTTCGTCGCGATCCCGGTCGTCGTCGTGTTGCGGATCCTCGGGTCCTATCTGCCGGGCTTCAGCGCGCTGACGATCGTGGTGCTCCTACTCGGCGGCATCGAGCTGATCGCGATCGGCATCATCGGCGAGTACGTCGGGCGTATCTACGACGAGGTGAAGGGGCGCCCGCTGTACCTCGTCCGCGCTCGCCACAACATGCCCGAGCAGGGTCACAGCGCGCTGCCGCCGGTCGCCTACGCCGAGACCGAGCCCGTCGACGACAGCTCGTCGATGACTAGCCGCCGGCCGGACTAGGTCCGACCGAGGGATTGGCGCGGCCGTCGGGCTCACGGGATGAGCCGGGCGGCGATCCGCCTGCGGCGCCGCGCCGCCGGGCCGGCATTCCCCCGTTGCCGGCGCCGGGCGAATCGCCATCGACGTCGCCCTCGAGCGCCGCGATCCGGCTCGAGAGCCCCTTGATCGCCTCGGCGACGGGGTCGGGCAGATGGATCCAGTCGGCGTCGGGTCCCTCGGGACGCCGTCCCTCGACGCGGACGGGATGGCCGGGGTTGCCGACCACGGTGGCGTTGGGCGGAACGTCGTGGATGACGACGCTGTTGGCGCCGATCTTCGAGCCATGGCCGACGACGATCGGGCCCAGCAACTTGGCGCCCGAGCCGATCGTGACGTTGTCCTGCACGGTCGGATGGCGCTTCCCGGTGGCAAAGCCGGTGCCGCCGAGCGTCACCCCCTGATACAGCGTGACGTTGTCGCCGATCTCGGCCGTCTCGCCGACGACCACGCCCATCCCATGGTCAACGAAGAAGCCACGGCCGATGCACGCCGCGGGGTGAATCTCGATCCCGGTGATCGACCGGGCGATCGTCGCGATCATGCGGGCGGGAGCCGATGCGCCCGCGCCGTACAGAGCATGGGCGATGCGGTGAGCCAACAACGCGTGCACGCCGGGCCACGCAGCGAGGATCTGGGCGGTGCCCACCCCCTGCGCGGCGGGATCCCGAGCCTGGACGGCGGCGACATCGCGCCTGATCTCCGCCACGGTGCGGGTGATCAGCCTGAGGCCGGACATCGGCCAAGCGTAGCGAGCACCCTGACCCGGCTCACGGGGCGAAGAACGGGGTCGAGACATAGCGCTCGCCGGAGTCAGGGAGGATCGTCGCGATCCGCGCCCCCCGCGACTCCGGCCGCCCCCCGATGTGCAGCGCCGCCCAGACGGCC
Source organism: Solirubrobacteraceae bacterium (assembly GCA_036268255.1). GTDB lineage: Bacteria > Actinomycetota > Thermoleophilia > Solirubrobacterales > Solirubrobacteraceae > Palsa-465. The sequence goes on along the minus strand of DATAUL010000023.1, from coordinate 512 downwards.
GCGCCACAGGACATGCCGGCCAGCACGCCCTCCTCGCGCGCGAGGCGGCGGGCGGTCTCGATCGCGTCCTCGTCCTCGACGGCGATCACCTCGTCGAGCAGGTCGCGGTTGAGCACCGCCGGCACGAACCCGGCGCCGATCCCCTGGATCTTGTGCGGGCCGGCTCGCCCGCCCGACAGGACCGGCGAGCTCCGCGGCTCGACGGCCACCACCCGGCAGTTCGGGTTGCGCTCCTTGAGGAACTCCCCCACGCCGGTGATCGTCCCGCCGGTGCCGACACCGGCGATGAACACGTCGATGCGCCCGTGAAGCACGTCCCACAGCTCCGGGCCGGTCGTGCGGCGATGGATCGCCGGGTTGGCAGGGTTGGAGAACTGGTCGGGCAAGAAGACGTCGGAGCGCGTGGCGAGCGCGCGGGCAGCGTCGACCGCCTCGTTCATCCCGCCGAGCGATTCGGTGACCTGAACGGTGGCGCCATACAGGCGCAGCAGGCTCTCGCGCTCGCGGCTCAT
>DATAUL010000022.1:0-2638 GCA_036268255.1 Solirubrobacteraceae bacterium | reverse complement strand
GAGCGGCTTGTAGGCGCCGTTGAGGCAGTAGAACGCCCGGACGAACGTCAGTGGGTCCATGCTGGCGCCGTAGCCCTTGTGGCCGGCTCCGTAGGCAGCGGTCTCACCGATCATGATCGTGTCGTGGCGATGTCCGGTCCTAACGAGGCCCTTCCAGGCGGCGTCGACCATGTTGCGGTAGATGGCCGGTGACGCCTGCACCTTCCTGCCTCCCTTCAGCGTGTTCCACTGCGGGGTCATCCAGCCGCCGATGTTGGGCTCGTTCCAGATTCCCCAGTAGCGAACGGCCGGCAGCTTGGTGGGCCCGCCGGTCGCGTCGGGAGCGACGAAGCTGCCGTCGTAGCGCTTGGCGACGGCCTGCACGAACTGGCCGTAGTCGGTGGCGTTGGGATCGTGCGACCAGCGGTACCCCTGGGCGAGTTTGCGCGGGGTGGTCGCCCAGGTCGGGGCCGGGGCCGTCGGCTGGAAGTACACCTGCAGGCCGTCCTGCGTGGCCACCCGGTCCAGGAAGTCGTAGCGAGACCACACGCCCGTCGGATAGGCGTTGGGGTCGGTCGCGTCGAACTTGGGCTTCTTGGCGGCGCTCGGCTCCGGGGCCAGCAGCTGCCACACGACCGACACGCGGACGCGGTCGACGCCCATGTTCTTGAGCGTCTGCAGGGTGGCCGAGACCGACTCCGGCGACGAATAGATCAGCTTTGCGTCGTCCTGGAGGATCATCGCCTGGCGGTGCGACGCCGACGCTCCGCCAGGGGCGGCCAGGGCGAGCGCGACCATGACCGCGAGCATTCCCGGGAGCGTAGAGCGACGCATCGCGGCGGCATGCTAAAGCCCGCCGGAAGAGAGTGCGTCAGTCGCCTGGCCCTCGCCGGCGCCGGCGCAGCCGGTCTCGCCAGGTGACGAGCGCGAGGGCGCCGACCTCGAGCAGACCTCCGATCAGGAAGGCCGCAGGTCCGGTCAGCAGGCGGGCGCCAAGTCGCGAGACCACGGCCCTCAAGCTATCGTTGCGTGTCCTATGCCAGCCCTGAAGACAAGCGTCACCGAGCTGCCCGAGTCGCGCGTGCGCGTCGAGGCCGAGGTCCCCGCCGAGGAGGTCGAGCGCCGCGTGCAGCAGGCCGCTCGCAAGCTCGGCGGTCAGATGCGGGTTCCGGGCTTTCGCAAGGGCAAGGTCCCGCCCCCGGTCGTGATCCGCCAGCTGGGCCGCGAGACGGTCCTCGACGAGGCGCTGCGCACCTCCCTGGGCAGCTGGTACGTCGAGGCGATCGACGGTGCCGGGATCGCACCCATCGGCGAGCCCGACCTCGACGTCGGCGACCTGCCGGGACAGGGAGAGCCGCTGGCCTTCTCGATCGAGATCGGAGTGCGCCCGCAGGCCGAGCTCGGCCAGTACAAGGGGCTGGAGGTCGGACGCCGCGAGCCGGCGGTCGAGGACTCGGCCGTCGACGAGCAGATCGAGGCGCTGCGAGACCGGCTGGCCACCCTGGACACCGTCGAGCGCCCCGCGGAAAACGGCGATCACGTCGTCGTCGACTACGTCGGCAAGGTCGACGATGTTCCGTTCGACGGGGGAGAGGGCCGCGATCAGCTGATCGAGCTCGGATCCGGACGGTTGATCCCCGGTTTCGAGGAGCAGCTGACGGGCGCCTCCGCCGGCGACGAGCGCCAGGTGAAGGTCACCTTCCCGGAGGAGTACCCCAACGAGCTCGGCGGCAAGGACGCGACCTTCGACGTCACCGTGCACGAGGTCAAAGCCAAGCGCCTGCCCGAGCTCGACGACGACTTCGCCTCCGAGGCATCCGAGTTCGACACGCTGGCCGAGCTGCGCGACGACATCGCCGGCAAGCTGCGCGAGGGCGAGGAGCGCGCGATCGAGCGCGAGTACGAGGAGGCCGTGCTGCAGGCGGCCGCCGACGAGGCGCAGGTCGAGCTGCCCGAGCCGCTGATCCACGCCCGCGCACACGAGCTGATCGAGCAGACACTCGGAGCGCTGTCCCGTCAGGGGATCAACAAGGACACGTATCTGCAGATCACCGGCAAGAACGAGGAGGAGCTCGCCCACGACGCCGAGCCCGACGCCGCCGCGGCCCTGCGCCGCGAGGCCGTGCTGGCTGCGATCGTGGAGGCCGAGCAGATCGAGCCCTCCGACGAGGAGCTGGTCCAGGCGCTCGCTCCGGCCGCTGAGCGCGACGGCTCCGATCCCGCCGAACTGGTGGAGCAGCTGCGCCAGTCAAACCGCCTGGATACGCTGCGCGAGGACGTCGCCAGCCGCCAGGCGCTCGAGCTGCTCGTGGCCGAGGCCAAGCCGATCTCAGTTGCGCAGGCTCAGGCGCGCGACAAGCTGTGGACGCCGGGCAAGGACAAGGACCCGTCCGGCGCGGCTGGGCGGGGCGATGCCGGGCGGACGGGATCCGATCCTGCAGGGCCGGCGGGGGCCGGTTCTGGACAGATCTGGACGCCGGGAAACTGACTCAGACAACGCGCGTCGGAGCACCGCGGACAGGTGGATAACCGCAACATCGTGGTTGCTACAGTCGGCAGGATTCCGGCGCAGGACGAAAAAGAAGGCAGGCCATGAGCCCACTCGTACCGATGGTCGTCGAGCAAACCTCCCGCGGGGAGCGCGCGTTCGACATCTACA
>DATAUL010000021.1:0-9068 GCA_036268255.1 Solirubrobacteraceae bacterium | reverse complement strand
TGGCGCGAGGCCGTGCTCGCCCACTACGGCTCCCAGCCGCACTGGGGGTGCCCGATCGGCGCCCTGACCGCCGAGCTGCTCGGCAGCCAGCCCGATCGCGCCGCCGAGCTCACCGCACACATGGACCGCTGGCGCGGCTATCTGGAGGACGGTCGGAGTCGATCGAGCCGCTGGATGCCGCGCTGAGCGCCGCCCTCGTCGCGCTGCGCGCCGCCGCACCGGTAACCGGATGAGCTGTCCGCCGGGAGCGGACCGGTGGCCGTTCTCTGTCCACCTGGCCGAGCTGGGCCGACACGGGCGCCGGGAGAATGGTCGGTATGCCGCCGACCACCGAGGGGCACTGGTCGCAGTGGACCGTCTCTGATCCGTACACGCTGGGCGTCGAGGAGGAGGTGATGCTCCTTAATCCCGACAACGACTGGGGCCTGGCGCAGCGGATCGATGACGTCCTGCCGGCGCTGTCGGCGGCGCTGGGCGAGCGGGTGGCGGGCGAGACCCACGGCTCGGCGGTGGAGCTGTCGACCGATCCCCACGAGACGGTGGAGGCGGCGGCCGATCAGGTCGTCCAATTGCGCGCGTCGCTGGCCCGGGAGCTCGACTCGACGGGCCTGCGCACGGCCAGCGCCGGCACGCATCCCTCCGCAGTGTGGGACGAGATCCGGATCTCCGGCGGCGATCGCCACCAGGCGGTGTACGGCTCGATGCGCGAGCTTGCCCGGCGCGAGCCGACGTTCGCCTTACACGTCCACGTGGGCGCCGGTGACCCCGAGTCAGCCATCCTGCTCTACAACCGGCTACGTGGTCATCTGGCTCTGCTCTTAGCGCTGGCCACCAATTCGCCGTTCTGGCAGGGTCGCGACACGGGCCTGGCCTCGGCGCGGATCCCCATCTTCCAGGCGTTTCCACGGGTGGGCGTGCCCCGTCGCTTCGACGACTACGCCGACTACGTGGAGACGGTCGACCTGCTACTGCGATGCGAGGCCTTCCCCGAACCGACGTTTCTGTGGTGGGATCTCCGCCCCCAGCCGAAGTTCGGGACCGTCGAGGTCCGCGTGATGGACGCCCAGACGCGGCCCGCCGCGACCCGCGCCCTCGTGGCGCTGCTGCAGTCGATCGCCCACCTGGAACTGGAGGAGGGCTACCTGACCGACGAGCGCATCGGCAGTCCCGAGATGCTCGCCGAGAATCGGTTCATCGCCTCGCGTGACGGTGTGCACGCCCGGTTGATCGATCCGATCGCCGAGCGGCGGGTGCCGGTCGAGACCCTGGTCGGCGACCTCATGCAGGCGCTGGGGCCGCACGCCGACGCGCTCGGCTGCCGCGACGCGTTGGAGAAGGTGCCCGAACTGATGCGCGAGTCGGGCGCCGAGGAGCAGCTGCGGATGTTCGCGCAGGGCCACTCGCTGCCGCAGCTCGTCGAGTACCTCGCCGCCGAGTTCTGCGCTCCGGCGGCCGCGCCACGCTGACGGGGCGGCCCGTGTCTGTGCCCGGGGTTGAGGTGAGGGCGTTAAGGGGGCAATATCAACCCTTATCGCCCACACCGCCGGTCCCGATCGGCCCGGGCTGACCGGGACCAGCGGGAAGGAACCAGACGCACCGGCGTCTGGTACAGCGAGGGGTCTGCCGCGGGAAACGCCGAGCAGGCGTCAGTCGCCGCGAACCACCGCCAAGCAAGGAGAACCAACAAAATGCCCAAGAATCTCGTCATCGTGCTGAGCGCCGGAGCCCTCGCACTCGGCGTCGCCGCCTGCGGCGGCTCGAGCTCGTCGAGCTCGTCGGCGGCCGCTCCCGCGACGAGCTCGACCGCGGCCGCGACAAGCTCAGCCGCGGCTGCCACGTCGTCCTCGGCCAGCGCCCCCAGCTCCGGCGGAGGAGGGCAGATCGCCATCGCCGCCGATCCCAGCGGCGCGCTGAAGTTCGACAAACCGAGCCTCTCCGCGAAGGCCGGCAAGGTGACGGTCGCGTTCACCAACAAGGCCGCCGTAGCCCACAACTTCACGATCGAGAGCTCCAGCGGCGCAAAGGTCGCCGCGACGCCGACATTCGCCGGCGGCACAAAGACGCTGAGCGCCACGCTCAAGCCCGGCAAGTACACGTTCCTCTGCACCGTGCCCGGCCACGCGATGGCCGGCATGAAGGGCACGCTGACGGTCAGCTGAGCGCGCCGGTCTGCAAGCCTACGCGGGCGCGGTCACCGGACCGCGCCCGCCATGGCCGAGATTAAGCCTCAGGTATACGTTGACCCCAGGCCTCCCGAGGAGCTAGCTCCGTTTCACGAGTGGGCACGCACCCACGAACCGGGATGGACCTACGCGGCGATCCGCGTGCTCCTCACGCCGGTTGCCCTGGCGCTGTACCGCACGCGGGCGATGGGCGCCGGCAACGTGCCGGCCGGCGGCGCTTTCATCCTCGCCCCGAACCACTTCTCGAACCTGGACCACTTCTTCTGCTGCGTGTATCTGCGACGGCGGATCAGGTTCATGTCCAAGTCGCAGTTCTTCGGCAACAACCCGGTCCTGAGCTACGTGTTCCGCGTCTCCGGCCACTTCCCGGTTCGGCGTGGGCACAACGACGAGGAGGCGTTTGTCACGGCGCACTCGGTCCTCGCCCGCGGCGGCGCCGTCGGTATCTATGCCGAGGGTGGGCGCTCGCGCAGCGGCGGGCTGGGCGAGCCCCGGCCGGGCATCGGCGCCTCGCGCTCGAGTCCGGGGTGCCAGTCGTCCCCGTGGCGATCCACGGCTCCTCGGGCGTCCGCCGATGGCGCCACGGACACTTTCCCCGAGTCAGGGTCAGCTATGGGGAACCGCTGCGCTTCGAGCGCTGTCCGGATCCGGACCGCGACGCCCAGCTGGCGGCGGCCCGACAGATCTTCGACCGCGTAAGCGGCCTGTACGAAGACCTTCAGCCGTAGGCCCTACGGCAACCGCAAGCGCGTGCCCGGGAAGATCAGGTTCGGGTCCCCGGTGCCGATCCGGCCCGCGTTGATGTTCCAAATCGCGACGAGCTTGTTCTCCACCGCTCCGTTTGAGGCGCGGGGGCCGACGATCCGGCGGGCGATTGCCCACAGAGAGTCGCCCGGGCGGATGACGGCCGTTCCCGGCGTACCGGATCTGTGCGTGCTGACCGGTGTCGCCTTCGAGCTGCCCTTTCGCGTCAGCGGCGCGCCCCGGTCGACCAACGAGACGACGCGGACCCGCTGACCGCGGGTGCCGAGCACGATCGCCGAATACGACCGGCCGGCCGTCGCCGAGATGTGCGCCGACACGAGTGGTGTGCTGGAGTGAGGGCGCATCGCGCCGAGCGTGTTCGTGCCGGCGGGGACGGCGACGTACGGCGTGGCCTGGCGATAGCCGAGACTCTTCACCGCCTCCTTGCCGTTGACCGTCAGCTCCGGCGCTCCCAGCTCCGGAGCGCCGTGGATGACGCGCACGAGGCTTGTACCGGGCTTGCCGGCCCTGGCCTTGTAGATGCCCAGCCACACCTTCATCTGGCGCTCGAGCACAACGATGTCGTAGGCGCCGTTGCCGACCGTCGAAGCGCCCGAGGCCAGTTGCTTTCCTCCGCCCTCGAGGGTCCAGCGAAAGCGGCCCGAGCGGATGCTGTGCCACGCCGTCGACTGGCCGAATCCGATCGTTCCGACGTCCTGGCTGCCGGTGCCGTCGTTGAGCTTGACGGTCGCCCGGCCGACGCCCGGAACCCCGTGAACGAAGCGCACGAGGGCCTTGGCAAATGACTCGGCCGGCCACACCAGCCAGGCGCACACCGCCAGTAGCAAAGGTGCAAGACTGCGCTTGCGTGGTAGACGTGATCGCACTGTGCGGGCCTCCGTGCTCATCGCTCAGTGTTGTGGGTAGTCCTACAAGATCGTCCGTAGTTTCCCATACGAAAGCACTACCCCGATGACCGGTTTAGCTACCCGGCGGCTGATCGACGCGGCCGCGAAGCTAAATCCGGCCGACCGGGCGCTGCTGAATCTGTGGGTCAATCGCGGGCTCGATGACGAGCGGCTGACCGAGCTCACGGGACTGTCGATCGACGCGCTCCATGTGCGGCGAGAAAAGATCGTGGCGCAGCTGGCCGCCGAGCTGGGGCTGCCCGATGAGGACGTTCGCGAAGCCCTCGAGCAGATCTCCCCCGACGACGAGGCCCTGGGCCCGCCCGGCCCGCATGGGGTGACCGGTGCGGCGCCGAGTCCCAACGGCGCGATGACGGTCACGGAGCCCGAGGCGCCCCCACCCGACGCCGAGCCGCCGCCACCCGCTCCCGACCTGCCGCCGGCTCCTCCCGCGGGCCTGCCCGAGGCGTCACGCAGCCAGCGCTGGCTGTGGCTGGGCCTCCTGGCGCTGGTGGTGATCGCGGCCGTCGTCATCGCGATCGTCGCCAGTGGCAGACGGTCGCCGCCGGCGCCGCGCCCGACGGCCCGCACCCCGAGCACGGCGACGACGGCCACCCAGACACCAACGCTCCCCACCCCCGCCCATCCCACCGCGAACCCGGTCCCGGCCCCGTTGGCCGGTCTCCCCGGTGGCCTGGCCCACGCGTCGGGCTCGGTAAAGCTGTCGGGAAAACTGAAGAACCTCAAGCTCAACTTGAGGGTCAGGGGCCTGCCGGCGGCTGACGCCGGGCACTACGAGGTGTGGCTCTACAACACGGTCATCGACTCCCGACCGCTCGGCCGCCTGCGCAACGGGCACCACAGGCTGACCGTGCACCTTCCGGCGAACGCCCGCCATTACCGCTGGATCGACATCTCCTTTCAGCCGGTCGGCGCGGTCAACCACAGCGGCGAATCCGAGCTGAGGGCATCCAACCCGGCGCACACGACGATGGCCCGGCTGCGCAAGCACTCGTCCCGCACCCGTCACCGGTTGCGTCAAGCGACCAAGGTCTCAGCCGCCCATCCCGCGCGGCCGCCGAAACGTCATCGCGGGCAGGGCTCGCGACCGGCGCGCACGCGCGCCGGCGGTCATCGGCTGAAGCGCAGCGCCAGAGGCTCGAGCCGGGCCAAGACGTCGAAGTAGCGCGTCGGCGCCAGACGCACGAGCGCGTCGAAGAAGACGGCGTCGGCCCCGACGAGGATCCGGCTCTTTCCGGCCCTGACGCCCCGGTGGATGATCTCGGCCGCCCGCTCCGGGGTGGTGCGGGCGATCGCCTCGAACTCGGCGACCATGTCGTCGTGGGAGAGCTCGCGCTGCAGCGGGTCGCCGTGGTAACGCGCGTTGCGCACGATGTTCGTCTTGATCCCGCCGGGGTGCACCGCCACCGCGCGAACGCCGGTGCCGCGCAGCTCGTGGCGCAGCGACTCGGTGAACCCCCGCACGGCGAACTTCGAGGCGCAGTAGGCGCTCTGGAACGGCCACCCCATCAGGCCGAACACGCTCGAGGTATTGACGATCACGCCCGAGTCCTGGCGCAGGAGGATCGGCAGAAACGCGCGGATCCCGTTGACGACGCCGCCGAAGTTGACCTCGTTCACCCACTCGTCGTCCTCCACCGAGCCCTCGGCCACGCCCTGCGCGGTGGTCACGCCGGCGTTGTTGAAAACCATGCCGAGGGGCTCCGGAGCCCACGCGGCCACGTCGGCGGCGAACGCCATCTGGGCCTGGCGATCGCGGACGTCCAGCTTGCGGGCCAGTACCGGGCCGGAGATCAGGTCCGCCGTCTGCTCGAGCCCTGCCTCGTCCTGGTCGGCGATCGCCACTGGACAGCCGTGATCGGCCAGCCGCCGGGCGACCGCCCGGCCGATACCCGAGGCCGCGCCTGAGACGAACGCTGTGCGGCCGTCGACGGGAATGGGTGTGCGTGACATGCTGCTCCTTGTCGCAGATCGGGGTCAGGCCGTCAGCGGCTCGCCCGCCGGGAGAGTCGCGCGACGCGGCAGCTCGCCGGTGTAGTCGTTCGCCTCGAACACCGCCACCCGCCGCCGGTAGGCGCGCACGCTACCCGGCCACAGCGTGGAGTTGCGCCCGGTGGCGTCCACGTACCAGCTCAGGCAGCCGCCGGCGGTCCACACGCTGCCTTCGGTACCCCGGTCGACGTGGGCGAGGAACTCGGCCTGAGCCGCCGGCGTCGGCTCCAGCGCCGCGAGCCCGTGCCGGCGCCGGTGCGCGAGCGCCTGGCGCACGTAGGCGATCTGGGATTCGATCATCAGCAGCACCGAGTTGTGACCGAGGCCGGTGTTCGGACCGAGCAGCATGAACATGTTCGGAAAGCCGGTAACGCCGATTCCCAGATGAGCGCGCGGGCTTCCTCCCCAGGCGTCGGCCAACAGCGTGCCGTCACGACCGCGCACCCGATGGCTGATCGGCGGGTCGGTGACCCGGAAGCCCGTGCCGAAGATGATCGTGTCGGCCGGGTGGTGGACGCCCGCCTCGTCGACGATCCCATCGGCGACCAGCTCGCGAATGCCGTCGCCGACGACGTCGACGTTGTCCTGGCAGAGGGCCGGATACCAGGCGTTGGATCCGAGGATGCGCTTGCAGCCGAGGCTGTAGTCGGGCGTCACCGTGGCCCGCAGGCGGGGATCGGAGATCTCCTTGGCGATGTGGTCGCGCGCCCGGCGCTCGATCACCCGCATCGCCTTCGGGTGGCGAAACCCGACATGGGCCGCCTCGTGCAGCGAGAATGCCGTCCTGCGGAGCAGTTCGAGCGCGCGCGGACTGCGATGAAACAGAGCGCGCCACCGGCGCGGGATCTCCGGGTTGCCGCGGGGCAGCACCCACGGCGGGGTCCGCTGAAAGACGTCGAGATGCCCGACGACGGGTTGGATCTCCGGCACGAATTGGATCGCCGAGGCGCCCGTGCCGATGACCGCCACGCGGCGGCCGTCGAGGTCGTGGTCGTGCTCCCAGCGGGCGGAGTGAAACACGCGGCCGGTGAACTGGTCCACGCCGGGCAGATCGGGGATCGCGGGATCGGCGAGCGCGCCGGTGGCCGAGATCAGCACGTCGGCGGTGAACCGCGCCTGCGTCGTCTCCAGGTTCCAGCGCTGAGCCTCGCCGTCCCACTCGGCAGACATCACCTCGTGGTCATAGAGCATGTGCCCGGCCACGTCGCGGCGTCCGGCGACGTCGCGCATGTATGCCCAGATCTCCGGCTGGCTGGCATACGCCCGGGTCCAGTCCGGGTTGGGCGCGTCTTCATAGCAATAGAGGACGCTGGGAATGTCGCATGCGCAGCCGGGATAGCGGTTGTCGCGCCACGTCCCGCCGAGATCCGAGGCCCGCTCGAGCACGACGAAGTCCGAATGCCCGTCGCGGCGCAGCGCGATCGCCATCCCCAATCCGGACAGGCCGGCTCCGGCGATCGCGATCTCCACGTGGCGTACGTCGGCGGCGTCGGGCATGGGGCTCCTTGCGTCTCCTGGTACATCTCTGTACCTTCGGTACGCTACCATACCGCCGCCCGGCAGCGCAACTCCCCACCCACGGCCAGGCGTGCCCGGCCGGTCGCCCTGAGCCGAGCGCTCAGAAGACGGCGCGCTCGAACAGAACGGCGCTCAGGAGGAACGCTGGGAGAGCATCTGCACTCCGTCCAGCAGCTCCACGTAGGAGCGGTAGGCCATCTCGGCCCGATGCACGAGGGTCGCCGGCGAGAGAAGGGGCAGCAGGCTGGTGAGCGCCGCCTCGGCGAGGGCGGCGTCGCGCGGCGCCCGCTCGGCGAGCCGCCCGAAGTACCGCGCGGAGTCCATGTCGAACCGATAGTGCTCGACGAGCGCCCCGAGCTGCCGGGGCGCCAGCTGGGCAAGGCTGGACTCGACGGCGTGGATCGTCGCCAGATGCTCGGCGAGCGAGTCATTCGCGCCTGCCCACGTGCCGGCGCAGTGCTCGGTCTGCTCGAGCGGATCCTGGGCGAAGTACCACGCCGACCTCCCCCACCCCGCCGCCGAGGCGAACGCGCACGACAGCTCGACGGACTCCTCCTGCCCCGCGGCGTAGCCGGCGAGCTGCTCGGCGAGCAGCCCGTCGCTCAGCGCCGCCGCCCGGCTCCCGCGCTCCTCGAGCGCCATGACGGCATGGTGATGCTCGGCGGCGAACAGCTGGAGGTCGACCGCGGTCAGCTCGCCGGCCACCCATCGCCGCACGAACGGGTGGCGATCCAGGCGCCACTCCTCGCACAGCTGGGCGATCTCCGCTGTGACCCACTCGGCCTGCGCGAAGCGGCTGCGCAGCGCCGCCTCGCGCGTCGACTGGCTCACGGCGACGGCCTCCGCGGCCAGGTGCCGGGGCGACCGCTCATCGGCCGGCGGTCCTCCAGCCCTCGGCGTACTGCAGGCGCGCCGTGACGGCGTAGGGCACCGGGCTGACGACCGCCCGGACGTTGAGCTGGTCGTGGGGATCGACTGTCGTCTTCTTGGTGCCACCGTCGGGCTCACCCCAGACGAGCGTGAGCTCGGTGCCGATCTCGACCGCCGGGTCGATCGTGGCCAGCGACAGCGCGCGCTTTTCGTTGGCGCTGTAGCCGGAGAACATCGAGTAGCCCACGACGTTGCCGTCGGGATCGAGCACCGAGTCGAAGTTCGATGAGCCGTAGTTGGCGATCGGCATGTCGAAGAACTGGTAGCCGCGGTGCTCGGTGTCGAACATCGCGGTGAACACCTTCGAGATGTCCTCGGCGTCCCACGCCAGGGTGACTTTCCGGCGCTGGGTCTCAGGCTCGATCCGCTCGAGTGCGTCGCGGCCGATGAAGTCGTGATCGAACTTGACGAACGGCCCGTAGCCGAGCTCCCACGGGTTGGTGTAGTAGTCCTCGATGTCGCCGGAGACGAAGCTCCCGGCGAGCGCGTTATTGGCCTCATAGCTGGCGGCGGGCAGCCACTCGCGGTAGCCGCGCAGCTCCTCGCCGGTGTAGATCGCCGGCAGCGGCGACGGAATCCAGCCGGACTCCAGCGTGTTGGACGCGTATGCGCGGGCGCCCACCGGGACCAAGCCGAGCTCCTGCCCGGCCTCGAGGATCGCCTCGCGGACCCTGTCGTAGGTCTCGTAGGGACCCCACAGCTCCAGACCGGGCGCGCCGGCCATGCCGTGGCGCAGCGTGCGGACGGTCTCACCGGCCACATTCATCTCGGC
>DATAUL010000020.1:0-4179 GCA_036268255.1 Solirubrobacteraceae bacterium | reverse complement strand
CTGTTCGACGAGATCGAGAAGGCCCATCCCGACGTTTTCAACACCCTGTTGCAGATCCTCGATGACGGACGTTTGACCGATGCGCAAGGACGCACGGTCAACTTCAGCAACACGGTGATCATCATGACATCCAACATCGGGTCGCTGTACCTGCTCGACGGGGTCAACGACAGGGGCGAGATCGGCGACGAGGCGCGGGAGCTGGTGATGGGAGAGCTTCGGTCTCAGTTCCGGCCGGAATTCCTCAATCGCGTCGACGAGATCGTGCTGTTCAAGCCGCTGACGCTGAGCGAAATCGAGCGGATCGTCGACCTCCAGTTCGATGACATGCGCCGGCGTCTGGGCGATCGGCTGATTACGATCGAGCTGACGTCGGCCGCGCGTGAGCTGGTCGCGCGCCAGGGCTATGACCCGGTGTATGGCGCCCGGCCGCTGCGCCGTTACATCCAGCGCGAGGTTGAAACCCGCATCGCGCGGGCGCTGATCTCCGGCGAGGTTGCCGACGGCGCCTTGATCGCGATCGACGCCGACGGGGAGCTCCTGATCCTGCGCTGGAACGAGGCTGCGCCGGAGGAATCGTCCCCTGCTGCGGTGAAGGCCGCCGCATAGACATCTGAGCCGTCCGGAGCTGGATCATCGCGGGGTCTGGAGGCGCCGTGCCAGGCCGGCGATCTCAGCCTGGACGGGTTTCGCGCCCTTCCGGATCGGGTAACGTTCGCCGGAGGTCGAAGGGCTGGGGGAGCACCGGCCACTCGGAGAGAGGAGATCAAACAGGTGGCGGAACCGCGCGATCGGCGACCGATCAGCGTCGTGCTGTGCGACGACGTCGCGGAGGTCCGCTCGGCGCTGCATGACGTACTCGCCCCGGATCCGTCGATCGTCATCGTCGGCGAGGCCGACAACGGGCGGGATTGCCTGCATGTGGTCGGCCAGCTGGACCCGGACATCGTGGTAATCGATCTCTCGATGCCTGAAATGGACGGGTTCGAAGCCATTCCCGCCCTGGTCAGAGAGGCGCCGAGGACCGGGATCATCGCCATCTCAGGACTTGGCGGGGCCGGGTTGCGCGACACGGTGATCGGCCTCGGCGCCGATCACTACCTGGAGAAGGAGTCCGGGGCAAACAAGCTGGCTGCTGTCGTGACAGAGCTCGCGCGGGTCAGAGCCGCAGCGGGCTTCAGGCGCTAGCCGACCTCACTCGCGGGCAGCGGGATCAGCCCGCGCACGACGGTGCCCCTCTCGGCTGGACTGGAGAACACGAACTCGCCCCCGAGTGCCTCGACGCGGTCGATAAGCCCCAGCAACCCGCTCCCGCCACTGCTCAATACGGCGCCCCCGACCCCATCGTCGACCACCTCCACCACGAGCACCATGTCTCCGGCGTGCCGGACGCCGACGCTCGCGACCGTCGCGCGCGCGTGGCGGATCACGTTCGTCAACGCCTCGGAGATGAAGAAGTAGAAACTCTCCTCATGAGCCCAGGGCAGGCGTTGGTCGATGATGTCCAGCTCGAGCGGAATCGGGAACCCGTCAGCCAGTGAGGTCACAGCGGCCCTCAGCCCGGCGTGGGTGAGGATCGGTGGGTGCATCCCGGCGATGAAATCGCGGAGCGCCGCCAACCCCCCCTGCGACTGGCGAAGCGCGGCGTCGAGATGCTCACGGGCCCGCTGGGGGTCGGTGGTGAACTTAGCCTGGGCGAGCTGAAGATCGATCACCGCGGTGACAAACTTCTGCTGCGCCCCGTCGTGGAGATCACGGGCGAGCCGCTGACGAGCTCCGTCGGCGTCGGCGAGAATCCGGCGCGCGGCCTGCTGATCCTTCGCACCTCCAGCTACCTGAGGCTCGGTCAAAAGAATCAGTCCTCGGCGCGGTCCGTCTGCACGCGGAGTAGTTGTCTGACCGAAGCTACCCCTTACAGCGCCATGTGAACAATTCTTCCGCTGTTTCTCACCAAAGCTAACGCCATGTGAACAATCCTCTGCTGTTTTTGCGCTATCGGCGTAGATATTGAAGGACGGCCAGGACCCGCCGGTGGCTCTCGGCTCCCGCCGGCAACCGGAGCTTGGCGAAGATGCCCGTCACGTGCCGCTCGACGGCGGGGACGGTGACGACAAGCGCGTCGGCGATCCCCCGGTTGGAGCGCCCCTCGGCCATCAGCGCGAGTACCTCGCGGTCCCGGGGAGTGAGAGTGTCGATTGGACTCCGTCGTCGACGCCGGCCGACCAGCCGGGCGACGACCTCCGGGTCCAGCGCGGTCCCGCCCGCGGCCACGCGCCGGACCGCCTCGACGAAGCTAGGGACATCGCCGACCCGATGCTTGAGGAGGTAGCCGACGCCCTCGGGGCGATCGGCGAAAAGCTCGCGGGCGTAATGATCCTCCAGGAACTGCGACAGCACGAGCACGGCGACGCCGGGCTGCGTGGCGCGGATCTGACGCGCGGCGCGGAGCCCGTCGTCGGTGCCGTCGGGGGGCATCTGGATGTCGGTGATGACCACGTCGGGCTGATGCGCCCGGGTCTTACGGATCAGGTCGGAAGCGTCCGCGGCAACGGCAACGACATCGAGACCAGCCTCCGCGAGGATGTGAACCACACCCTCGCGAACAAGCGGCTGATCCTCCCCTACGACGACTCGAAGGGGCGTGTGCCAGGACACCGCGTGCGAACCCTACGCCTTTGGTAGCCCGCTCGTCCGGCGGCTTGAGGCGACGCCGATCCGGTGTGGGGTTTCCCCGTTCCGCGCGTGGTGCGTGCCCCATTCACACAGCGCGCGTCTCCAGACACGCTGCATGGATGCAAACCACAGCCCCATCACTTATCCCACTCGGCCAGGGACGGTCCACGGGGGCTCGCGTACCCGACCGGCGGCTTCCGCCTCGGCGCGTGCCGCACAGCCGATGGCTGCGGCCGGCGCAGGAGCGCGCGGTGGTGATGGCTGCCCAGCAGGGCGGCCCCCGTGAGCGTGAGCAGCTGATCGAGACCTTCATGCCCTCGATCGCGGGCCTGGCCCGCATCTATCGCCGGTCGAGCTCGGTGGACTGGAGTGAGCTGATTCAAGACGGCGTCGTCGGCGTGCTCCGGGCGCTGGAACGCTTCGATCCTGAGCTCGAGGTTCCGTTCTGGGGATATGCCTCCTGGTGGGTGCGCCAAGCCATGCAGCAGCTGGTGTCCGAGCGTTCGCGGCCGATCGTCATGTCCGATCGCGCGCTGCGCCAGCTCGCACGGGTCAAGGATGCTCAGCGCCGTTTCGAGCAGAGCCACCATGTCGCGCCGAGCTGTGGAGAGCTCGCCGCGTCGGTCGGGCTCCCCCGGGCTCACGTGGAGAGCCTGCTGGCCAGCGAGCGCCGACCCCGTGGGCTCGACGAGCCGGCCGCTGGGCAGGCCGGCGAGGGTGCGACGGTGGGCGAGCTACTCGCCGATCCTGGCGCCGAGGAGCCCTATGAGAGCGCGACCGATCGGGTTCTGGTCGCCGAGCTGCCCCGGCTTCTCTCCGGTCTCACCGACCGTCAGCGAGCCGTCGTCTGCGCGCGCTTTGGAATCGGCGCGCCTCGACAGACGCTGCGCGAGGTCGCCGGGACGCTGGGGGTGAGCGCCGAGCGCGTGCGGCAGATCGAGCAGACCGCGCTGGAGCGGCTGCACGAGGCGGTCTGCGCCGCGTAACCCCCGGGCGGGCCCGGGTTCAGAGGCCCCGTGCCCGCGTCACGGGCCCCGGGTCTGCGACCTGCTCCGAGATCGCCTCCAGCACCTCGCTGGCCAGTCGCGGACCGTCAGCGCGATCCCGCGGGGTCGCGGCGATGCGGACAACCACCTCGTCGCCGTCCACCTCCTCGAGCGTGATCTGAGGCGGGCTCCGCAACGGGGTTTGGATGGCCTGCTTGAGCAGATCCTCGGTGTCCATCGGCGTCGTGCCCGGCCGAAGGCGCGCTCGAAGCTCGACCGCGGCGGGCTCGCGTAGGGGCATCACCGCC
Organism: Solirubrobacteraceae bacterium; assembly: GCA_036268255.1. Taxonomy (GTDB): domain Bacteria; phylum Actinomycetota; class Thermoleophilia; order Solirubrobacterales; family Solirubrobacteraceae; genus Palsa-465. Next base: position 212 of record DATAUL010000020.1, on the reverse strand, counting down.
ACGCTCAGGACCACGGAGTTGGGAACCAGGATCATGTCGGCCCCCCTGGCCAGGGTCGTGTACATCAGCCCGAGGGTGCTCACAACTCCCTCCACCGAGCCGGCCAGGCCGCCGCCCTGCAGCCTCACCCGCTCGCCGACGCGGAAGGTTCGCGCGTTGATCAGGACGGTTCCGGCGATTACGTTGCCCAGCGTTTGCTGGCCAGCGAGTCC
>DATAUL010000019.1:0-20295 GCA_036268255.1 Solirubrobacteraceae bacterium | reverse complement strand
CACCAGCGTGCCCGGGGCGAAGCGCAGCTCGGAGAACGCCTCCAGGTGGGCGCCCATCAGCTGGTGGTCGAGCACGGTCGTGTAGCCGCGGATGAAACCGCGCTCCTCCAGGCGGTCGATGCGCCGCTTGACGGCGGCCGGAGAGAGGCCGATCGTGCGGCCGATGTCGCTCGCCGAACGGCGGGCATCGGCGACCAGTAGCTCGAGGATCTGACGATCAAGGGTGTCCAGATCGGCGCGGGGCACGTCAGGATCGTAACGTCGACGAGGGGTGTCACACAAAGTTTCGCCGTTCTGACGCGCGACTCTGGACCCCGGGCGATCCGTGTCGGACACTTTCGCGCGTGGCCGTACAGACAACGCCCTCGCAGCTCCAGACCCTGGAGGCGATTCAGTCGCGCGTGCTGTGGCTGGCCACCTCGATCATCCACCATGCCAACCGGGTCCGCAAGACGCCGTCGGGGGTCAAGGTGGGCGGACACCAGGCGTCGTCGGCGTCGATGGTGTCGATCATGACCGCGCTGTGGTTCGACCATCTGCGCGCGGCCGACCGCGTCTCGGTCAAGCCCCACGCCTCGCCTGTGCTGCACGCGATCGAGTACCTGCTGGGCCAGCTCGACGAGCGCTACCTGACCACGCTGCGGGAGCTGGGCGGGCTGCAGAGCTACCCCAGCCGGCTCAAGGACCCGGTCGCGGCCGACTTCTCGACCGGCTCGGTCGGAATCGGAGCGACGGCGCCGATCTGGTCGGCGCTCGCGCATCGCTACGTGGCGGGACACTTCGAGGTGCCCCGCGGCGGGCGGCAGGTCTCGCTGGTCGGCGACGCCGAGCTCGACGAGGGAGCCGTGTGGGAGGCGCTTGTCGACCCGCTCGTCGCGCACCTGGGCGAGGTGCTGTGGATCGTCGACGTCAACCGCCAATCGCTGGACCGCGTGGTGCCCGACATCGCCGCCGCCCGGCTGGCCTCGATGTTCGAGGCCGCCGGCTGGCACGTGATCACCGTCAAGTACGGCCGCCGGCTGACCGGCCTGGACGACGGCGGCGCGCTCGCCCGGCGCATCGACGCGATGACGAACGAGGAGTACCAGCGGATGCTGCGCTCGCCGACCGAGGAGGTTCGCGCGCGGATCCTCGAAGGCGACGATCGCAGCGGCCTGAAGCGCGCGATCGCCGGCGTCGACGACGAAAGCCTGATGGCCGCCGTGCGCGACCTCGGCGGCCACGACCTCGGCTTGCTGCTCGACGCGTTCGCCGCCGCCGACGCGGTCAAGGAGCGGCCGACGGTGATCTTCGCGTTCACGATCAAGGCGTGGCGGCTGCCGACCGAGGGTCATCCCGCCAACCACTCGGCACTGATCGACGACGAGCAGTGGCGCTCGCTGGCCGCCGAGCTGGGCGCCGATGCCGACGCTCCGTGGGCGCGCTTTGCGCAAGGGTCCCCGGAGGCCGAGCTGTGCAGGACCACGGCCGCGCGGCTCGTTCGCGAGCCGGTGCGCAACGTCACCGTGGCGCGTGTGCCAGACTCGCTGGGACGCGACCACATCGGTCGCGCGTCGACCCAGCAGGCGTTCGGGCGCTTCTTCGTCGACCTGGCGCGCGAGGCCCCGGCGGTGGCCGAGCGGGTGGTCACGGTCAGCCCCGACGTCGCCTCCTCCACAAACCTGGGCGGCTGGATCAACCACGTCGGCATCTGGCACCTCGGCGAGCGCATCGACTGGTTCGCCGACGACACCGACACGCTCGTGCGCTGGCGTGAGTCCTCCCACGGCCAGCACATCGAGCTCGGCATCGCCGAGGGCAACCTCGTCGGGCTGCTGGCCGAGCTGGGGCTGACAGCGGCGCGCGACGGCGAGCCGCTGCTGCCGATCGGCACGCTCTATGACCCGTTCGTCAACCGGGCCCTCGAGCCGTGGTCGTTCGGGCTGTACGCCGGCGCGCGTTCGATCCTGGTCGGCACCCCGTCGGGGATCACGCTCGCGCCCGAGGGCGGCGCCCACCAGTCGATCATCACCCCCTCGGTGGGACTCGAGCAGCCACGCTGCACGGCGTGGGAGCCCGCCTTCGGCCAGGACCTGGAGTGGGCGCTGCTCAAGGCGCTCGCGCAGCTGACCCGACCCGACGGCGAGTCCGCCTACTTCCGCCTGACAACTCGCCCCGTCGACCAGTCGCTGGCGTCGCTGCCGGCCGACGCGGCGGGCCGCGCGCGCCGTCGCGAGCACGCACTCGCCGGCGGATACGTGCTGCGTCGCACCGAGGGCCGGCCGGACATAACGCTCGCCGGTGCGGGAGCGGTCATGCCCGAGGTGCTGGCAGCGGCCGAGGAGCTGACCGAGGCGGGTCGCGCCGTCGATGTCGTGTGTCTGACCTCGGCCGATCTCGTCTTCCGCGCGCTGCGCGCCCGGCGGGGGCTCGCGCCCGGCGACGACGCGATCCTCGACGCGCTGCTGCCGGCCGATCGCGCCGCTGCGCTCGTCACCGTGCTCGACGGACACCCGCACACGCTGAGCTTCCTCGGGGCGGTGTGCCACGTGCCGGTCGCCTGCCTGGGGGTCGACGACTTCGGACAGTCGGGCGATGTCGACGACCTGTACCGCTCCTTCGGCATCGATCCCGAGACGATCGTCGGCGCTGCCCTGGACCTGATGCCATGACCGAGATCTCGATGCCCCGCCTGTCGGACTCGATGGAGGAGGGCACGATCCTCAGCTGGCTGCGCGAGGACGGAGAGCATGTGGCGGTCGGCGACGAGCTGGTGGAGATCGAGACCGACAAGGCGACGATGACCTACGAGTCGCCCGCGGAGGGGGTTCTGCGGGTCCTCGCGCGCGTGGGGGAGACGCTTGCGGTCGGCGCCCCGATCGCGCAGCTGGGCGCCGTCGATGAGCCACTCGCAAGCGACTTGGAGCGGGTTTCCCACGCTCAGGGGGGCAAACCCGCTCCGAGTTCCACTGTCCACGTGAGCACTGACGGCAATGGCAACGCGGGCGCGACGCCGCTGGCGCGCCGGATGGCGACCGTCCACGGCGTCGACCTCGACAGGCTCGAGGGCACGGGCCCGCGCGGGCGGATCACCCGCGCCGACGTGGCCGCCAGCGCCGGCATCGAGGACCCCGTGGACACAGGTCGTGTGCCGCCGGGACGCGATCCGGAGATACGTCCCGCCTTCCGGGACACATCTCGCACCGACGCTCCTCCCACGCAGGACCTCACGCGCGTCCAGCAACTGATCGCCCGCCGCATGTCGGAGGCCAAGGCGACGATTCCCGAGTTTCAGGTCCAGACCGAGGCCGACATCGACGCGCTCCTCGCCCTGCGGGCTCAGCTGAAGGACCAGCCCGGGCCGCCGGACCCGCTGCCCTCGCTCAACGACTTCATCGTCAAGGCATGCGCGCTGGCCCTGCGCCGGCACCCGCGGGCCAACGGCTCTTATCGTGACGGGCGCTTCGAGCTGCATGAGCACGTCAACGTCGGCATCGCGGTGGCCGCCACCGACGCGCTGATCGTCGCCACGATCGCCGATGCCGACACTCGCTCCGTCGGCGCGATCGCTTGCGAGGCCCACCGTCTGGCGGCCGCCGTGCGCGACGGATCGGTGGCCCCGCCTGACCTCGCCGGCGCCACCTTCACCGTCTCGAACCTCGGCATGTACGGGATGACCGCAATCACCCCCGTGATCAACCCGCCGCAGGCGGCGATCCTCGGCGTCGGGGCTGCCCGGGCGACTCCCGCGCTGCGCGACGGCGAGCTGGTCGAGCGCCGGCTGATGACGCTGACGCTCAGCTGTGATCACCGCATCCTGTACGGAGCCGACGCGGCCGAGTTCCTCTCGGACATCCGCCGCCGGCTGGAGTCACCGCTCACGCTGCTGCTGTAGGACGGGAGCTGCCCTTACCCTCTCCGGATGGCCGTTGCACAGCAGACCGCCCTGGCGGCTTCGGCGTCCGACGACGGTGCCGGTCAGCGGCGCACGACGATCGTCTCGATTCTGGCGGCGGCATTTCAGATGGCGTTGATGCTCGGGGCGGGTCTGGCGACCGGAAGCCTGGGCCTGGTATCGGCCGGCGTCGAGTCGACCGGAGACGTCGTCGCGGCGGTCGTCACATTTTTCGCGGTCCGGCTGGGCGCGCGTCCGGCGGACCTTTCGCACCCCTACGGTCATCGTCGGGCGGAGAATCTGTCGGCCCTCGCCGAGGCGACGATCCTGGTCGGCGGCGGCCTGTTCGTCACGATCGAGGCGATCGGTCGCCTCTCGTCCGGCGGAGAGTCACTCGCGGCCAAGTGGTACGTGTTCGCGGTGATCGGCGTGGCAATCGCGATCAACATCAGCCGGGCGCTGCTGTTGCGCCGCAGCGCCCGGCAGTATCACTCAGCGGCGCTGCGCTCGAACTCGTTTCACTTCGCCAGCGACGTGGCCGGGTCGGTCGCCGTGCTCGTCGGATTAATCGCCGTCCGCGCCGGTTTTCCCGACGGAGATCTGATCGCTGCCCTGATCGTGGCGGTGATCATCTTCGCGGCGGCGGGCCGGCTGGTTCTGGAGAACGCCCAGGTGCTGATGGACACCGCACCCGCGGGCGCTCAGGCGATCGCGCGCGACGCGATCGTCGCGCTCGGCCCGGAGATCGAGCTGGAGCGGTTGCGGTTGCGGGAATCGGCGGGACGGTATTTCGCCGACGTCGTCGTGGCCGTTCCGCCCGGCCGAGCGGTCGTCGAGGGGCACGCTGCCGCCGACGACGTCGAACACGCCGTCGAACAGGCGCTGCCGAACAGCGACGTCGTCGTCCACGTCGAGCCCCGTCGCCGCGGACTGACCCTGCGCGACCGCGTCCTGGCGATCGCTCTCAGCGAGCCGGCCGTCAGCGAGGCGCACGACATCACGATCTTCGAGCACGGCGACCAGGTCAGCGTGTCCCTGCATCTCAAGCTCCCCGCCGACAGCTCAGTGCAGGAGGCCCATGACGTCGCCGAGCGCGTCGAAGCTGCGATACGCGCGTTGCCACGGGTCAGCGACGCCCTGACGCATCTCGAACCGCTCGAACGACCGATTGCGGCTGACCCTACGGCAACCTACGATGATCGCGAGACCCTTAACGACGTCAGGACGATCGTCCGCGAGCAGACCGGGACGCCCCCCCGCGATGTCCGCCTGTTGCCCACCGACGCCGGAATCGTCGTCTTCATAACTGTTCCGGTGGGCGCCACGGAGTCCCTGGCTCACGCGCATCAGATCGCCAGCGAGCTCGAGGAGGCGCTGCGCCAGCGGATGCCCGAGATCGCGGACGTCGTGGTGCACACGGAACCGTGAAGCTCCCGTCCGGAAGGCCGTCGTGGTGGGCGACCAGCGCGGTCCCGTACCGGTTCTTCTGGCTGCTGCCGTCGGCCGGAGCGGTGATCGGGCTCGCCGCCGCGAAACAGTTTGGGATCCCTGTCTGGATGGGTTTCGTCTGCGGTGAGATCCCAGCTCTGGCGCTGGAAGCGTGGTGGCGCCTCCGAAGCCCGGTCAGTGCCCGAGGGCGTGGGCCAGATGCGTAACCGTCGAGATGACGTAGACAAGGCCGAGGAGGTGGCGAAACCAATTCACGCCGTGGGCCAGCTCCTCGTAGGCCCAGACCGTCATCGCCGCATACGACACCGCGGCCGCGTCGTGATGCCCGGCGCCGTGAATCATGGCCGCGGCCTGCCCGCCGGCAAACGCCACGATCAGCGCCACGTTGGGGAACTGGACGATCGGAAAGCCCCGCGGCCACCCGAACCCCATGACGTGTCTGACGTTAGCCCCCAAGAGCGCTTGATCCACGGTCGCTAGACCCCGCCGGCCAGGTATTCCTTCCGGCCGGCGAGGTCATATCGGTCTGGGCCTCGCGGCGGCTGCTACTGGAAGGACACCTTTCCGGACGCCTTGATCCAGGAAAAGCCGGCGACGGGCGCTGCGTTGCCGTTGCACTTGCCATTCTTGAGCTTGGGCAGGACCCCCACGATCGTGACGGTCGTCGTCACTGTTCCCCGGAGACCACGGTAGGCGCCGGTGCCGCTGCCGGCGACGATCGAGACGGGCCCGGTCGACGAACCGGCGATCGTGCACGTCTTGGGATCGAGCGGCGGGTTGACGGTGAGCTTCGAGGTGTCGACCTCGAACGTGCCCTTTGTGAGGACGAGCTTGTTGATCGTCCCCTTTGCGGCGACACCCTGGCGATCCTTACCGTGATCGTTGATCGCGCCGGTGAGGATGATGTCGCCGCGGTTCGAGGTGAGCGACGAATCGACCTCGTAGACGTGAATGACGCCCCCGGCCGGCTTTCCACCGGCCACGGCCGACCCGCCTACCAGCAACGCCGGCACGGCGCCGAGGATCGCGAGAGGGGCGAGAAGTCTTGCCCGGATCTGCATGGTCCCTCCTCTGAAAGTCGCTGACGCCCGTCCCGGATTCCGGTCAGACGCCGGGTCACAAAGCCCGACGAAATCTATCCGCCGGCCACCGCCGCGGCAAGGCGCCCGCCGTCGAGCCCGTGAGCGACGATCCCGTCGCGGCCCTTGCTGGTCTCGGCCGCGATCAGCGCGTTGACGATCGCCTCCTCGGTCGCCTCCACGACGGCCTCGAACAGCCCGGTGATGTGGGCGTCGGCGAGCATCCCCAGGTCGAAGGACACTGGGGCCTGCTCGCCGAGATCGCCAGGGGTCATCCCGCGGTTACCGGTGGCGAAGCACAGAAACAAGTCGCCGCTGTTGTGCTCGCCGAGGCCGCCGACCCGGGCGATGCCGAGACCCGCCCGTTGGGCCAGCCGGGTGCACTGGTGGGGAAGCAGCGGCGCGTCCGTCGCGACGAGGACGATGATCGACCCGGCCCCCTCCGGGCGGCCGGCAGCCGGATCGCCTGGCAGCGGAACGTCGTCGAACATCCGGCCCACCGGTACTCCGTTGACCGCTAGCCGACGGCGCTGACCGTGGTTGGCCTGGACGAGCACGCCGACCGTGTGGCCGCCTTCCTCCGCGGGACGCACCCGCGACGCGGTGCCGATCCCGCCCTTAAAGCCGTGGCAGATCATCCCGGTGCCGCCACCGACGGCTCCCTCGGGCACCGGCCCGTCTGCCGCACCCGCGATCGCCGCGTGCAAATGCTCGGCTCGCACGTGGAAGCCATTGATGTCGTTGAGAACCCCGTCCCACGTCTCGCCCACGACGGGCAGTCCCCACGGCACCGTCCGCCCGGCGGCCAGCATGTCGACCAGCAGCGCATCGCGGACGACGCCGACGCTGTGGGTGTTCGTGATCGCCACCGGGGAAGTGAGCAGTCCAGACTCCCGCACCCACTCAAGGCCCGTCATCTCGCCGTTGCCGTTGAGCCGATGGGCACCGGCGAACACGGGGCGGGTCCACACGTCACCCGGCGGCAGGACCACCGTCACCCCGGTGCGCACCGGACCGCGGCCCACGTCGAGCGTGCCGGAGCCCTCGACGAGGGTCGTGTGCCCGACGAGCACGCCGGCCACATCGGTGATGGCGTTCTCCGGGCCGGGTGTCCCATCGCCGATGATGATCCCGTGATCTCGCGCGCGCACGCGCGACAACACTAAACGGCTATTCGCCCCGCAGCAGCGCCACAGCCTCGTCGAGGCCCACGACGTCGCCGTACTTGCCGTCGATGTCGGTGAGACTCGCCGCGTGGGCGGTGGGCGCGCGATCGCAGACCGCCTCGCGCGCGACCACCACCCGGTAGCCGTACTGCAGCGCGTCGACGGCCGTGGCGCGCACGCATCCCGACGTCGAGGCGCCACACACGACGACCGTGTCGCAGCCCCGCGCGGTCAGCATCGCCACGAGCGGGGTGCCGAAGAACGCCGAGGCGAACAGCTTGGACAGGACCGGCTCGTCCTCGCGCGGGGCGATCCGCTCGTCGATCTGCGGCCACCGCGTTCCCGGCTCGAGCGCGAGCAGCGCCGGCACCTTGGCGAGGAACGCCCGCGCCACCTGCCGGCCGGCTGCGTCGTACTCGAGCGTCGTGAATGCCACCGGTCGTCCGCCTGCCCGGGCGGCGCTCAACAGCGAGGCGGTGGCAGACACCGCCTCGTCGGCGCCGCAGTGCAGTGGCGACCTCGGATCGGTGAACGCGTAGTTGAGATCGACGACGATGAGCGCCGGTCGCTCGCCCGCGCCCTGGCGCTGACCCAGCCCCCGGTCGGCGTAGACATCGTCCGTGGAATGCATGCAATCAGGTCGCTTATCGAGGTGACAGCGGTTCGAGGATCCTATAACGTATGCAAAATCCCCACGACGGAGACCAACGCCACCCGGGTTCAGGATCAGCTTCGCGAGGCGATCCTCACCGGTGCGCTGGAGCCGGGATCTCGCCTGCGGGCCGAGGCGCTTGCCGAGCGTCTGCGCTCATCGCGGACGCCGGTGCGCGAGGCGCTGCTCCTGCTCGCCCAGGAGGGGCTCGTGCAGATCGAGCCGCGGCGTGGAGCCACCGTGCGAGCGTTCGACGCCGCCGACCTGTCGGACCTGTACGAGGTGCGCGCGCTGATCGAGCCGCACGGCGCGGCGCTCGCGGCGCAGCGGATCACCGGCGCGGAGATCGCCCAGCTGACGGAGATCCACGAGCGCTCCACCGCATTCGATGACTCCGATGAGCAATCGGTCGCCGAGCAGTTGCGCCTCAACGACGACTTTCATCGCCTCATTCTTGACGCCGCGCGCTCGTCGCGCCTGACCTCGGCGATGGGCGCCGTGGGAGGCATTCCGCGGTCGTTTCGCGCGTCGTTCTGGCGAGACGACGACCAGCGGGCGCAGTCGCTGTCCTGCCATCGCGAGCTGGTGGCCGCGATCGGTCGCGGGCGCTCCGGTTTGGCCGCGACGGTGATGCGGATGCACATCCAGGGCGCCGGAGCCTTCCTCGCGGAGGTGATGGCCGGTGAGCGCTGACCTGTCCGATGGCCCGCTGCAGGGCCTCAAGGTGCTCGAGCTCGGCCAGCTGCTCGCCGGGCCCTACGTCGGGACGCTGCTCGGCGACTTCGGCGCCGAGGTGATCAAGGTCGAGCCGCCGCCCAAGGGCGACGCGATGCGCGACTGGGGCCGGCTGCGCCACCACGACCACTCGCTGTGGTGGTCGATCCTGGCGCGCAACAAACGCTCGGTGACGCTCAACCTGCGTACCGAGGAGGGGCAGCAGGTGGCGCGCCGGCTGGCCGGCCAGGCCGACGTCGTGCTGGAGAACTTCCGTCCCGGGACGATGGAGCGCTGGGGACTCGGGCCCGAGGACGTCCACGCCGTCAACCCCGGCGCGATCTATGCGCGCGTAACCGGCTACGGGCAGACCGGTCGCTATCGAGACCGGCCCGGCTTTGCCTCCGCCAGCGAGGCCCTCTCCGGGTTGCGCCACATCAACGGCTATCCCGGCCAGGCGCCGCCGCGCTTCGGGATCTCGCTTGGTGACACGCTGGCCGCGCAGTCGGCGTTCCAGGGAATCCTGCTCGCCCTCTACGCGCGTGACGTCCGCGGCGCCACCGGTCAGGTGGTCGACGCCTCGATCACCGACGCGTGCCTGGCGATCACCGAGTCGGCGGTCCTCGAGTACGAGAAGACCGGCACGGTCCGTGACCCCACCGGGACCCGGCTGCCGCGGATCGCGCCCAGCAACGTGTATCGCTCCTCCGACGACAAGTGGGTGGTGATCGCGGCCAACCACGACACGCTGTGGCGACGGCTGGCCGAGCTGATCGGGCGCCCCGAGCTGGGCGAGGACGAGCGCTTTGTCACCCATCACGCCCGCGGCGAGAACGAGGACCTGCTCGACGAGCTGATCGGCGAGTGGGCGGCCACGCACACCGCCGCCGAGCTCGATCAGCTGGTCAACGACGCCGGGGTGGTGTGCGCGCCTGTCTACAACGCTGCCGACGTCTACGCCGACCCGTACTTCCGCGAGCGCGGACTGCTGATCGAGTACGAGGACGAGGTGCACGGAACGGTCACCGGGACCGGAGTGATCCCACGGCTCACGGAGACACCAGGGCGCGTCCGCCAAGCCGCGCGCTGGACGGTCGGGGCCGACACCGACGACGTCCTGCGGGAGCTGGGTTACGACGAGGGCGATCTGCGCCAACTGCACGACGACGACGTCATCTAGACGAGGGAGACCCCGATGGGACACCGGCTGGGAGTAGACGTGGGCGGCACCTTCACCGACGTGCAGATGCAGGACACCGACACCGGCGACGTGACCCTGGTCAAGGTGCTCTCCACCCCGAGCGATCAGTCGGTGGGCGTGCTCGAGGGCATCCGCGAGGCCTGCCGGCGCACCGGCGCCTCGCCCAAGGACCTCGAGCTGATCCTGCACGGCTCGACGGTCGTCACCAACCTCATCCTCGAGAGCAAGGGCGCGGCCTGCGGTCTGCTCACCACCCCGGGCAACGAGCAGATCCTCCACCTCGCGCGCGCCTGGACGCCCGGCCCGCTGTACGGGTGGATGGGGATGATCAAGCCCGATCCGCTGGCGCCGCTGTGGCATACGCGCGGCATCGGCGGGCGGATGGCCGCCGACGGATCCGAGGTGCAGCCGCTCGACGAGCGGGGGGTCGCCGACGCGATCGACGAGCTGGTCACCGACGGCGTGCAGTCGGTGACGATCGGACTGCTCAACTCCTACGTCAACCCCGCCCACGAGCAGCGCGCTCGGGAGATCGCCAAGGAGCGCCATCCGGAGTTGCCCGTCTCGATCTCCTCCGACCTCGTCTCGGAGTACCGCGAGTACGAACGCACCCTGACGGCCGTGCTCAACGCCTACGTCCAGCCGCAGGTGATCACGTACGTCGACGGCCTGGAGCGGCTGCTCGGGGAGGAGAGCTTCGGCGGCCGCCTGAACATCGTGCGCTCCGACGGCGGCACGATGAGCACGCTGGCGACCAAGGAGCGGCCCGTTGACACGGCGTTCTCGGGTCCCTCCGGCGGCGTCGTCGGCGCCGCGTGGCTGGCGCGACGGATCGGCGCGCCCAACGTTCTGACGCTCGACGTCGGCGGCACCTCGACCGACGTCTCGATGTGCGTCGACGGCGGCGTCACGATCAAGCGCGACGCCCAGCTGGGCTACTACCAGTTCCAATCACGCGGGGTGGACGTGCACTCGGTCGGCGCCGGCGGTGGGTCGATCGCCTACCTGACGCCTGTGGGCGCACTGCGGGTCGGGCCGCAATCGGCGGGCGCCGAGCCCGGCCCGGCCGCCTACGGTCGCGGCGGTGAGGCGCCGACGGTCACCGACGCCAACGTCGTCCTGCACCGGATCCCGCCCGGCATTAGGCTCGCCGGCTCGCTGGAGATCGACGAGGACGCCGCCAAGACGGCTGTACAGACAATCGCCGACGGCCTGGGCGTCGACGTCACCACCGCCGCCCAGGCGATCATCGACATCGCCAACGAGAACATGCACGCCGCCCTGCGGGTCGTGTCGATCGAGCGCGGCTTCGATCCCCGGGAGTTCGGCCTGCTCGCGTTCGGCGGTGCCGGCCCGATGCACGCCAACGCGCTCGGTCGCCTGATCGGGGCCGACCCGATCGTGATCCCCGCCACCCCGGGCGTGCTCAGCGCGTTCGGCTTCCTCATCGCCGACGTGCAGAACGAGTTCGCGCGCACCTACCTGAAGGTCGCCGAGGACACGCCGGCGGCCGGCCTGCGCGACGCGCTGACCGAGTTGCAGGCCGAGGCCGCCGAGTGGCTCACCCGCGAGGGCGTCGCGGGCGACGAGCACGAGTTCAGCTTCTACGCCGACTGCCGGTACTACATGCAGGACATCCAGTTGCCCTGCCGGCTCGAGCTCGCCGAGGCCGACGACGGCTACGTCGCCCGGCTGCGCGAGCGCTTCGAGGCCGAGCACCGCCGCCGTTTCGGCTTCGACCTCGACGCCCCGATCGAGATCGCCACCGTGCGGGTCGTCGGCTCGGGCTCAGACCGGGCACCTGCCGCGGCGCGTGACGGCGGCGGGCCCCAGCGAGCGCACGACCGCGACCGCACCGAGCAGGTGTTCTTCGATGGCGAGTGGCGACAGACCGCGATCCATCAGCGCGACACGCTCGAACCCGGCCACCGGGTCGAGGGTCCCGCGGTCGTCGAGCAGCAGGACACGACGACCGTGATCGAGCCCGGCTACATCGGCACCGTCGACGCGTACCTCAACATCCTCATCCGCAAGCAGGAGGGCCAGCCACGATGACCGCCACGCAGCCGCAGCTTCCGGACTTCGTGCGCGAGCACGACATCGACCCGATCGCGCTCGACATCATCGAGAACACGCTCTCCAACACGCGCTACGAGATGGACCGCGTGCTGGAGACGACGGCCGTCAGCCCGGTCATCCGCGAGCAGTCCGACCAGTTTCCGCTGATCGCCGATCGCCATGGCCGGATGGTCATCGGCCAGTTCGGTTCGGCGATCAATGCGATCCTGGAGCACTCGCCGTATGAGGCGGGCGATCTCCGCGACGGCGACGTGATCGCGCTCAACGATCCCTACATGTGCGAGGGCTCGATCTCGCACACGCCCGACTTCCTGATTCTGCGTCCGATCTTCTACGAGGACGAGCTCGTCGGGTATGCCTCACAGTGGGGCAACCTGATGGACGTCGGTGGCACGGCGGCCGGCTCGATGCCGATCACCGCGCGCTCGATCTACTACGAGGGCGTGCGCATGCCGCCGCTCAAGCTCTACGACGGCGGCATGCTCAACGAGGAGCTGCTGGCGCTGTTCTGCCACAACACGCGCGTGCCCAAGATGGTCGAGGCCGACATCAAGGCGATCGCCGCAGGGACCGCGGCGGGGGCCGCCCGCGTCCAGGGGCTGTGCGAGCGCTTCGGCAAGGACACCTACCTCGAGGCGTGCGACGCGATCCTCGACCGCACCCGCCGGGGGCTGATCGAGCTGATCCGCACCCACCTGCCCGACGGAGAGCGCTTCGAGTTCTCAGACCTTGCCGACGACGACGGCCTGGGCAACGGCCCGATCAAGCTCCAGCTGGCGATGTGGCGTGCCGGCGACCGGCTGCACCTGGACTGGACGGGGACCCATCCCCAGGTGCCCGGCTCGGTCAACTTCCTGCTCAACATCGAGATGTTCAAGATGTTCGCCGGGGTCTTTCTGATCATGGCGTTCGCGCCTGACCTCGTGTTCAACGACGGCTACTACGACCTGATCGAGGTCACGATTCCACGGGGCAGCGTGCTGCGGCCGAAGTTCCCGGCGCCGCTGGGGAACCGCCTGTCGCTGATGGCGCGCCAGTTCGACGTCGTCGACGCCATCTTCTCCAAGGCGCTCGAGCAGTTCGCCGTCACCGGCGGCTACGGGACCAGCCCCAACTTCGTCTACTCGGGCACCGACGACGACGGCAACGACTACCAGATCCTCGAGATCCTCTACGGCGGGATTCCCGCGCGGCCGTTCGCCGACGGACTCGACGGGCACTCGTGGTGGCCGCTGTTCAAGGCGGTGCCGACCGAGTATCTGGAGAAGTACTACCCGCTGCGCATCCACCGCTACGAGGCGCGGATCGACTCCGGCGGCGCCGGCTATCACCGCGGCGGGCACGGGGTCGCCAAGACCTATGAGTTCCTCGCCGACGGCTTCATCTCCTATCAGGACGACCGTGCCCAGACATTCCCCTGGGGCCTGCAGGGCGGCCGTCACGGCGCGCCCTCGGAGAAGACGCTGAGCCGTGCGGGCGGCTCGGAGAAACGGCTGCCGTCCAAGGTCGAGAACGTGCCCGTGTACCGCGGCGACCGGCTGGTGTTCTGCACCGCGGGGGCGGGGGGCCTCGGCGATCCACTCACCCGCGAGCCCGAGCGCGTGGCCACCGACGTCAGGGCCGGCCTGGTCAGCGTGCAGGCGGCCCGTGAGCATTACGGGGTGGTGGTCAGCGCCCGCGGTGTGATCGACGCCGGCGCGACCGAGCAGGCCCGCGAGCAGGAACGGGACGGCGTCGACCGCAGCGACGAGTTCGACTTCGGGCCGGTGCCCGGCAAGGAGCAGCTGGCCGAGCGGATCGCCGACGCGCGCCGGGAATTTGACGCCTGGATGGCGGCCGAGAGCCGAGCCTGATGACGACGGCGGTCACCGTCTGCGATGTCGCGGCCCGCGACGGGCTGCAGAACGACGCGGTGACGCTGGCGCCCGACGTCCGCGCGCAGCTGTGCGCGCGGCTGGCCGGCGCCGGCCTGCCCCGGGTCGAGGCCGCCAGCTTCGTCAACCCCCGGCGGGTGCCGCAGATGGCCGGCGCCGAGAAGGTCTTCGCCGCGCTGGAACGAGATCACGCCACGGTCTTTGCCGCGCTGGCCCTCAACGAGCGCGGCGTGCAGCGGGCGGTCACGGCTGGTGCCGACGAGATCCACCTGGCCTATCCGCTCACCGACACGTTCGGACAGCGCAACCAGGGGATGACGGTGGAGCAGGGAGCGCACGCGGCCGAGCGAATGATCGCGTCTGGTCACGGGGCGGGCCTCCGGGTGACCGCGACCCTGGGCGTCGCCTTCGGCTGCCCCTTCGAAGGTCGCGTCGATCCTGGCATCGTGGCCGACCATGCGCGGCGGATGGCCGCCGCCGGCGCCGACGAGCTGATGCTCGCCGACACGGTCGGCGTCGGTGTGCCCGCGCAGGTCCGCCGGCTGCTGCCCGACGCGGTCGACGCGATGGGCGGGCGGCCGGTCGGGTTGCACCTGCACAACACGCGCAACACCGGCTACGCCAACGCCGCGACCGGACTCGAGCACGGCGCCACCGTCTTCGATGCGTCGCTCGGGGGCCTCGGCGGCTGTCCGTTCGCGCCCCGGGCGACGGGCAACATCGCCACCGAGGACCTCGTGTACCTGCTCGAGGGCGAGGGGGTCAGCACCGGCGTGTCGCTGGACGGGCTGATCGAGTCCGCCGAGTGGCTGGCCGGCATCCTCGGCCGAGAACTGCCGGGCCTGGTTTACAAAGCCGGACCGGCGCTCAGCTGACGGTCAGCTCCTGCAACATCGGCGTGAGGGTCTCGTGCGCCGGCTTGCTGTTCACGACCACCGGCACGATCGAGTTGCCTTTCGTCATCCGCAGGCGCACGTAGCGTGCCTTGACCGCCCTGAAGTGCAGGTGGACGGTGTCGGCGCGCTGCAGCCGGCGGACATTGATGACGGTGTGCCACGAACGGCCGTCGCTCGACACCTGGAAGGAAAAGCCCGTGGCGCTCAACGGCGTCACCGGCCGGGGCTTGGGGTGCACGTTGGGCTTGGTCGGCCCCGGCCAGAAGTGACCCCACACGAGCGTCGCGCCACTGATCGTCCGCGGCCGGCCGCCGACCGGCGCGGTGACCGCTGCCGGCAGCGAGACGGGCTGCCAGTCGGTGGCCGCGCTGCCGTCGACGGCGGCCAGCGCGGGCGCTCCGGGCAGCGCGCTGGTGGCCGACGCCCTGCCGCAGCGCACGACGTCGCCCGTGGGCTTGAGGTCGGGCCGCGCGGTGCGCAGCGTGACCGAGTGCCCGGCGCTGACCGTCCGCCGTCCGGCCGGCGTCGCGAGCGGCAGCGACGGCCCGTGGCTGAGAGTGACCGTGGTCGTGTGGTCGCCGACCGCCACGGAGAAGGTGCGCCCGCGCCACTGGAGGTTGTGCAGCGTCACGCCGCTCAGCTGGGCGTTGAGGCTGGGGGCGAGCGTGACCGCCCCGGTGCCCCATCGCAGGCCCGAGTAGCCGTAGATGAACTCCTGCAGGAAGCCTCCGATCCCCGTCATGAACGTGAACGCGCCGCCGGTCTTGGTCTCGGAGAACTGGTCGAAGGGATCCTTGATGAAGGGCTCGTAGCTGCGCTGCGTGAACACGAAGCTCGCGCACCCGGGGGTCCCCAGCGCGGAGGTATCGATCGAGCTGACGGCGTCGTCCATGGAGGGTCCGCCGGGATCGGTCCGCGGGACGTAGAAGTTGATGTCGGCCTGCTCGACCTGTGCCGACATGGGGAACTGCCACTGGTAGGGCAACAGCGTCACGTCGGCCTGCTTGACCAGCTGGCGGCCGTAGCCGGCGTACTCGGGGTGAAAGCCATCGGCGACGGGCACGACGAGGCCGCCGGCGATCTGCTTCCAGCTGGCCGGCACCGCTTGGCCGGTCAGGTGGCCGGCGGTGATCGCGATCTGCAGGGTGCGCCGGGCCCCGGCGTTGGTGAACGCCTCGTCGTTGACGTTTGGGTTCTCCTCGTCGGGTCCGGTGACGTGATCGATGTGGTAGCTGCCATGGGCGCCGCGCACCGCTCGGGAGGCCCAGAACTGCGCCGCCCCCTCGATCACCGGCCAGCCGTGGGTCCGCAGCCACTGCGCGTCGCCCGTGGTCACGTAGTACTGCCACTGGGCGAGGGCGATGTCGGCCGTGATGTGCTGCTCGTAGAGGCCCTCGCTGTTGACCGACACCGGCGGGGGGATCTGCTCGGTGCCGTCGAGGGCGCTCTCCCACGGGAAGCGGGCTCCGCTGGAACCGGTGGCCTTTGCGTGCTGCTGGGCCTGCGTGAGGCGCGCGAAGCGATAGGCGTCCATCTGCGCGGCGAGGTCGGGATGCTGGGCGAGCAGCGACGGATACATCCACGTCTCGGCGTCCCAGAAGATGTGGCCGTCGTAGCCGTTGGAGGACAGGCCGGCGGGGGAGACGCTCCAGGACTGATCGTTGCGGGTGCTCGACCACAGGTAGAACTGCGACGCGTTGACGTCGGTGGCGACGGTCCGGTTGCCGGCGACGTCGATGCGCCCCCGCCACAGCTTTGACCAGGCGGCCTCGTTCTCGGCGAGCAGCCTGGCGACGCCCGCCGTGGCCGCGCCGGCGGCGTCGCTCTGCGCGGCGGCGGCTGGGTCGGTGGCGGTGTTCGAATCCTCCACGCCGACGTATTTGGTCAGCGTGTAGGTCTGGCCGGCCGTGACCGCAAACGCGATCCGCTGGCCGACGCTCTGGCTGACGGCGCGGTCGATGGGTGCGCTCGGCGCGGTGATGTTGGCGCTCGGCACCAGCTGCTCGGAGAGCGCGGCCGTGATGCCGGTGCCCATCGCGCGGATCGTCTCGGCCGTCCGGCGGTTGGCCGGGTCCCAGCTCTTGGCACCCTGCCGGGTCAGGATCGGGGGCAGCTTCGCGCTCGTGATCCGGTCGGCCGTGCCGTCCAGCTCGTCGGTGACCGTGGCGGTCCCGCTCCATCGCGGCCTCAGCTGCAGCTCAACGACGCCCACGTGCTCGCGCCCCCGGTCGGTGAACACGCGGTAGGTGATGTCGGTGACGTGCTTGTCAGGCGCGGTCCAGCGCGCGCTGGTGGTGATGATCCCGGTGTGCAGATCGATCGACTGCTTCCAGCCCGCAAGATGGCCTCGGTTCGGCGTGTAGGCCATCCCGCCGTCGGAGAAGCTCAGCGCCGACCAGGTGGGGATATTGGCTCGCTGCTGCACGCGCTCGGAGGCCTTGGGCGCCTTGTCGGGCTTGGCGTAGAAGCCGGCCAGCTCGGACTGGGCGGGGACGGTGCCGCCGGCGTAGCCCTCGCCCGCTGCCGGGACCCTGATTCCGAGCAGGCCGTTGCCCGTGAAGGTGGGGGCGTAGGGGGCCTTCGTGCTGCGCACGGTGAGCCGGAACGACCCGGAGTTGCCGGGCGTCGTGGCGGCCGTTCCCACCGCCGGAACGAGCAGCCCGACCACCGTCACCAGCACACCACCGATCAGCGATCGCACACGCATCCCAACGTCCTCTCCTCCAAAGAAGTCCCGCCTCCCTGTTTTCCCGGCGAGGCTCAGTCCAAACCCGCGAGGCGGCGGGCCGCCTCGGCGATCACGGCCGCCGCGGCGTGCTGCAGCGGGGTTCCCCCGGCGAATGTGAGGAACTGCTTGGCGGTCCTCGTTGCGGCCACCAGCTCGGCCGGTCCTGAGCACCAGCCGATCTTCCAGCCGGTGAACGAGAACGACTTACCCCGTCGGGTTGTGAGGCGAGTTGCACAGCAGCACTCGTGCGCGGCCGCGTGCGCTGCGCGCAACCGCCCGCAGCTCGTCGAGATCGAGCGCGAAGTCCGGCGGGCGCAGCGGCACCGGGCGGCGGTGCGCTCCGGCGAACGCGATTCCCGCCACGTAGGAGTCATAGAAGGGCTCGAGTGCGACGACCTCGTCGCCGGGATCGCACAGCGCCAACAGCGCGGCCGCGATCGCCTCGGTGGCGCCGAAGGTAACGAGCAGCTCCTCGGGCTCCAGCCCGTAGTGGACGCGCTGATGATCAAGCACCGCTGCGCGCAGCGCGGGGACGCCGGGCAGCGGGGCGCGCGCCGGGAACCGGGCCCGCCCACCCCCAAGTGCGGTCATCTCGGTGAAGACGCTCGTACCCAATCCGGTCAGGCGAGTGGCGCGGCGGGGCATGGCTGGGCACGGTATCGGCCCCCGGTGCCGCAGGCACCTCGCGGCTGCGCTTCAATTGCTCGTTGAGATGGCCGAGCGGATCGATATCCGGATCGAGGATCCGGGGGACAGCGCGGAGATCGAGGTCATCGAGCTGAGGGTGGCCGCCGGCGACCGGGTCAAGCGGGGCAGCGTCCTGCTCGAGGTCGCCACCGACAAGGCCAACGTCGAGATCGAGGCTCCCGCCGACGGCGTCGTCGAGAAGCTGATGGTCGCCAAGGGTGACGTCGTCAAGGTCGAGCGGATCCTGGCGGTCCTGCTCGCCTGAGCCGGCCCCGAGAGCCGCGCGGGGTACCGGATCCGAGGCCGGAAACCGGTTCTTTGGCAGTCCCGGTGGCAGGGTCGACAATGCGCTCTCTCTGCGCTCGGACGCCAAGGATCGGCCATGGACAAGCAGCCGCACGATCGACATTCGGTGCCTGAGCCCGCAGGCGATGCGCAGCACGAGCTGCTGCTGGCGCCCGCTGCAATCCTCGAGGGCCTGCCCGACGCCGTCGTTGCCGCGGCGACCGACGAGCGGATCGTCTATGCCAATCAACTGGCCGAGGAGCTGTTCGGCTACTCTCGCGCCGAGCTCGTCGGCCGGCCAGTGCATACCCTTTGGCCACCGCGTGTTCGCGAGCGCTACACGCGCAACATGCGCCTGTACTTCGCCAACGAGAACCCGCTGCGCTTCTCGGTGGAGGCATGGGGCCTGCGGCGCGATGGCACGGAGTTCGTCGGCGAGATGAGCTGGGGGATCGTCACGACGAGCGCCGGGCCGCTCCTGTTGGCGATCGGTCGCGACATCACGGAGCGGCGCGACGCCGAGGGGCGCCAGCATGCCGCCGCCGGCCTCGCCGAGCGCGCGCTCGCCGGCGCCGATGCGGCGAGCCTGGCCACCGAGGCGGTCGAGATGCTGTGCACCCGGCTGCCGATCGTCGGCGCTGAGGTGCGACTCGCCGGCGGGTCCGCGCTTGCCGGCAAGGGCGCCGCGCCCGAGCCGGGGCTCATGCTGTCGATCGGTCTCGGCAACGAGCTGCTGATCGCGCCCGAGCGGGAGCTCGCCGACCACGAGCTGAGCCTCGTGCGGGCTGTCGCCCATACCCTGACCACCGCGCTCGCGCGGCTGCACGGCGAGGAACGCGTCCGGCACGAGGCGGTGCACGACCCGCTCACCGGCCTGGCCAACAGGACGCTGCTCCAGGACCGCCTCGAGCATGCGCTGGCCAAGTCCGAGCGCCTCGGGACCGAGACCGCGGTGCTGTTCATCGACCTCGACAACTTCAAGGACGTCAACGACCGCTACGGCCACGTGGCCGGCGACGCGGTGCTGATGGAGCTGGGCCGGCGGCTCCGCACGGCGATCCGTCCCGGGGACACGATCGCCCGTTTCGGCGGCGATGAGTTCGTGGCGGTGTGCGAAGAGGTCGATCGCCAGTCGGCCGTGCTCGTCGCGGAGCGCATCCTGGAGGCGATTCGGATGCCGATGATGACCGGTGCCGCCGAGCACTGGATGTCGGCGAGCATCGGGATCGCGCTCGGCGGCGGCGAGCCCGAGGTGCTGCTCGACCACGCCGACGTGGCGGCCTACCGCGCCAAATCCGCCGGCCGGGGGCGGATCGAGGTGTTCGACTGAGACGCCGCGTGTAGCGTGCGCCGCGCGGTGCGCAAGACTGGGGGCCCGATGCTGAGCGAGCGAACCACACCCCTGTCTGACGCCGAGCTGCTGACCGCCGATGCGCGTCATGTCTGGCATCCCTACGCGCCGATACGCGACGCCCAGACGCCCCTGCCGGTGGCCTCGGCGAGTGGGGTTCGCCTACGCCTACGTGACGGCCGCGAGCTGATCGACGGCATGTCTTCGTGGTGGTGCGCGATTCACGGCTACCGCCACCCCGTCATCGACGCCGCGCTGCG
>DATAUL010000018.1:0-3651 GCA_036268255.1 Solirubrobacteraceae bacterium | reverse complement strand
CGTCCGGGTCAGCGACGCGCGCGCGATGCAGCTCGGCCACGTCGCCCGCGCGGACGGCCGATGGCGCCTCTACGTCTTCTCCGATCGCCCGGGCGAACGTCTCGCCGGCCTGTGCGCGTGGCTCGGCGAGGACGTGAGCTCCCCGCTGCAGCGTTTCACACCGCCGGATGCCGACATCGACGCGGTGATCGACGTGCGCGCGATCCTGCAGGCCGGACACCGCGACGTCGTGCTGGGCGAGCTCCCGTCACTCCTGCTCCCGCACAAGGGGACGCTCGGACTGATCGACTACGAGAAGGCGTTCTGCGCAGACCCGCGACCGCGACGCGACATCTTCGACGCGCGCGGGATCGACCGGACATTCGGCTGCGTCGTCATCGTGCGGCCGGATCAGTTCATCGCACACGTACTGCCGCTCGACGCGCGCGCCGCGATCACCGCGTTCTTTGAGCCGATCCTGCTCGCGCCCGCCGTCGCATATCCGTGAACCTCGACGCCGAGCCGCTACGCCACACCGGGCATCTGCTCCGACGCGCCCAACAGCTGCACGTCGCCGTCTGGCTGCGCGACGTCTGCCCTGAGACCACCAGCGTCCAGTTCGCCGCGCTCACCGTCCTCGATCAGCGGCCTGGGGCCAGCCAACGCGACCTCGGACGCGCGCTTGACCTCGACCGCTCCACCATCGCTGATCTCGTCGCCCGCATCGTGCGCCGTGGCCTGATCGAACGCGAGCGCGACGAACACGATCGCCGTCGAAACGTCCTGCAGCTCACCGTCGCCGGACGCAACGAGCTCGCCCGCCTGCGACCGCGCGTCGAAGCGATCGAGCCGACCCTGACCGCCGGACTCAGCCAAAGCGAGCGCGATCAACTACGCCACCTACTGCACCGAGCACTCGAGCACGCCGCAGCGCAAGGCGTGCTCTCGGCCTGAACACCCGGTTGCGCGCAGGGCGCTCGTTGGGGTGAGCGATGTGCGGAGGCAGTGATCGGCGGTCTGGATCGGGCTCTTGATTTCGTGTGGTGGGGTCTGCGAGTCTTGGGGTCGAGCGCCGGTATCTGCGCTGAGCGTCGTCGCGTGGAGGCACAGATGAGGCGTGCGATGGGGGGTGGCCCAGCAGGGCGAGCGTTGCCCGTGCTGGCCTGTGCGCTGGTCCTGGCGCTCGGTCCCGTGGCCGCATCAGCCGTCGCGCAGGGATCTGAGATCTTGCAGGTCGCGCCGCGCGGTAGCGATCCTACGTGTGCGTCACCGTGCGCTTCGGTTCAGACCGCGGTCAATCGAGCCGGCCACCTTCGCCGCGTCCGCCGCGGGACCCGCACCCCCGCTCAGCCTCCTCCATGGAACGCCGCCCGCGCTGGCCAGTCCGGTCGGACTGGACCTCGACGTCTTCGGCGACGTCTTCGTCGCCAACCGTGCCAACAACACGATCAGCGAACACCCGCCTCAGAGCCACGGAGCGCCGTCGCCGCTGGCGATGATCGCCGGCACCACCACCGGCCTCTTGACGCCCTCCTTCCTCTCGGAGCTCCCCCCACCTCCACCCCCGCGCGTGAACGTCACCACGGCCCGGCGCCAATCGCGCAAGCGGATCCTCCGGGGCGGCATCACGCTGACGCTGAGAGCCTCGGGCACGCTCGCGTTTCGCAGCCGACCGATCACCCTCACCGCTCGCGCCCGCGCGAACGGCCACATCGTCGCAGCGGCCAGAACAACGGCATTGCGGCCCGGTCACGCGACGCTCGTTCTCATTCCAAACAGGCGCGCCGCTCACATCGTGCACAGCTCGCATGCCGCTGCGATCAAGGTCATCGTCACCATTCGCGGCGGCGCCGGCAGACAAACTCACCGGCTGACCGTAAGACTCAGCTTGAGCTAGGACGCGAGTGTCACGGGCCGACGGGACGACCGCGATGAGGGCGGTCGGCTTGATCGGATTCAGGCCGCGGCGGTGAGGACCTGCGGCGCGGGTCGTGGGTCACCTGGCCGTCGGGCCAGGTTACACGGGCTGGTCGGTCACGCAGCCGGCGCTGACCGCGAGCCGCAAGGACGTGGAGGTAGCGCTCCGTCATGGGGATCCGTGAGTGGATGCGCTCACGGATCCGGCTCCGTCAACTCGCCCAGCAGATGGCCAAGGGTCAGTTCGGCGTCACGGGTCCGGAAGCCCCGCTTCAGCGCGGCCGCGATGAGCCTCTCAGCGCCGGGGGCACGCACCTCCTCGCCGAAGAGATCGGAGTCGCGCCGAAAATCCTCGACGGGAGCGAGCGCGATCGCGTTCACGCGGTCCTTGACAACGACATGGCCGGCCGCCGGGAACCCGGCGACCCGATGAGCCAGGGAGTTGACGAAATCCCCAAATGCATCGCCAGGCAGCGCGCGATTGATCCAGCCGTAGCGCTCCGCGAGGTCGGCGTCGTAGTCCTCGGCGCTCAGCATCACCTCCGGTGCTCGCGCGCGACCCATGAGGCGCGTGAGAAGCTGGGCGGCACCGCCGCCGGGGAGCTGACCGAAGGCCGGCTCGAACTGACAGAAGATCGCTGACTCGCGAGCCGCGAAGCGCATGTCACACGCCAGAACGAACTCGCTGCCCGCGGCGCAGCGACGCCAGCCAGAACCGCGGCTCAGCGGCCGCGTAGACCAGGACGACGAACGCGGTGGAGAGAACGAAGATCTCGATTGCTCCGAGTCGTGGTCGTACCCGCCATGCCAATACGACAAGGGCTAGCACCAGCGCACCACCAACTCGAGCAGCGGTGCGAACGCTGGCGCAAGCTTTTGACAGCAGTTGGTGGCCGAACACCCGGAGGGGCGTGGTGGCGACGGCGATCGCTCTGTGCTGTCGGACCAGGCGCCAGCCGGTGCCGCCGGCGTTACGGCCCTGCCCTCAATTCGCCCGAGCGCCGGCCGCCCGTCCGGCTCGAGTCCCAGCCGACGCTCCCGACCGTAGTCCCACCGGCGACGATGCCGACAGCGCGGGATGGGTCGCCGACGGCTATCACCTCACCGATTACTTCAGCACCGTCGAACGCGTTCGCTGGAATGCGTCACACGACCCCGTGTGGTCACGGCTCCTGCTGGAGCCGTGGCACGCGTATGTGTTCTCCTGTCCGTCAACCGGATGTGCGCCCGGATCGCCGCAACTGCCTCCAGCGGGCAGTTGGCGCCCGAGTGCAAGCGTGCGGACCGTCTCCTATGGTGCCGGGATCATCGTCTATGACGTCAGGCTCCGACAGCCGGCAGTCATGATCGAGAACGAGCTTGCCGTCACCGGCTGGCACGCGAACACGACTCGAGCACAAGTCATCGATGGAGGCATACCGCTTCGCACGTGGCGGCTGGCTCGGGGCAGCTACACGTTCACCGCGCACTATCGAGAACCCGGCCGCCCCCTCCAAGAGTCGGCCGCCGGTCTTGCCCTGATCAGCTGGCTGGTGCTGTCGGGCATGACCTGGCGACACAGGCGACGCTGTTCGCTTTCACCCGCGAGCCGGGGGCCGGAACGCGTCGATCCCGGCTCGGGCTGACGCGACGTTGCGGCGCTCTCAGCAAGAATGTGTGGGATGACGACATTCCCCGAATCCCATAACGATCTGCTCAACGCCGATGTCGCCACGCTGGCGACGATCGCCCACAGCGGAATGCCACAGCAGACAG
>DATAUL010000017.1:0-9684 GCA_036268255.1 Solirubrobacteraceae bacterium | reverse complement strand
GTGCCTCCGAGGAGCATCGGCACCCCGAGGCGGCGGGCCTCCCCGAGGCAGAGGCGCACGTCCTTGGCCATCAGGGCGAGGCGGAATCCCTGGTGGAAGCTGCGGGTCAGCACGTACTGGGGGAACTTGACCGCGGCGGCGGCATTGGTCCCACTGCTGGCGGCCACCACCTCGAGCAGGGTGGCCGGGTCGACCCCCGCCTTGACCCCGAGCGCGGCGGCCTCGGAGGTGATCGCAATCGCGCACGCTGACATCAGGTTGTTGATCACCTTCACGCTCTGGCCCTGTCCGGGCCGCTCGCCGACGACGAAGATCGTGGACCCGAGGACCTCCAGCAACGTCCGCGCCCGCTCCATGTTCTCGGGGGCGCCGGCCGCCATGATCGTCAGCCGCCCGGTCTCGGCGCCCGCCACCCCGCCGCTCACCGGAGCGTCGACGCAGCCCACGCCATGGCCGCTGAGCAGCTCGGCGACCCGCTCGGCGGTCGGCGGCCCCGTCGTCGAGAGGTCGACGTAGGTCCGCATCGCCCGCGCGCCGGCGAGCTCCTGGGCGACGGCGAGCACGACGTCGGGCTCGGGAAGGCTGACGAACACGATCTCCGCGGTATCGGCGACGGCCCGCGCACTGTCACACGGTCGCCCACCCGCCTCGGCCGCTGCCCGCACCGCCGCGTCGGCGGTGTCATAGACGCAGACCTCGTGCCCCGCGTCCACCAGCCGCCTTGCCATCCGGGAGCCCATCGCTCCGAGGCCGATGAACCCGAGCACGGTCATGCCGGCCGTGCCGCCCGCCCCTCGTCCCTCCAGGCGGCGCGGTACTGCTCGTCGGTGACGGCGTCCTGCCAGTCGGCGTCGCCGAGGGAGATGGCGATGTGCGTCAGGTAGCTGTCGGGGCCGGCGCCGTGCCAGTGGCGCTCGCCCGCGTCGATCCATACGACGTCACCGGACCGGATCTGTCCACCCTCGCCGGACTCGTTGATCGCGTAGCCGCGGCCGTGGCTCACGAGCAGGATCTGGCCGGTCGCGTGGGTGTGCCAGTGGGTGCGCGCCCCCGGGGGGAAGAAGATGGTATTGACCGAAACCCCCGGTGCGCCGGTCAGCAGCGGCTCGGCCCACACTGTTCCGGTGAAGGTGGCACCGCGCTTGTCCGAGGGCAGGCCGGCCTCGCGCCCGTGGTTGATCTTCATTGCACATCTCCGTCGCTCGTGGTGTCGGTGGCGCTCTCGTGCAGTCGCACGCCCCCGGCCAGGTCGCCGATCGCGTCGACCACCCGGTTGGAGATCTGGTTCGCGTAGCCCAACGCGTTGGCGACCTCGAAGGTGGCCAGGCAGGCGGGTCCGTTGAAGGTCGGGACGCCGAGCCGAGCCATGTGGTCGAGGTAGAGGCGAACGTCTTTGGCCATGAGCCGGCCCGTGAGGCCGCCCTCCAGGTAATCGCCCTTGACGATGTGGGGGAAGCGGTTCAGCGTGGCGAAGTTGACCCCGGTGCTGGCATTGAGCACTTCCAGGAACTGCTCCAGATCAAGATCCGAGCGCTTGGCCGCCACCATGACCTCGGCGGTGGCCGCCAGGGCGATCCCGTTGAGGAAGTTATTCAGCAGCTTGGTGACGTGGCCGGCGCCGCTGTCGCCCATGTGGAAGATCTTGGCGGCGAAGCACTCGAGCACCGGGCGGACTTGCTCCAGGGGCTCCGCCTCGCCGCCCACCATGATGGTGAGCGCGCCGGCCTCGGCGGCCTTGGCGCCGCCCGAGATGCCTGCGTCCAGGTAGGCGACACCCCGCTCGCCCAGCGCGGCATGGATGCGCTTCGTTGACTCCGGCGAGCCGGTGGAGAGGTCGACGACGACCTGCCCCGCCCGCGCGTGGGCGCGCACGCCGTCCTCGCCCAGGACGACCTGCTCGATGATCGTGCTGTCGGGCAGTGACATCAACACAACGTCGACGTCGGCGACGAGCTCGCCCACCGACGCCGCCGCGGTCAGCCCACTGGCCGCGAGGCAGTCGCCGTCGCGGTCATAGCCGACGATCGAGTCGCCCGCCTGCTGCACCCGGGCGCCCATGCGCGAGCCCATCGCGCCCGTGCCGATGATCCCCGTCCTCACGTCACTCCTTCTCGTGGGTGAGGCAGACGGCGAGGCCGCGGGCGGCTCCGTTGAGCGGCGCGAAGTGCTCCATCACGAGCGGGTCGTGCCCGGGGACGAGCACCGCGCCGGAGCTCATGAGAGCGCGCACGGTGTCATAGCCGCGATACATGTCGCCGAGGTCGCTGAAGATGCCGAACGGCCGGTCGGACCGGAGCTCAGCCTCATAGTGCACGGCGTCGTTGGCCAGCACAAGCGTCCCGTGCTCGCCGGCGATCTTGAACACGAGCTGGCCGGGGGCGTGACCGCCCACCTGGATGGCCGTCAGCCCGGGGGCGATCTCGGCCTGCTTGCCGATCTCGTCGACGCGGCCCGTGTCAGCCGCCTGGCGCAGGCGGCGCACCCCGCCTGGATCGGTGTGGGACGCGAACTGGGGTCGCTGGGCGATGGGATCGGTCGTCCAGAAGCTCAGCTCGTCGCGCGCGACCGAGATCCGTGCGTTGGTGAACAGGTCGACGTTTCCGATGTGGTCGTAGTGCATATGGCTGATGACCAACCGCTGCACGGCGGCGGGATCCACGCCGACGCGCGAGAGCGCCTCGGCGGGCTCGCACAGGCAACGGCGGCCCATCCGCCGGCCGAGCTCTGGGTCGAAGCCGCAGTCGATGACGATCGGCGGGGCTTGAGGCTCGTGCCGGGGCTGCAGCACCCAGAAGTAGTAGCTCATCGTCAGCGGGCCGTCGGGGTCTCCGTAGCTGGACCAGCGGTAATAGGCGTCGGCGAGGGTCGTCTCGCGCTCGGCGTAGCGCACGGCCAGTGCGCGGTAGGACGGTCCGCCGACGCTCATTCCCGGTTGCTGTCCGCCGCGGCAGAGTGCTCGGAGAGCACGGACTCGGCCGTGCGCTGAGCGTCCATGGCGGCGGGAACGCCGCAATAGATCGCGGCCTGCAGAAGGGCCTCCTGGATCTCCTCGGGCGTGACGCCGTTGGTCAGGGCTCCGCGGACGTGCAGGGCGAGCTCCTGGTTGCGGCCCAGCGCTGTCAGCATGACGATGTTCAGCAGGCTGCGCGTGCGGCGGTCCAGCCCGGGCCGGGACCACACCGCGCCCCAGCAGTACTCAGTCACCAGCTCCTGCATCGGCCGCGCGAACGCGCTCGCCTGGGCGAGAGAACGATCCACGTGTTCGGCCCCGAGCACCTCGCGGCGGGTCTGCATCCCGGTCTCGAGCTTCGTCTTGTCATTCATGGTGGGCAGAGCGTCCTCCGTCGGTTGTGGCGCAGACACTAGCCTCGAATCGGGATGCCGGAGGGAGACACGATCGCGTACGCCGCGGCGCGGATGCGCCCGGTGCTCGAGGGCCACGTCCCGGACGAGATCCGCACCCCACACCCCCGCCACGCGCTCGATCGCTGGCCGGAGCGCCTCGCCGGCAAGGCCGTCACCCAGATCCGCACCCACGGCAAGCACCTGTTTGTGGCCTTCGAGGGCGATCTGACGATCCACTCGCATCTGCGGATGACTGGATCGTGGACCACGTACGAGCCCGGACGGCAGTGGCGACGCTCTCCGCGACGGGCCTGGCTGATCCTTGAGCGCGCCGGCCACCAGGTGGTGGAGTTCGACGGTCCGGTGCTCGAACTGCTCACCGACAGCCGCACCCGCTTCGACCAGCGGTTGGCGGCGCTCGGCCCCGACATCCTCGCCGAGACGTTCGACGCCCAGCGGTTTCTCGCCCGGCTGCGGCGCGACGACTCAACGCGGGGAATCGGCGATGCGCTCCTCGATCAGCGCAATGTGGCCGGGATCGGGAACATGTGGAAGTCCGAGAGCTGCTGGGATGCCGCCGTCGATCCGTGGCGTCGCGTCAGCGAGGTGAGCGACGCCGAGGCTCTGGCGGTGATCGAGGCCGCCCGTCCCCGGATGTTCGAGTCGGCGCGCACCGGCCGCCAAGGGGAGGGCCGCAAGGTCTTCCGCCGCCACGGCGAACCGTGCGCTCGTTGCGGGACGACGATCCTCGCCCGCGGCCAGGGTGACGACAACCGGACCACTTTCTGGTGTCCTGGCTGCCAGCGCTGATCGCTCGGCGCTGATCGCTCAGCGCAGGCGGCAGTCACCGGCCGAATAGTGCGCCGGGCGGCTGTAGTCGGCGTCGCGATGGCCGGCGGTGGTGACGCGACTGGCCTCGGCGATCACGCGGCCGCCACGGGTCCAGGTGAAGTCGATCGACGCATTGAGCAGCCCGGCGCTGTCGTTGAAGCCGAAGACCACGCCGTCCTGCTGCAGGCCCGTTGATGACGAGCCCACTGCCAGGTTGTCGACGGCGCTCGGACCGGGAATCGCCATGAAACGCTCGTGCTTCTGCGACCAGTAGCCCAGCTGCACGGTCATGCGCAGGGTCGACGACAAGCCGAGCGACGGCATCTGGCCGCGGACCCCCAGCTCGCCGCCCTTGCCCGCGCCATGCGAGGAGCAGATATTGATCGTGGCCCAGAGCGAGCCTGACCGCTCCGCGCGGGACGCGGCCTGGTGGATCTGCTTGGCGCTTGGGCCCCCGGCCAGCGCCGGGGCCGGCAGCGCAACGCAGAGGGCAGCGATCGTGGCTGCCGTGGCGGTGAACGCGGCACGCACGGTTGCTCACGATACCGGCCACGCGCGGAGCGCATAATGCGCTGATCGGTGACGTGATGGATCGGCTCGACGACCGTAGTAGGGGTGTGATCGCGACTTCGCCGGTGACCGAGCCGCAGACTCCGCTGCAGCGCTTCGAGGCCCTGTACCGCGCCAGCCGGGATGACGTGTACGCCTACGTGGCGACGCTGCTGGGTGACCGCGCGGCCGCCGAGGACGTCACCGCGCTGGCGTTCGAACGGGCCTACCGGCGCCGGGCGACGTTCGATCGCCGCCGAGGTCAGGAGCGAGGATGGCTGTTCGGAATCGCTCGCAACGCGGCGCTGGACGAGCTGCGCCGCCGGCGGCGCGTGGCCACCCTCTCCAGCGAGCCGGGGGCCGAGGACGAGCTGAGTGTTGACGACGGCGCCGAGGTCTCGCTCCGGCGCACGGCGGTTCGCGCGGCACTGGCAGAACTGCCCGCCCGTGAGCGCGAGGTCGTGGCCCTCAAATTCCACGCCGGCCTGCGCAACACCGAGATCGCCGGCGTGCTCGGCGTCAGCGAGTCGGCGGCCGGGACCCTGCTCTACCGAGCGATGCAGAAGCTGAGGGAGGCCTGCGATGCGACGAGCTGAACCGCTCGAGCCCGAGATGGCGGCCGCGCTGGCCGCGATCGACGCCACCCTTGACGGGGACCCGGTGGACCCCGAGCACGCCGAGCTGGCCGAGCTGGCGCTGATCCTCCGGGCCGAGCGGCCCGCCCCGGCGCGCGAAGTGGCCGGCGCGATCGACGAACGGGTCGCGGAGCGGTGCGCCCGCCCGCCGCTCCGGCGCCGGCTGCGTCCCCGCCGCGCCTGGCTCGCCGCCCCGGTAGCCGGGCTTGCGGCCGTGGCTCTGGTCGTGGCGATCGTGTCGATCGGCGGCAATGGTGGCTCCAGCTCGGGAGTCTCGGGTGCCGCCGCGTTGTCGGCGACCTCGTCCGCGTCTGCGGCCGCATCCGCGCCCGCGGGGGGCGCTGCGTCCGCGCGACGCGCCCCGTCCGGCGCGGGCGTCAGCAGGTCGGCACCCAGCCACGCGGCAGCTCCCGCACGGGGCAACCGCGAGCAAGCGCCCGTGCCGTCGCCCTCGCCGTCCGGCAAGCGCCAGGTGGTCCAGTCGGCCCAGCTGTCACTGTCGGCCGCCCCCAGCCGGATCGACGACGTCGCCCAGCAGGTGTTCGACGTGGTCGACGCCGAGAACGGGATCGTGGTCAGCTCTCACGTCACCTCCACCGGCGGGCCCGACGGGGGGGCGCGCTTCGCGCTCAGTGTCCCCGTCGGCAACCTCCAGCGAACGGTCTCCGAGCTCTCGCAGCTGCAGGCGGCCCATGTCGTGTCGCGTAGCGATGACACGAACGACATCACGGGACAGGTGGGGGGTGCCGGCCGGCGGCTGGCCGAGGCGCGGGCGCTGCGGCGCTCGCTCCTGCGCCAGCTTGCCGCCGCGACCACCACCGAGGCGATCGCCGGCCTGCGGGCGCAGCTGCGCGACGCCGACGCGACGATCCGCCGCGACTCCGCGTCCCTCAACGGTCTGCACCGGTCGGTGGCCAACAGCAGCCTCACGGTCACGATCCAGGCGGCGAGCGTCCCGGTCCCGGTGGCCTCGCACGGCGGCGGTTTCACCTTGCGTCGCGCGCTCCACGACGCCGCGCGGGTGCTGGTGGTCGTCGCCGGCGTCGCGCTGATCGCCCTCGCGGTGCTTGTGCCGCTGGGACTGCTGGTCGCGCTCGTGGGCTGGGTGGGCCTCGTGGTGCGTCGCCGGCGCCGTGAGGCGACGCTCGATCTCATCTAGACCCATGGCCGCGGGGCGCGTGTGGTATCTCTGGGACATGGCGGCCACGACCGAGGAGACGATCGCCCTTCTTCACCAGGTGCCGGCGTTCTCGACGCTCATCGCCGACGATCTCTCGGCGGTGGCCGACGTGATCGTCCCGCGCACGTTCGGGGCCGGCGAGCTGGTGTTCCGCGAGGGTGACACCGGCGACACCTGTTACCTCGTCCGCGCCGGCCACTTCCGGGCCGTGCGCGAGCACAGTGACGGGCGCACGATCACGCTGGCCACCTTCGGGCCGGGCGAGATCTTCGGCGAGCTGGCCATGTTCGATGCCGAGCGGCGCTCGGCGAGCGTTGAGGCGCTGGACGACACCGAGGCGGCGGCGATCCTCGGGACAGACATGCGACGCCTGCTGCGGGCCCATCCTGACATCGCTGTCAAGCTGCTGGCGGCGCTGAGCCGCCGCCTGCGCGAGACCAACGAGCGGCTGACGCGCCAGTCGTTTCAGACGGTGCAGAGCCGGGTCGCGTCGGTGCTCGCTGAGCTGGTGGCGGCGGCTCGCTCCGAGGGGGCGGGGGAGTCCGACGTGCTGATCACCGCCACCCAGGCCGATCTGGCCCAGCTCGCCGGCTCCTCGCGTGAGTCCGCGAGCCGATTTCTCGCCGTACTCGAGCGTGCGGGGGTGATCACCCAGGGTCGGGGCAAGCTGACCGTCCATGATCCCGGCAGGCTGGAGGGCTATGTCTACTAGCGTTCCTCCGGGCGCCGACGAGTTCTCGGCGGGTGGGGTTGTCGTGTCCGACGGTCAGGTGATCACCATCGTGCCCGTCAAGCGGTCCGCCGACGGGACCCGCGTGCTCAGCCTCCCCAAGGGACACCTCGACGGGCAGGAGACACCCGAGGAAGCCGCGAGGCGGGAAGTCGCCGAGGAGGCCGGCGTCGACGCGGAGCTACTCGAGCATCTCGGCGACGTCGAGTACCGCTACGACCGCCGGGGCCGGGGGATCACCAAGGTGGTCCGTTTCTACCTGTTCGCCTATCGCTCAGGCGATGTCGACGATCACGATCACGAGATCGAGGTCGCGTCATGGATGCCGCTCGCGCAGGCCGCCGAGCAGCTCACGTATCCCGGGGAGCGGGAGATCGTCAGGCGCGCGCTATCGCGCGGCGCAGCGGATCGGTAGGCTGCCGACGCGTGCGCGTCCTCAACTTCTACTCCTCCGTATTCGCCGACCAGCTGCGTCGCGGCCGCAAGACGGCGACGATTCGCCTCGGCGACAAGTCGCACAAGTACCGCAAGAACGAATGCGTGCTGGTCACGATCGGCTACCAGCACTCGCCGCGCGAGAAGATCTTCTCCGCGGTGATCGATCAGGTGGAGGTCAAGCGCGTACGCGACCTGTCTCCTCGCGAGATCGAGCACGACAACCCGGAGTTCCGGCGTGTCGACGAGATGGTCCACTTCCTCGAGCAGATCTACGGCCGCAAGGTCTCGATGGAGGACACCGTCACCGTGGTGCGCTTCTCGCAGATCATCGAGAACCCGCCCGACCAGATGCGCGATCGCATCCACGGGCTCGGAGGAGCACGCAACTGAGCATGCGCCGCGCGCTGATCGTGGCGCTGGTGACGGCCGCGGCGGCCGTGGCGGTCGTGTCGGCCGGATCGGCCCTCGCGGCCGGCACCCTGCCCACGCTGCTGGGCAACTGGGTCAAGGGTCCCGACAAGCTTCTCGTCCGGCCGGCCCAGATCATCTACACCGGCGACGGCAGCGGCGTCCTCGGTGGATTTGACGGCGGCAAGGGCAAGGGGTTTGGACATCTGACCTGGACCCGATGGACGACCGGCAGCGCCTTCGGGCACGGTGCCGACTGGATCGACGACTGCCGGCCTGACTGTGCCGACGGCACCTTCACCGCCCACAAGGCAACCCTGAACGCCTTCCGCCCGCACGGCGGTCGCTTCACCCGGCTCACGATCCGTACCTCGTATCGCGGCAAGCCGCTGGTCAGCAACATGAAGCTCGTGCAGACCGGCCGCAGCCTCTTCTATACGCTCGCCGTTCGCTGATCGTCGTCCACGCCGGCCGTGAGAGCCGATCCGTCAGGCTACGCTCTGAATCGATGATCAGCACGAACCAGCTCAAGAACGGAAACCACATCGAGGTCGACGGCACCGTCTTCAAGGTGCTCGAGTTCCAGCACGTCAACCCCGGCAAGGGAGCGGCGTTCGTGCGTACCAAGCTGCGCCGCGCGTCCGACGGCAACGTCATCGACCGCACCTTCCGCGCGGGCGAGAAGTTCCGCTCGATCCGCACCGAGGTCCGCCGGATGCAGTTCCTCTACGCCGACGGTCAGGACGCTCACTTCATGGACAGCGAGTCCTACGAGCAGCTGGAGGTGCCCCAGGCTCAGCTGATGCAGGAGCTGCGCTGGACCAAGCCCAACGATGCGGTCGAGCTGCTCGTCATCGACAACGAACCCGGCGGTCTCCAGCTGCCCAGCGCCGTCGAGCTTGAGGTGACAGAGACCGAGCCGGGCCTGCGCGGGGACACCGCCTCCGGTGGCGGCAGCAAGCCCGCGACGCTGGAGACCGGCGCCATCGTTCAGGTGCCGCTGTTCGTCAACGTCGGCGACCGGGTCAAGGTCGACACGCGCAGCGGCAAGTACATGTCGCGGGCGTAGCGCTCAGCGGTTAGCGCCCCCGGAACACCTCGGCCAGGGCGACGGCGGTGGCCACGCCGGCGTTGAGGCTCTCCATGCCCGTCTGGCCGCCGGGGATGCGCACCAGCGCGTCGCAGAAGGTCTTCGTGCGCTGACGCAGGCCCTCGCCCTCGGCGCCGACGACGAGCACCGTCTTTGCGTCGAACTCCGTCTCGGCCAGGGTACGCTCGCCCCGCTCGTCGAGGCCGTAGACCCAGAACCCCATACCCTGGAGGATCTCCAGGCTGCGGGCGAGGTTGGTGATGCGAAAGGTCTTGACGAGCTCGGCGCCGCCGACGGCCACGCGGGCGACGAGCGGCGAGATCTCCGCGGCGCGGTTCTTCATGAGCAGCGTCGCGTCGACGCCGAAGAACGCCGCGCTGCGCAGGATCGCGCCCAGGTTCTGCGGATCGGAGATCTGGTCGAGGGCGAGCACGGCGCGGGCGTCGGCGAGCTGGCCGAGATCGGCCTCGGTGAGCAT
>DATAUL010000016.1:0-6003 GCA_036268255.1 Solirubrobacteraceae bacterium | reverse complement strand
CCGTTCTGGCGATGGGAGACAACGGCGGGCGAGGCTTCTGCTCAGCGGGCTTCTCGGAGTCGCGCTCGGCCTCGCGGTCTACATCGCGGCGTTTGCTCATACCAGCACCGCGGGACCGACAGGTCCTGTCAGCGGCGACCTGGCCGGTGTGCGCAGCAGTCGCCGGGCGGTCCGCGTCTTGTTTGTCGGCAACAGCTTTACCGCGGCGAACGGCATGACCAGCATGATCACCCGGCTAGCGACCGACGCTCCGGGCAGCACCTGCCCGGTCCTGGCGGTGCAATACACGCCCGGCGGCTCGACCCTCGCTGACGCGTTCAATGACCGTGGCGTGAGGCATCTCATCAGTAGCGAACGTTGGAACGCGGTCGTGCTGCAGGATCAGAGTCAGCTGCCCTCTTTGCCTGATTGGCGGGCATCGGAAATGCTTCCGGCAGTAGGGAAGCTCGATGTGCTCATCCGGGCTGATGGCGCGCTGCCGATGCTGTTTGAGACGTGGGGATACCGCGACGGAGACGCGATGAACTTTCCCGACGGCGATACCTCGGTAGGAGTCGAGGCCCCCCGACCTTCGTCAGAACGTTCGGTTGTGGATGGGCACCGCACCGCCGAGAAAGGTCAGGGCAGCTCTGGACTCGAGGACGCGGAACTCGAAGGTTCCGCTACGTGGACACGGTTGCGTCCCTTGCCCTTGGCTTGGTAGAGGGCTTGGTCGGCGCGGGCGATCGCGGTCTCGGCGTTTTCGCCGGACTGGTGGGTGGTGAGGCCTGCTGAGCAGGTGCGTCGATGGGTGACGTTTCGACACAGCCGGTCGATAACCTCGGCGGCCGTTTCGAGTTCGCAGTCGGGGAGCAGCAGTCCGAATTCCTCTCCGCCGATGCGAGCGAGAAAGTCACCTGTGCGCAGCTGGTCGCGCCAAGCGGCGGCGGTCTCCTTGAGCAGTCGATCCCCGGCGGGGTGACCGTAGGTGTCGTTGAACTCCTTGAAGTGATCAAGGTCAAGGACCGCGATCGCCCACTGCTCGCTATCGCTTGCGATACGGGCGAGGTGATCATCCCAAGCGCGGCGGTTCGGAAGCCCGGTGAGACCATCGGTCTGCGCCTCGCCGGCGAGATCGTCCATGGCATCGGCGCGCGCGATCACGGCAGCGACCTCGTGAGCGAGCAGAGCGGCCACGGTTGCTCTCGGACCTTCAGCACGGAGTTGGTTTGGCCAGCCGATCACCAGTACACCAAGGCGAGTGTTGCCGTGCAGCAGGGGCTGGTAGAGAAGCGAGGCGGGTCGCCCGGAAGCGATCCAGAGCTCGATGAGCCCGATATGCGCTTCGACATTCTGGGTGATCAGCCTCGGACGTCCTGACCGGAAGGCCTCATAGGCGGCGCTGCGCCGATCGACAGTGAGCTTCGCAGCCGGCACCTCGATTCCGGCACACGCCGTGCACACGAGCTGATCGCTTTCCATCGTTGGCTCATAAAGCAGGGCCGCCGACGCGTTGCTGATGGTTCGCGCCGACTCGCACACGTCGATGCGCGGCTGCGAGCTGTCAAAGAGGCTATGGACCACCCCGCCGACCTGCTCCAACATGCTCTCGCGGCTGCGCGACTCGCTGGCTTGGTGGCGAACCCGCGCGACCAGCCGCTGCGTGGCCAGGCCGATGATCCCGTCAACCGCGACCGCCAGCAGCGCCGCCCGATACTGGGTGTGCGGATACGCCGGAGGTCCAGTTATCAGGACCGGAACCACGAAGAACAGCGCCAGTCCGACGAGCACGAGAAACAGGTCTCGTCGCGACCGGCTGTACAACGCGGTCTGAAACACCGGAAGGATCGCCAGCGCGCCCGCTCCTGAGTTGATTCCACCTGCCGAATTTCGCAAGATCCCAATTGCAACCAACAGCAACAGCGCACTCGGAACGACGGCAAGCCAACCGTGGCGGCGACTGTGCGACGTGACCAAAGCCAGAAATCCCGCGAGCAGGGCAATCAGTACGGATGCCGCGTACTGCCACCACACGATCGACGATCCCACCAGCTCCGCAGACCACGCCAGCACGCACGCACCGGCAAACGGAGCAACCCGCCCCGCCCCGGCACGTAACGCTCCGATCCGCCCGCTCATACAGAGCTCATCGACAGTGCATCCGGAACACTCAAGCAAGCCGATGCGAGTCTCGGAGCGCATATCGATCCCAGAGCGCCGTCGCAGTGATCGTTCGCCTTGCGAGACCCGCTCAGCGCCGGCGCGGCGACCCGGGCTGTGGACTTACCGAGTCCACGTGATTCAGGTGGCGTACCGCGGGCGACCAGCGGGCCGATAGGTCTGGCTCGTAATGCGCTTCGGGAAGGCTCGCGAGTCGAAGAGGTTGAGCGCGAGATCCGGGCCGGCGTCGGGGAACAGCCGCTGGCCTTGGCCGACGACCACCGGGCAGATAAGCAGGCTGAGCTCGTCGAGGAGCTCGCCTCGAGCAGCCACCGGATCAGGGGGCCGCTGCCGTGCACCCGCAGCTCGCCCCCGGCCTGGCCTTGAGCTCACGGATGTTCGACGCGACGTACTTGGGCTTCGTGTTCAAGGCACCGACGATGGGGTCCTCCAGATCCTCCCTCACGCCCCAGTAGCCGGCGGAGAGCTCGTAGGTGCGCCGGCCGAACGGGAACGCGTCGGCGCGCTGGAAGACCTGCTGGACGAACGTCATGGCCTCGTCGTCGAACAGTGGCCTGGCCCATCCTCCGCGCTCCATTCCGGGGTCGAGGTTCTCATTTCGCCCGCCGTTTGCCTGCATCACGCCATCGACGGAGACCTGCGTGGAAGTCGTCAGGTTCATCGGTCTTCGTCCTCTCTTGTTGGGTGGTCGTCGGTGAGCCGGCGCTGCCGGTAACCGTGCCGGCGCCGCCGGCCGCGCTGCGCCCGGCGCTGGACGGCCTGCGAGTGGTCGCCGATGCCTAGCGCATCGACCCCATCCCGCCCATCGGCGCCGAGTGCGGGACGGTGAGCCCGGGCACCTCGCCGGGCGCGAGCGCGACCCAGGCCCCGAGCACGACGAGCACCAGCGCCACGCCGAGGCGCACGCCGCGCGGCAGCACCCGCTCGGCCGCGATGAGCACGGCCACCAGCACCATCCAAGTCAGGCTCATCACGCCGAGCGCGAGCAGCGCCGCCATCAGCGCCCAACTGCAGCCGACGCACCAGCCGCCGTGCTCGACGCCCATCCGCAGCGCGCCGAGCCGCCCCGGGCGCCAGCGGTCGCGCAGGAACGCCGCGCGCTCGCGGCAGCGGCGCAGGCAGGCACCTTTCGGCGCGCTCAGCTGGTAGAGGCCGGCGGCGGCGATCGCGCTGGCCGTCACGTAGCGGCCGGCCTCGTCCCAGGCCAGGAAGCCCGGGTCCAGCGAGCGCACCCCTTCGATGGCCGCGTAGCCGACCAGACCTGCGGCCAGCCAGGTCGCCAGGTAGCCGGCGGCGAAGAGCGCGGGGGCGCCCCCGTGCGCCGCGCGCCGCCCGTGCTCCACCACCATCGGCGCGAGCGCCGGAAGCATCATCGCGGCCATCATCACCAGCCAGCTGACCGCGAACCAGCCGAGCCCGCCGAGCTCGGCGCCCGGGCCGGCGTTCATGCCGGTCATGCGATCGGCGGTCAGCGTCCACGCCGCGGCGGTGACCGCGAGGAGGACGGCGCCGAGCCGCAGCTCGGCGCCTCCTGGCCGGTGAAGGGCCGCCGTGGTCACTGCACCTCCTCGGGGTACTCGTCCTTGCGCTGGACGCTCAGGTCGTCCGGCTCCTTCGGCGTGCGTCGGAGCAGGAACGAGTGGTAAGGCGCGACGAACGGGTCGGGCGCCGTCACTGTGTAGGTGTGGTAGATGGTCCCGTTCTCGCGCGCGAAGGCGATCCAGCTGGGCGCCTCGCGAAGGCCGTCCTCGAGCTTCGCGCCAACCTGCTTCGACCACTCCTGCAGGAACGAGGGCGGATCCTGGAGCATCTCCTGCACCTGCGGGATCTCCTTGGCCTGCTCCGGGGTGAGCGCGAGCCCGAAGTCGAACGGGAAGTCGCTCCCGTGCGTCGAGACGTAGGGGAACTTCCATCCCATCCGCTGCTTGTAGGCGCTCAGCCGGTCGATCGGCGCGCGCGAGAAGGCGATCAGCGTGACGTCCTGGTGATTCAGGTGGATTCGCGGCCCGTCGAGCTCGTCGCCCAGGCTCGTGCAGCCGGGGCACGCGCCGATCTCGTAGTCGGGGCCGTACATGATGTTGTACGCGAGGAGCTGCGAGCGGCCCTCGAAGAGGTCGGCGAGCGTCTTCTTGCCGTCCTCCGTGTCGAACTCGTACTCCTTGTCCACCGAGACCCACGGCAGCTGCCGCCGCTTCTCGGTGACCTTCTGCGTTAGCTCGGCGTGCTCGGCCTCGAGCTTGGCCAGCTCGTCACGAGCGGCTTGCCACTCCTCGGGCGTCCCGACTCTGTGCTCGGCCATGGAGTCCTCCGTTCGGTGGTGGTCTGGGATGATTCGACCGGCCGGGGGCGGGAAACTCATCGCCGAGCTCCCGAGAGCGGCGACCACGTGGTCGCGCAGCTCGGTCTACCGGTGGCGGTCATGTCGTTCTCCTCGCGCGATGTGGTCTTGGTTTCTCGCGCGAGCCAGTACTATAACCGGATGGTTGTAGATATGGCCGAGACGGAGCGGGCCGACGCGCTCTTTCACGCGCTGGCCGATCCCACGCGCCGCGACATCCTCACCGTCGTGCTGCAGGAGGCGCACTCGGTGTCCGACCTAGCCCGTCGCTATCCGATCAGCTTCCCAGCGGTGCACAAGCACGTCGGGGCGCTGGAGCGGGCGGGCCTCGTGACCAAGACCCGCCACGGTCGCGAGCAGCGGGTGCGCGGCGATGTCGCGACGCTGCGGAGCGCCCATCGCCTGCTCGACGATCTCGAAGCGCTGTGGCGCGGGCGAATGGACCGCATCGAGCGGCTCCTCGCGGATCCAACCGAAGGAGCGCGGCGGTGCCCGTGATCAGCGTGGTCAAGGACGCACAGGCCAGGACGTTGACCGTCACCGCGCGCTTTGACGCGCCGATCGACCGCGTCTGGCAGGTCTGGAGCGATCCGCGCCAGCTGGAGCGCTGGTGGGGACCGCCGACATATCCCGCGACGGTGACCGAGCACGACCTGGCGCCGGGCGGCACCGTGGCGTACGCCATGACCGGCCCCGAAGGCGACCGACACCGGGGCTGGTGGCACGTGCGCGCGGTCGACCCGCCCCGCATGCTGGAGTTCGAGGACGGCTTCGCCGACGCCGACGGCAAGCCGAGCCCGGACACGCCGACCGCCGTGATCCGCGTCGTCCTTTCCGAGCTGGCCGGCGACGCGACGCAGATGACCATCACCACGGCGTGGGCCAGCGTCGAGGCGATGGAGCAGATGCTCGCCATGGGCATGGAAGCCGGCATGACCGCCGCCGT
The DNA here is from genome assembly GCA_036268255.1 of Solirubrobacteraceae bacterium. Taxonomy (GTDB): domain Bacteria; phylum Actinomycetota; class Thermoleophilia; order Solirubrobacterales; family Solirubrobacteraceae; genus Palsa-465. The sequence goes on along the minus strand of DATAUL010000016.1, from coordinate 559 downwards.
CGGCCAGATCGACGCGCTGCTCAATCTGCCGGCGCAAGCCTGACCACCGGCTCCGCCGACCAGCCCGGCTCGGAACAACCGACCAGCCGGTTCACTCGATCAGCGCCGCGCCACGGCAGCGCTCCCAGTGAGGGATCCCTTTGTGCGAGGCCGCGTCGTGCCTCGCGCGCGAACCGGCAGTCTTGGGTTGGTGGTCACCTTGGCGATGAAGTGTGCCGAAAGCTGGGCTGGGTCTCGCGGTCGCCGGTGTCATGGGGTAGCCGGGTCGCTGCAACTTTGGCTGGTTCGTAGATCCCTTTGCATGGGATCTGGCGATCGGTGATGGCTCGGCGCATGGCGCATGCGAACTCGGGCGGCAGCGGCTGCTGGATCATCGAGCCGGTCGCGTTGAAGTCAAAGGTTCTGGCGGATGCTGGGGCGGCGATGGTGCTGAGCGCGATGGTGAGCGTCAGGATTCCGCCTGCGCAGTGATGTATGCGGTGTGTCACTTGACTGCCTCCTTGTGGTGTGATGCCTGAGCGGTCGGTCGACCGCCGAACGCGTGGGAGAAGGCTCCGGC
>DATAUL010000015.1:0-22401 GCA_036268255.1 Solirubrobacteraceae bacterium | reverse complement strand
CAGGCCGTTGTCGGCGCGGCGCTTCTGGCTGCGGATGAAGTGCTGGAACTTCATCGGGTCCTTGACGAAGAAGACCGGCGTGTTGTTGCCGACCATGTCGTAGTTGCCCTCGGACGTGTAGAACTTCAGGGCGAAGCCGCGCGGGTCGCGCCACGTGTCGGGGCTGCCGCTCTCGCCGGCGACGGTCGAGAAGCGCGCGAGCATGTCGGTCTTGACGCCGGGCTGGAAGAGCGCGGCCCGCGTGTAGGCGCTCACGTCCTCGGTCGTCTCGAAGTGGCCGAAGGCGCCGGCTCCCTTGGCGTGCGGCTGACGCTCGGGGATCCGCTCGCGATTGAAGTTGGCCATCTGCTCGATCAGGTACTGGTCCTGGAGCAGGATGGGGCCATCGGGACCGACGGTCAGCGAATGCTCGTCGCTGGCGACCGGCGCGCCGCCATCAGTAGTCGTAAAGGGTACGTCGCTCATCCTCGGGGGCTCCTTTCGCAGATCACGACAGGGTCCATGGACCCTCGGGACCCCTTGTTATCAGGTCTCCCTAATGATTCAACTTACCCGAGTCTTTCCAGCCTCATGCACTGACTACGTACGAATCGGCGCGGCTTTCGGGCCGGGACCGCTCACGTCGCCGCCCTGACGGCATTCAGCCGGCGGGGACGTCGGTCTCGGCGACGTTGTCGCCGTTGACCGAGACCACCGGCGAGGCGCCGTCGAGCTGCGCCCGGCTGTAGGCGACGTGCAGGGTCTCGGACTCGCCGGGCCACAGGGTGGTGTCGTTGCGGTCCCAGAAGACGGGCAGGAGCTCGTTGTCACCGGTGGCCGGGACCCCGGCCGCCGAGCCCCGTCGCAGATCGGCGCGCAGGAAGAAGGCGGCCGTCGGCGTGCTCGAGGTATTGGTGATCCGCACGACGGCGACCTGGTCGGTGCCGCCGGCACCGCGCGCGGGGTGCGACGAGGCCGAGACCGTGACGTGGGCCGCCGGCAGCTGGCGCAGCTGGCGCAGGTCCGCATAACTCGTCATCGTCGCCTGCGGCTGGCCGATCGTCTTTGCCCAATCGACCTGGTCGGGCTGGGTGGAGAGCCAGTAGACGTTGCGATCGACGACATGGCCGCCGCGACTCAGCTGCAGCTCGACGAAGTAGCTGCGCGCGGCGGCAGGAGGCGCGGTCGGTGCCGGGACGGTCGGCTTGAGCACATTGCCGGCGACGCCCTGCCCGTCGAGCGCGACCGCGGGCGAGTGCGATTTGAAGAGCAGCGTGCCGGCGACGTCGTAGACTCGCGCGCGCACCGAGAGGCCGGTCACCCGGTGGCCCGTGAGGTTGGCGATCCCCACCTGGCCCGAGTCATAGGCGTAGAAGGCGTGCAGCGACTGGTTGGCCTCCTGGGCGCCGAAGTAGCTGCCGGCCTGGTCGTAATCGTTGTTGTACAGGTCCCACAGGAGCGTGGGCCAGCCCTTGTTCAGCTGCCAGTAGACGATCCCGGTCGACGGCGCCTGGGCGTTCTGCGAGTGCGCGATGTAGGCCTCGAACTCGGCCCGCTGGGTCTCGTAGTTCTGCAGCTGGGCTTCCTCGACGTACTGGCTCAGGCTCGTCCACGGGCCATAACGGGCGCTGATCGCCTGGTCGAGGTCATGCAGCGTGCCGAACGAGTAGCCGCCGTTGTCGGAGCTCGGCAGGCCCGGCTCGTAGTTGAGGTGGTACTGGTTGTAGTCAGGCGACTGCCACAGCTGGGTCTGCTCGAACGGCGAGAGGAAGCGGTTGAGCGAATCGAGCGTCGGCACCGTGTCGCCCGCACTGGCCTCCGAGTCGAAGGCCCAGGCGCCGCCGACGTTGGTGCGGCTGTCGTCGGTGGAGTCGTAGTGGCTGGTGTCGTACCAGTAACTGGGCGGAACCCAATCGTACGGTCCCTCCTTCTCGCCTGAGACAGGGAGCTGCGCGCCGGACTTGTATTCGGCGGAGGCGATCACGGGATCTTGGAAGTCGGCTTCGCGGAAGCCTTGCAGCGAGACGCTCTCCTGCTGGGGGGTCGGATTGTTGTCGGACCAGCTGTAGTTGAGGATGCTCGGGTGGCTGCGCAGCCGGCGCCCGATCGTCAACGCCGAGAGCCCGAGGACGTCGTAGTCGTGCGCGGTGATGGGGAAGCTGTCGTCCTGCAGCTGCCACGCGTCGCAGCACTGGAAGCCGGCATCGATCAGGATTCCCGCGCGGTCCATCTGCTCGTAGAAGTCGGCCGGCATCTCCTTGCCCTCGGTGCGGATCCCGTTGAGGCCGAGGTTCTTGATCATCCCGATCTGGTTGGCCGTGTCAGCCGCCGAGTAGTGCAGCAGGAGGTCCGGGGACCAGCCGCCGCCCCGGAAGGTGAACGGGACACCGTTGACGAGGAACTGGCGCGACCCCTGGGGGGCCAGCGGCGAGGCGCCAATCAGCCGGGTGGTGATGGTGCGGAGTCCGAAGGTCTGCGACGAGGACTCTGCGCGACCGACGCTCATCGAAAGACGGTACAGCGGCTGGGCCCCCATCTGATACGGCCACCACACGCGTGGATGGTCGATCGTCAGCTGCGGATAGGCCGCCGGGGTCAGAGCCACGTCCTGGCCGGCGCCGGCCGCCAGGGTCACGGACTTCGACACGGCGATCCGGCCGCCCCCGGGGGCGGTGACGGTCGCCCTCAGCGTCGCCGTGCGGCGGGTGGCCGAGAGGTTGGCCACGTGCGCCTTGAGCGTCAGCGCTGACTTCGTCACGCCGGGCGCGTCGTCCTGGACGACGTGGGCGTCGGTGAGCGAGACCGCTCCCGACGTGTGCAGCTGCACGGGGAACTGGATCCCGGTGTTGTTGTCAGGCGGGATCTGGGTCCAGTCGACGTTGTCGAGCGTGAACATCGTCGATGGATCGTTGGGGTACAGCCGGAGCGCCACCGCGTTGGCGCCCGGCCGCAGCCAACGGGTGACGTCGAAGCTGTACTGGGTGTCGGCGCCCTGGACCGTCGCCTGCGTGGCCACCTCGTGGCCGTTGAGGTAGACGTCGGCCTGTCCGACCACGCCATTGACGACGAGGCTGGCGTGCCGGCCGGAGCCGGGATCCGCTTGGAACGTCGTCCGATACCACCAGGGCACCGCGAAGCGCGCGACCGTGTCGGGCCCGACGGTGTCCATGTAGCCGAAGCAGTTCTTGAGGTTGGTCGAGAGGTAGACGTGGGGGCAGGCGCCGTTCTGGACGAGTGCCTCGACCTCGGTGCCGGGCGCGCCTCCGTCGTCATTACGCACCGCCAGCCACGAGCCGGCATCAAAACCCGGATCAGAGATGGTCGCGCCGGATTGCGTGGCCTGGGTGCTGCTCTGCACCTCCCATCCCGAGTCGCCGAGGTCGGTCACGTCCGCCGAGGCAGCGGACGGAGCGATCGCCACTGCAGCGACGGCACACAGTGGCGCCAAGCACCGGAGTATTTTCGCAAAGTCCCTAACGAATGGCACGTTATAACGGCTCCTGATGCTCCGTCAAGGCCCATCATTTCGTTATGTCTTTACAAATACACATCATGCGCGAAGCCCGCTGAGCACGGCGACGGCGACGATTACGACGGCCACCCCGCCGAGCTGCAGACGTCCGAGGCGTTCCCCGAAAACCAGGTAGGCGCCGAGCAGCGACAGCGCCGCGAACTGCGAGGACAGCACCGAGGCGATCGCGATGCCGTGGCCTGCGCCCCATGTGAAGGAGAAGAAGCCCAGGACCTCGGCCACCCCGGAGGCGAGCAGCAGCGGCGCCGTGCCGGGGGCGATCCGCAGCCGGCCGGCGAGCGCCAGCGGCACGGCGAGCGCGACCGTCCCCACCACGCGAGCGGCGAGGACGACCCACGCCGACGGAAGCTCGGTGCCGGCCCGGCCGGTCGCGTACAGGCTCGCCCCGAAGACGACCGCGGCGAGCGCCGCCAGCCCGACGGCCCGCGCATGCCCCGCCCGGTGCGGCGACACCGGCTGACCGGCGGGCGTCCGCGCCGGGACCGCCGCCACGCACACCCCGGCGGCGATCACGGCGAGTGTGACGAGCGCCGCGGGCGCCACCCGCTCGCCGGCCAGGAGCGCGATCACGCCGGCGATCGCCCCCTCGGTGGAGACAAGCGGCGCCACGAGTGAGACCTGGCCGTGGTGCATCGCGCGGTAGACGAGCACGAGACCGGCGACATTGCCGCCGCCCGAGATCGCCAGCCACGCCCAGGCCGACGCCGGCGCCCGGTCCGGCGAGCCTGCGGCCACCGCCAGCGGAGCGGTGATGACCAGCCCCACGAGCATCATCCACGCCACCACCACCAGCGGGTCCAAGCGCCGGCTGGAGCGCGACGAGCACAGGGTCGACACGCTCCAGCAGATGGCTGCCCCGAGGCCGCCCAGGATGGCGATCATCGCCGCGCGGCGCCGGCTTGCTCAGGCGGCCAGGCGCTCGCCCGTCTGGGTGTCGAACAGATGCAGCCGGGTGCTGTCCAGCCACAGTTCGCCCTCGGCGCCCTCGCGCAAGGCGCTCGACGCGTCGATGCGCGCCACGACCTCGGGTCCGCCGACGCCGGGTGGGGGACCGTCGTCGCCCTCGGCGGCCGCGATCCCGTCGAGCAGCGCCTGCGGCACCTCATCCTCGCCGGACGCGCCGTCGATCGACAGGTGGGCGTAGATGTCAGAGCCCGTCGACTCAAGCACATCGATCGTCGCCCGCACGTGCATGCCGCGTCCTCGCTCTCCGGCGACCGCGGCGTCCTCGAAGTCCTCGGGCCGGACGCCGACGACGACGCGACCGGCACCGTGGGCGGCCTCGGCGGCCTCGGGCCCGAGCTGGGCGAGCGAGATCTCCCCCAGCGGAAAGCCCAGCGTGCCGTCGCTCACCTGTCCGAGCATCAAGTTCATCGGCGGCGCGCCGATGAAGCCGGCGACGAACAGGTTGCGGGGGCGCCCGTAAAGCTCCTGCGGGGTCCCCACCTGCTGCAGCACGCCGTCGCGCATCACAGCGACCCGGTCGCCGAGCGTCATCGCCTCGGTCTGATCGTGGGTGACGTACACCGTCGTCGTGCTCAGCCGCCGCTGGATACGGACGATCTCCGAGCGCATCTGCAGGCGCAGCTTGGCGTCAAGGTTCGACAGTGGCTCATCCATCAGATACGCCTGCGGATCGCGCACGATCGCCCGCCCCATGGCCACCCGCTGACGCTGCCCGCCTGACAAATTGGCGGGTTTGCGCTCCAGCTGGTCGGTGATCCCGAGAAGCTCAGCCGCCTCCTGGACCTTGCGCTGGATCTCGGCTGCGGGCACCTTGGCCCGCTTGAGCGCGAAGCCCATGTTGCGGGCCACCGTCATGTGCGGGTACAGCGCGTAGTTCTGGAACACCATCGCGATGTCGCGCTGGCGCGGCTCCAGATCGTTGACGACGCGGTCCCCGATCGAGATCGTCCCCCGGGTCACCTGCTCCAGGCCCGCGAGCATGCGCAGCAGCGTCGTCTTGCCGCAGCCCGACGGGCCGACCAGGATCATGAACTCGCCGTCGGCGATCTCAAGGCTCAGGTCGCGCACCGCGAGGGTCCCGTCCCGGTAGCGCTTGGACACCTCATTGATCGTGATGGCGCTCATCGCTTCTCCTTGGTCGCTATGAGGTCAGGTCTCGGCGGGGAGATTCGGTGCCCCGCGGGCCGGACGGCAGGCCGGTCCGCGCGGCATGCAGCGCGACCGCGATCGCTCCCTGCAGCGCGGCGCGCTCGCCCAGTCGGCTGGTCTCCACCCGCGCCGTCATCGGGACCAGCGCCGCCGCCGCGCCCCGGACCCGGCTGAGCAGCAGGGGGCTCGAGCCGATGCCGCCGCCGAGGACCACGAGCTCGGGGTCGAGGATCGCGCACACGGTCGCGATCGCGGCGCCCAGGCGCGCCGCCACGTGCTCGACGACCGCGCGTGCTCCGGCATCGCCGCTGCCGGCCAGCTCGAACACCTCCTGGGCAGAGGACGCCTCCGGGTCACCCGGCGCGCGTGCGGCCGAGAACGCCGCGAGGATGCCCGCCGCGCCGACCTCGTCCTCGAGGCCGCCATGCAGCCGGTGGCGGGGGTCGAACGGGTCGCCGACGAGCGGCAGATAGCCGATCTCCCCGGCGCCCCCGTGAGCGCCGCGGACGAGATCATCGTCCATGATGATCCCCATCCCGACGCCGGCACCGACCCCGATGAAGACCATCGTCGAGACGCCGCGGGCCAGCCCGAACGATTTCTCCCCCAGCGCCGCCAGGTTGACGTTGTTGTCGATCAGCACCGGGACCCCGAAGCGACCGCCGATCGCGCTCAGCGGATCGAGCATCCCGTCCTCGGTGACGTTGAAGGCCAGTCGCGCGATCCCGCTCTGCTGGTCGACGACACCCGGCGTCGAGACTCCGATCGCCAGGATCCGGTCGTGGGTGGAGCCGGCCCGCTCGGCCACGCGCCCGGCGATCTCCAACACCTGGGTGGCCACGGCGCGACCGCCCAGGTGAGTGGTCCGTTGCTGCTCGTCGCCGATCGGCTCGCCGAACACGTCGGCCGCGCCGGCCCGGATGTTCGTGCCGCCGATGTCGATCCCGACGACGAACCCGGCGTTGTCGCGCACCACGTAGGCGATCGGACTGCGCCCGCGGCGCCCGTGCTGGGGCCCGAGCGCCCGGATCATGCCGGCCTGCTCCAGGCGACTCACCGCGGCGCCGACCGTCGGCTTGGACAGTCCCGTCGCCGACGAGATCTCCGGGCGCGTGATCGGTCCCTCCCGAAAGATCGCCTCGAGCACCGCCTGCTCGCCCAGTTCGCGGAGCACGCTGAGCCGCGAGTCCCTGATCCCGGGCGCGCCATCGTGTCTCAGATCCGGCACGTTGTTAGGTTCCTTTACGAATCATGTGATCGCTTGACGGCCAAGAATAAGGACCGTATGCTCATTAGATCAAGGCGCTTACAAAAGAATGTCTTTGGTCCAGCGACCCGGCGCCGCTGAGGAGGACGTCATGAAGCCGGAGCACACTCAGGGCCCCGAGCCCTCGCATACGCGGCGTCGATTCATCACCGCCGGAGCGGGGACGGTGGCCGGCCTGTACCTGGCTGCCTGCGGGGGCTCGAGCAGCAGCAAATCGAGCTCCAGCACGAGCGCAAGTTCGAGCTCGGCGGCGAGCGCAAGCACCGGCCAGAAGGTCACGCTCAACAACCTCTTCCAGCAGCAGGCCGGCTACAGCGCCCAGGACCTCGCGGGGATGACGGCCGCCTTCGAGAAGGCCAATCCGAACATCAAGGTCAACAACACGCTGGTCGCCTACGAGGCATTGCACGACAAGATCGTCGCTGCTGCCCCGGCCGGTACCTACGACGTCGTGCTCGGCGACTGCATCTGGCCGGCCGAGTTCGGCTCCAAGAAGATCGTCGCCGACATCTCCGACCGCGTGAAGACGCTGCCCACGAGCCAGATCTTCCCGGGGGCGCTGGCGATGGCCGACTACCAGGGCAAGTACTACGGGATGCCGTGGATCCTGGACACCAAGTACCTGTTCGCCAACGGCTCGATGCTCAAGAAGGCGGGGGTCTCGCCGGCCGAGCTGAAGACCTGGAACGGCGTGCTCGGAGCCTTGAAGAAGATCAAGTCCTCCAAGGTCGTCAAGTACCCCTGGCTCGGCAGCTGGTCCCAGGCCGAGGCCGTCGTCTGCGACTACGCCCAACTGCTCGGCGCGTTCGGCGGCAAGTTCCTGGATTCCTCCGGCAAGCCGGCCTTCGCCTCCGGCGGCGGCCTGCAGGCGCTGCAGTTCATGAAGGCGATGCTCGATCAGGGCCTGGCCGATCCGGCCTCCACCAGCTCGCTCGAGGCCGATGTGCTCAAAGCCTTCGCCCAGGGCCGGATCGCCATGAACCTCAACTGGACCTTCCAGCTGGCCGGCGCCAAGGACCCCAAGCAGAGCCGGGTGACCAAGGACGACGTGATGATCATGCACACGCCGGCCGGCTCAGCCGGCGGCCCCGCCCCGGGTTGCAACGGCGGTCAGCCGGTGATGATCACCTCCGGCTCCAAGAACGCCGACGCGGCGTGGGAGTTCATCAAGTTCATCACCGGTCAGAACACGCAGGACGGCTACGTCGCCGACTCGCTGCCGATCTGGTCGGCGTCCTACAACGACCCGGCGGTGATCAAGGGCGCGGGCAAGCCGCTCGTGTCGGTCGCCAAGACCCAGCTGCCGGACATGATCCTGCGTCCGCAGGTGACCAACTACAACGCCGCCTCGCAGGCACTTCAGGTGCAGATCCAGGACGCCCTGCTGGGCAAGAAGAGCCCACAGGACGCGCTCAACGCGGCCGCGTCGGCGTTCTCGTCCTCCGGCCCGCCCGCCTAGGCCTCCGCCTCTGAGCGTGGCGACAACGGCGACACCGCCGACCCCCACGGTCGCCGAGGGGGGAACGAGTTGGCGCGCGCGCACGCGCGAGGGACGCTTCGCGCTCGCGCTGCTGGCGCCCAGCATCATCGTCGTCTTCGGGATCGTCGTCTATCCGATCCTCAAGACGCTGTACACGTCGCTGTTCGCGGTCGACACCCCGTTCAGCGGCCATTTCCCGTGGGTGGGGCTGGACAACTACAAGTTCGCGATCGAGCAGTCGGACTTCTGGTCGGCGGTCCTGCGCACGGCGTACTTCACGTTCGTCTCGACCGGGTTCGAGGTCGTGTTCGGAATCGGGATCGCGCTGCTGTTGTACGCGCCGCTGCGGGGCCGCTGGCTGTTTCGCACGATCGTCGTGCTCCCGTGGGCGCTGCCGACGATCGTCAACGGCGCGATGTGGCGCTACTTCTTCAACGCCCAGTACGGCGTGGTCAACGCGGTCCTCACCCAGCTGGGGATCACCTCCAGCTACCACGCGTTTCTGTCCTCGCCGTTCGCCGCGCTGAACATCGTGATCTTCGCCGACGTGTGGAAGAACACGTCGCTGGTCGCCTTCTTCCTACTGGCCGGCCTGACGACGATCCCGCGCGATCTCTACGAGGCGGCCCGCGTCGACGGCTACGGGCGCTGGGGCGCGTTCGTGCACATCACCCTGCCGCTGCTGCGACCGGTGCTCGTCGTCGTGCTGGTGCTGCGCACGATCGAGGCCTTCAAGGTGTTCGACATCATCTACGTGATGACCGGCGGCGGGCCGGCCAACGGCACGCAGAGCATCGCCTTCTACACCTACCAACGTGCGTTCTCAGACGAGTACTTCGGCTACGGCTCGGCTCTGGCCTATCTGATCGTGCTGTTCATCCTGGGGCTGGCGATCGTCTACATCCGGCTGCTGCGCTCGGACTGGAACCAGGCCTGATGCGCGAATCGCCCCGCTATCGCATCGCCATCCACGCCGCGGCGATCCTCGTCTCGCTCATCTTCCTGCTGCCGTTCGCGTGGCTGGTGATCGCCAGCCTGGCATCGCAGTCGGACCTGCTCAAGATCCCGCTCAGCTTCATCCCCAGCCATCTCTCGTTCAGCCGCTACTCGCAGATCTTCAGCGCGCAGAGCGGCACGATCTTCGCCAACTTCCGTGCCTCGCTGTTCAACAGCCTGATCGTCGCCACCGCCACGGTGGCGATCTCGATCACCGTCGGCGTGTTCGGCGCCTACGCGTTCGCGCGCCTGCGCTTCCGCGGCCAGCGGGCGTCGCTACTGCTGTTCCTCTCGACCTACATGGTCCCCCCGATCGCGCTGGTGATCCCGCTGTACCTGATCATGGTCAAGCTGCACCTGCTCAACACGCGGATCGGGCTGATCATCGTCTACTGCACGTTCGCCACCCCGTTCGTGCTGTGGATCATGGGCAACTACTTCCAGACGATCCCGCGCGAGCTGGAGGATGCGGCGCGGATCGACGGCTGCTCGCGGATCGGCGCGCTGTTTCGCGTGATCCTGCCGCTCGCGCGCCCCGGTCTGCTCTCGACGATGCTGTTCGCGTTCCTGATCGCCTGGGACGAGTTCCTGTACGCGCTGATCTTCACCTCGACGACGGCGGCCAAGACGATCCCGGTGGCGATCGCCGAGTTCACCGGGCGCTACACCACGGACTTCGGGCTGCAGGCCGCGGGCGGCATCCTCGCCGCAATCCCGCCGGTCCTGATCGCGGTCGTCTTCCAGCGCTACATCGTGGGTGGGCTGGCCTCGGGGGCGGTCAAGGGATGACCGCGTTTCGCGACGCGATCCTCGCCCAGCCGGAGAACCTCGCCGCGGCCGCGCACGCCGTCGAGGAGGCACTGGCGGAACTGGACCTCTCGCCGTGGCGCTCCGGGACGCTGGTGGTGGGCGCGATCGGCGCCAGCCAGTCGGCGGCGATCCCGGTGGTGCGCGCGCTGCGGGCCCGCGGGCGCCGGGCGTTCCTGCTGACGGCATCAGAGCTGGCGCTTGACCGCGCCCGCGACCTCGGCGATGCGTTCGTGCTCGTCTCCCAGTCAGGCGCGAGCGCCGAGACGGTCGACGCGCTGGCGCAGCTGGACGGGGCGCCCGTGCTGGCCATCAGCGCGCACCGCGACAGCCCCGTGGCCCGGCACGCCGACGGCTGGCTGCCGCTGGGCCCGCGCGCAGACACCCCGGTGGCCACCCTCTCCTACACGGCCACACTGCAGACGCTCGGGATGCTCGGCGACGCACTCGCCGCGGAACCGCTGGCGCCGTGGACCAACGTCTCCGAGATCGCCGAGGCTGTCCTGAACTCTTCCCGGGACGTCGCGGAGCGCCTGGCGCCCGCGTTCGCGCAGATCAACTCGCTGGACGCGGTCGGGGGCGGCAGCGCCGAGGGATCGGCGGGCGAGACCGCGCTGCTCGCCCGCGAAGGGCTGCGGCTCCCCGCCGCCGCGATGGAGACGCGCCAGTACCTGCACGGGCCGATGGAGTCGGTGGCCGCGGGGCTCGGCGCGATCGTGTTCGGCGGTGAGCGCGAGCGGGCGCTGGCCGCCGAGCTGACCTCGTACGGGGCGACCGTGCTTCTGATCGGCGAGGCGGACGCCGTGTCGGGCTCCGGGGACGGGGTGACCGTGCTCGGACTTCCCGATGCCTCGCCCACGGCCGCTCCGATCCTGGAGATCCTGCCCGTCCAGTTGCTGGCCGAGCGGGTGGCGGGTGTGCGCGGGCTGCCGATCGGCGAGCTGCGTCGCTCACAGCGCGACACCAAGGTGGCCTGATGGCCCCAAGCGTCACCGTGATCGGCTGCGTCCAGGCCGACGTGGTGATGAGCCCGGTGACCGAGCTACCCCAGCCGGGGGCCACGACGCTCACCGACCACATGACCTTCCGCGTCGGTGGCGCCGGCGCGAACGCCGCGCTGGCCTTCGTCGAGACCGGGATGCCGATCCGCCTGATGGGCTGCGTCGGCTCTGACCAGCTGGGACGGTGGATGCGCGAGCGGATCGTCGCCGCCGGCCTGACCGACGAGCTCGCGGTGCTCGACGACGCGCCGACGGGGCTGACCGTCGCCCTCGAGTCAACCGACCGCGACCGTACGTTTCTCACCTACCTGGGCGTCAACGCCGGCTGGGGACCGGAGCTGATCGCGCCCGACGCGCTGCGCTGCGACAACCTGCTGCTGTGCGACTACTTCGTCGCCCCCGGCCTGCAGGGCGAGGCGGCGCGCGGCCTGCTCGAGACCGCGCGGGCCGCCGGGGCGCGCACGTTCTTCGACACCGCGTGGGACCCGGGCGGCTTCACCGCCGCGACCCGGTCGCAGGTCCGCGGGCTGCTGCGGTCAGTCGACGTGTTCCTGCCCAACGAAGCCGAGGCCCGCGCGCTCACCGGCTGCTCGGAGACCCGGGAGGCGGCCCGTGCTCTACAGGCCGACTCGGGTCACTGGGTGGTCGTCAAGCTGGGCCCCCGCGGATGCCTGGCCGTTGGGCCCGACGAGGCAGAGCTGACGGCGGCCGCACCGGTGGTCGTCGCCGCCGACACGACCGGAGCCGGCGACGCCTTCAACGCAGGCCTGGTGCACGCGCTGAGCGAGGGCACCGACTGGCCCCAGGCGCTGCAGGCCGCCACCCGTTTTGCGTCGGCGATCATCGCGCGGCCTCCGGGGGATCGCCATCGCTGGCGTGCGTTCGACGGCACCGCCGTCGAGTGACCGGGTGGCGGTGCGATAAAAGTGCACTCTGAGGTACCTTTTATCGCACGCAACCCACCGGTTGCGGGATCTCGGGCGCGCGTACCGACTGGACCCGTGGGTTAAGGTTGGCGGCGTGCTGGGTCTTCCCGACGGCATCACGGCGCTCCTGTTCGACCTCGACGGCGTGCTCACGCAGACTGCCAAGGTGCATGCCGCGGCGTGGAAGCAGACGTTCGACGAGTTCCTGCGCGCGCGCTCGGAAAAGACCGGCGAGCCCTTCAAGGAGTTCGACGAGCACGACGACTACGACAAGTACGTCGACGGGTTGCCCCGCTATGACGGCGTGCGCAACTTCCTCAAATCACGGGGGATCGAGCTGCCCGAGGGCACGCCCGACGATCCGCCGGACGCGCAGACGATCGACGGGGTCGGCAACCGCAAGAACGTTCTCGTGCTCAAGCTGATCAAGGACCAGGGCGTCGACGCCTACCCCGGCTCGGTCAAATACGTAAAGGCGGCGCGCGACGCCGGGCTGCGACGCGCCGTGGTGTCCTCCAGCGCGAACTGCAAGGACGTCCTCAAGGCAGCCGGGATCGACGATCTGTTCGAGGCGCGGATCGACGGCAACACGATCGACGAGCAGCACCTCAAGGGCAAGCCGGCGCCCGACACGTTCCTCGCCGGCGCCAAGGCGCTCGGCGTGGAGCCGAGCAGGGCGGCGGTGTTCGAGGACGCCCTGGCCGGCGTGGAGGCCGGTCACGCCGGGCACTTCGGCCATGTGGTCGGCGTCGATCGCGTCGGTCAGGCCGACGCCCTGCGCGAGCACGGCGCCGACACCGTCGTCCAGGACCTCGACGAGTTGCTCTCCCGTTGATCGAACACCCGGCCTTCCCGGTGGAGCCGTGGGCGATCCGCGAGACCGAGCTGCACCTCGACCGGCTGGCGCAATCCGAGTCGGTGTTCGCCCTGTCCAATGGCCACATCGGCCTGCGCGGCAACCTCGACGAGGGCGAGCCCTACGGGCTGCCCGGAACCTATCTCGGCGGCTTCTACGAGACCCGCCCGCTCCCCTACGCCGAGGTCGGCTACGGCTATCCCGAGGACGGGCAGAGCGTCGTCAACGTCACCAACGGCAAGATCATGCGTCTGCTCGTCGAGGACGAGCCGTTCGACGTGCGCTACGGCGTACTGGACAGCCACGAGCGGGTGCTGGACATGCGGGCGGGCGTGCTGCGACGCGCCGCCGAGTGGACATCCCCCACCGGGCGCAAGATCAAGGTCGCCTCCACCCGGCTGGTGTCGTTCACCCAGCGCGCGGTGGCGCTGATCGAGTACATCGTGGAGCCGGTGCAGGACGAGTTCACGGTCGTCGTGCAGTCCGAGCTGGTGGCCAACGAATCGATGCCGCCGATGGCCAAGGATCCGCGGGCCGCCGCCGCGCTGGCCGAGCCGCTGGAGTCCGAGGGCTACGACTCGAGTGGCCTGCGCGCGATCCTCGTGCACCACACGCGCGCCAGCGGGCTCAAGATGGCCGCCGCGATGCAGCATCTCGTCGAGGGTCCGGACGGCGTGGAGTGCAGCTGCGAGGCCTTCCCCGACCTGGGGCGGCTCCAGGTGACGACCGAGGTCTCTCCCGGCAAGCCGTTGCGGATCCTCAAGCTGATCACCTACGGATGGTCGGCGCAGCGGTCGGCGCCCGCGCTGCGCGACCAGGTCGCCGCCGCCGGCGCGGCCGCCGTGCACATCGGCTGGGACGGGCTGCTGGCCGAACAGCGGGCGTATCTGGACGACTTCTGGGACCGGGCCGACGTCGAGATCGAGGGCGATCCCGAGCTGCAGCAGGCGGTCCGCTTCGGGCTGTTTCACACCCTGCAGGCGGGGGCTCGCGGCGAGCAACGGGCGATCGCCGCCAAGGGCCTGACGGGTCCCGGCTACGACGGCCACACCTTCTGGGACACCGAGATGTACGTGCTGCCGTTGCTCGCCTACACGGCCCCGCGCGCCTGCGCCGACGCTCTCGCGTGGCGCCACGGGACGCTCGATCTCGCCCGCGAACGGGCGCGGACGCTCGGGCTGAAGGGCGCGGCGTTCCCGTGGCGGACGATCGGCGGCGAGGAGTGCTCCAGCTACTGGCCGGCGGGGACGGCGGCGTTTCACATCAACGCCGACATCGCCAACGCGGTCGCGCGGTATCAGTGGGTTCGCGACGACCCGGACTTCGAGCGGGACATCGGCGTCGAGCTGCTCGTGGAGACGGCGCGCCTGTGGCGCTCACTCGGTCACCACGACTCCACCGGCGCGTTTCGCATCGACGGGGTCACCGGACCGGACGAGTACTCGGCGGTCGCCGACAACAACGTCTACACCAACCTGATGGCCCAGCGCAATCTGCGGGCCGCCGCCGACTCCGTGGAGCGCCACCCGGCGCGTGCCCGGGAGCTGGCGGTCGACGCCGAGGAGGCGGCGGGCTGGCGCGACGCCGCCGACAAGATGGTCCTGGTCTACGACGAAGCGCTTCAGGTGCACCCGCAGGCCGAGTCCTTCACCAGCCACCAGGTGTGGGACTTCGCCGCGTGCGAGACACACCAGTACCCGCTGCTGCTGCACTTCCCGTACTTCGACCTGTACCGCAAGCAGGTGGTCAAGCAGGCCGATCTGGTCCTGGCGCTGTTCTGGTGCGGGGACTCCTTCACCCCCGAGGAGAAGGCCCGCGATTTTCGGTACTACGAGCCCCTGACCGTCCGCGACTCATCGCTGTCGGCGAGCTCGCAGGCGATCGTCGCCGCCGAGGTCGGCCAGCTCGACCTCGCCTACGACTACTTCGCCGAGGCGGCCCTCATGGACCTCGACGATCTGGAGCACAACACGCGTGACGGGATCCACATCGCGTCGGTGGCCGGCACCTGGATCGCCGCCGTCGCCGGCTTCGGCGGCTTGCGCGACCACGGCGGCCGGCTGACGTTCGCCCCGCGGCTGCCCGCTGCGCTCACCCGGCTGCGCTTCCGGATCATGTTCCGCGAGCGCCACCTGCTGGTGGAGGTCAATCACGAGCATGCCCGTTACACGCTGCGCGCGGGCGAGCCGGTGGAGGTCGAGCATCACGGCAAGCCCGTGACGCTCACGACTGAGAAGGTGCTCACGCTGCCGATCCCGAGCTTGGCGCACCAACCGCCCCCGCCGACGCAACCGCCGGGCCGCCAGCCGGTCCGCCGCCGCCCGTCCCCGCAACCCGGCGGCTGACATGTGTCCGATACCCCACACGCCGGCGAGTAGCGGCGCTGTCACTCAGCTCAGCGAGTCGGCCAGCGCCCGCTGCCAGTCGCGCTTGGCCCGCTCGGCGTCGACCCCGTCGGCGAACGAGTGGATGCTCATGGCGACCGGCTGTCCGAAGGCGTTGCGCCCGAAGAAGCAGTACAACGCGTCGTTGCTGCGCACCCCGATGAAGTTCGGGCGGCGGTAGTTCATGACCCCGCTGACGGCCGGCAGGCCCGCCGGGGTCAGCCGCACCTGGTCTCCCTCGCTCGCCTCGTCGGTCAGCCCGAGCACTCTCAGCACGCGCTCGAAGCCGCCGGGCCGGGCCGTGTCGTCCGGCGCCTCGATCCCCATCGGCACGTCGCCGACATAGGTCACGGGGCGGCCCTGGAAGTGGCGGAGGTACTCGCCGAGGGTGTGCAGGTAGAAGTCGGTGTGCTGGGAGACGCCGTCGTACTGGGTGTCCCAGTCGTCCACGAAGATGCCGCTGTGCATGTAGCGCATCAGGGTGGTGGCGCCCTCGCGCGCCTCGATCGTGAACTCGAGCGCGTTGAACCAGTCGCCGCGCTCCTGGCGGATGTGCAGATGGGCCGGCGGCTCCCACGCCTTCGCGGCGCCGGGATCGATGTCGTGGGGAAACAACCAGGCCGCGTTGCCCTCGGCGGTGGCGACCGCGTCCCATACCTCTTCCGGCGTGGCCGCCAGGAGGATCTCCCGGCGGCACTCGAACTCACGTGGCATCGGATTACGCCAGCGCGGTGGCCAGGAACCGCTGCCACGTCTGCTCGGCCTGTTCGGGCTCGCGGCCGTCGAACGCGTGGATCGTCATCGCGACCGGTTGCCCGAAGGCGTTGCGCCCAAAGAAGCAGTACAGCGCGTCGGCCGTGCGAATGCCCATGAAGTTGGGTCGCAGGTAGTCGACGACACCGTTCAGCGCCTCGGTTTCCTGTGGTTGCAGGTTGACCTCGTCGCCTTCGCTCACGCTTGCGGGCAGGCCCAGGGCCGCCTTGAGCCGGGCAAATCCGTCGGGCGTCACCGAGCTCGCCGGTCCCTGGATCCCACCGGGCACCTCGCCGATGTAGGTGACGGGGCGGCCACTGAAATGCGCCACGTACTCACTCAGCGTGTGCAGGTAGAAGTCGGTGTGCTGCTGGATCTGGTCGTTCTGGGCCTCGAAGTCGTCAGGCGGGAAGGTGCCGGTGTGGGCGTAGCGCAGCCCGGTCGTGCCGTCGCCGCGGTCCTGTATCACGAAGTTCAGGTCGTTGAACGACTCCCCCTGCTCCTGGCGGATGTGCAGATGCGCCGGGGGCTCATAGGTTTTGGCGGCGTCCGGGTCGACATCGTTGGGAAACAGCCAGCCGGCGTTGCCCTCCTTGGTGGCGACCGCGTCCCAGACGATCTGAGGGGCGGCGGGCAGGATCACTTCTCGGCTGCAATCGAACACGGGCACGTCAGGCCTCCTTCTCGGTTTTGGTGAGGGCGGGGTGAAGCGCAATCAGCAGGCGGTGGCGCCGGCCGCCGGCGGCCGACTCGGCGTGGTACTTGGCGACCAGGCCCTCGATGGATTGCGAGAGCTCGGCGGCGAACGCGGCCCGGTCGGCGGCCGACGCGAAGCGCACCTCGCTGTCGATCCCGAAGGTGGCGAGCGGCCGGCGGGCGCGCTTGGCGCCGCGCATGAGCTCGCCGACCTCGCGGACCAGCCGGGCGGCGAGCGCGATCAGCCACATCGCCGAGAGCTGGTCCGGGGAGCGCGCCGGATCGGGGGCGACCGCGGCGAGCGCGGCCGGCGAGATCACATACGAGGACGCCGTCGCCGACATCACGCGTTCGGTCATGTTGCCCCGGCGGCGCTCCTCGTGGAGCTCGATCAGCCCGACACGCTCGAGCGCGCGCAGGTGGTAGTTGACCTTCTGCCGGGCCAGCCCCAGCCGGGCGGCCAGCGTGCTGGCGGACCCCGGCTCGGCCAGCTCGGACAGCAGCCGAGTGCGGATCGGATCAAGCGACACCTCTGCCGCCGCCGGGTCCTCGATGACTGCTACGTCGATCATGGCGACAGCTTCTCACCGACAGTTTAATTTGTCAAGACGAAATTATTTGTCGGTATTGGTTTTCGCCGCTGGGGCGCCGGCCGGCGCCGCCATCGGACGCGATGTCGGCGGGACGGCGTGCCGATCCCCGCCGGGGCCCGTGAGGGTGCGTTTTGCCCTGAAGCTGGGTAGACACCGGCCATGGCTCAAGAACTCAACGTGCAGGACCTGAAGCTGAGCAGCCCGGCGTTCAAGTACCACGAGCGCATCCCAGACAAGTACTCGGGCGACGGCGAGGACGTGTCGCCACCGCTGGAATGGAGCGGCGTGCCCGAGGGGACCAAGGCGTTCGCGGTCGTCGTCGACGATCCCGACGCGCCCCTGGTCAATGGGTTCACCCACTGGGTGGCCTACGGCATCCCCGGCGATGCCACCTCCCTGCCCGAGGGCGGAGGCGACGTGGTCAACGGCATCAACTCGATGGGCAACGCCGGCTACAACGGGCCCGCCCCGCCGCCCGGCCACGGCAACCACCACTACTACTTCTGGGTTTACGCGCTCGACGACGACGCTGACCTGCGGCCCGGCCTGGACCGGCCGTCATTGATGCAGAAGATCGAGGACCACGTGATCGAGCAGGCGCGCCTGGTCGGCACGTTCAAGCACTGAGACGGCGCGCCGCGCCGGGCGGTGCGCTTACGCCAGCAGGTGGACGATCGCCGCGATCCCGACGACGACGATCACCGCGCGCAGCGCCGACGGCTTGAGCCGGCGCCCGGCGCGCGCCCCGATGATGCCGCCGATCAGCGACCCCGCCGCGATCAATCCGGCGGGCGCCCAGGCGATGTGGGCGGCGAAGACGAACACCACGCCGGAGACGAGGTTGACCAGCCCGGTGAGCACGACCTTGATGGCGTTGAGGCGCTGGAGCCTGTCCTCCACCGAGAGGGTGAGGATCGCCATCAGCAGGATGCCCTGAGCAGCGCCGAAGTACCCGCCGTAGACGCCGCCGGCGAACACGGCGAGCGTGGCCACCCATCCGGCGTGCTCACGACGGTGGCGCCCGCGACTGGCCAGCCACGCCGAGATACGCGGCTGGGCGATGATCATCACGAGCGCGATCGCGATGAACACCGGGACGATCGCTTTGAAGGCGGAGGCGGGCAGAACGAGCAGGAGCACCGCGCCGACCACCCCGCCGCACAGCGACGCGCCCGCCAGCAACATCAGCCGGCGGCGCTGGCCGGTCAACTCGCGCCGGTAGCCGAACGCCCCCGCGGCCGAGCCGGGAACGAGCCCGACGGTGTTGGAGACGTTCGCCACGACCGGCGCGTAGCCGAAGCCGAGCAGCACCGGAAAGGTGAACAGCGTGCCGGAGCCGACGACCGTGTTGATCGTCCCCGCCACGATTCCCGCGGCGAAGATGGCGGCGATCTCGAGTGGGCTCACCGGCCGGCGGAGCGCAGCGGCTCGAGCGCCGCCGAGACCACCAGCAGCTCCTTAAGCATGTCGGCGGCCGCCTTGATCATCACGTCATTGGCGTGGATCACCCGTTCGTCGTCGAGGAACTGGAGCACGAACGGGATGTTGACCGAGTTGCCCACCGCGAACAGCTGAAGGGCGCCCACCACCTGCTTGAGCTGCTGAACGGCGCGCGTGCCGGCGGCCACACCGCCGTAGCTGACAAAACCGACCGGCTTGTAACGCCACTCGTGATGCAGGTAGTCGATCGCGTTCTTCAGCGCCGCGGGATAGCCGTAGTTGTATTCGGCGGTGACGATGACGACGGCGTCGGCGGCGTCGACGGTGGCGCTCCACGCCTCGGTGTGCGCCTTTGTGTACTTCTGCAGCCGAGGATGGTGGGGCTCGTCGAGGAGCGGCAGGTCGAGCTCATTAAGGTCGGCGACGTCCAGCTCGAATCCGCCGTCGGCCCGCGCACGCTCCTGGAACCAGTTGGCCACGGGCAGCCCCACGCGTCCCGGACGCGTGCTGGCGATGATGGTCAGCAGCTTCGGCATGACGGCCTTTCGGTCGATCTCGTGGGTCAACGCGCCGTTAGGCCTCGAGGCGCAGCGGCAGCCCGAAGGAGGGCAGCAACTCGGTGTTGAGGTAGTTATGGATGGCCGCGATCTGGCCGTCCTTGAGCTCGAGCACCTGGAGCGACCAGGCGAAGTGCCCGCCCGCGGGGTCGGCGCGGTAGCTGCCGAACGCGGGACATCCGTTGGCGCGCGTAGCCAGCAGCCGGCCGTCCCGGCATTCGGTTCCCGGGCCGAGCATCCAGCGACGCACCTCCCGGGGGCCGCGGATCCAGAGGTCGTGCGGGGGCATCGAGAAGGTCGCGTCCTGACGCAGGAGCGTCACCAGCTGGTCGATGTCATAGCACTCGAAGCAGCTCATGTACTTGGCCAGCAGCTCCTCGTTCTCGGCGTCGAGCCGGGGCTCGTCGCCCGTCATCTCGTGGGCGTCGATCGTCGCCCGGGCCCGCTGCAGCGCGCTGTTGACCGACGCCGTCGTGGTCTCCAGCAGCGCCGCGACCTCGCTGGCCTGCCATTGCAGCACCTCGCGCAGGATCAGGACCGCGCGCTGGCGGGGCGGGAGCGTCTGCAGCGCGGCCACGAATGCCAGGCGCAGCGTCTCCCGCTGAGCCGCCAGCTCCGCCGGATCGCTCCCCGTCGCCACGACGCGGCCGTCGGCGATCGGCTGCACCCAGCGGTACTCGGGCAGCTCGTTGAGCACCGCCGCCTCGGTCGTCGTCTCGGCGACGAGGTCCATCGGCCGCGCGCGGCGCTGAGGGCGCTGGGGCATGTCCAGGCAGACGTTGGTGGCGATCTTGTACAGCCACGAGCGCAGGGTCGCCCGGCGCTGGAAACCCTCGCGTCCGCGCCACGCGCGCAGGAAGGTCTCCTGGACGGCGTCCTCAGCCTCTGAGCCGGCGCCGAGCATGCGGTAGCAGTAGCCGGTCAGCTCGCGCCGGTGGTCCTCCATCTCCGAGGCAAAGCTGTCCGGGCGCGAGAATGTGAGCGAGGCGCTCTCCACGGGCGTGATGCTACCCACCGTCGCCCGGAAGGCCGCAACGGCGTCAGGGCACGGCGCAGAGCAGCTCGTCGTCGACCGGGGCCCGGCCGGCGAGGACGCGCTCCAATGATTCCACGACCTCGGAATCGAACTGGGTGCCGGCGCAGCGACGCAGCTCGGCGACGGCTTCGGGGGCGGGGCGGCCCTGGCGGTAGGGGCGGTCGGTCGTCATCGCGTTGTAGGCATCGCACACGGCAACGATGCGCGACTCGACCGGGATCTCGTCGCCGGCGAGGCCGTCGGGATACCCCAGTCCATCGAAGCGCTCGTGCGAGGAGCGGACGAAGCGCCCGACGTTGGCGAGCGTGCCGCCCATTCGCTTGAGCATCGCCTCGCCGTCGATCGTGTGCCGGCGGATCATCGCCCACTCCTGTTCGGTCAACTTACCCGGCTTGTTGATGACCTCGATCGGCACCCGGATCTTGCCCACGTCGTGCAGCAGCGCGGAGAATTCGACGTCGCGCTGGCGGGTCTGACCGAGGCTCATCTGCCGGCCGACCGAGACGGAGAGCTCGACCACCTGATGGGTGTGCACGGCGGTGTAGTGGTCGACGGCGTCGATCACGTCGCCGAGCAGATAGGCGGCCCCTCGATAGGCGGAGCTGAGGGCCAGCGTCCCGTCCAGGCGCTCCCGGCGCTCCCGGGCAAAGATCGAGAACAAGGCCACGAGTGGCAGCGCGAGCAGCACGAGCGCGGGCTCCCGGGCGACGTCGGCGGCGACGGCCAGCGCGGCGCAGGACAGGCACGAGTCGGTGAGGTACAGCCACAGCATCTGGCGCTGGGCCCGTGGCGCCACCCCGTCGGCAAACCACGTCCGCGCCAGGCCGGTGGCGCCGTCCACGGCCAGCTGGGCCGCCAGCGCGAGCACCAGCCACGGAGCCGCCGCCCACGAGAAGGTCTGGTGACCGGAGAGCACGAGCACGAGCGCCGGCCCCAGCGAGTAGAAGCTGCTTCCGACGCGCGTGGCGGCGCGGAACATGCCGGCTTGCCGGCGAGCGACCTCGGGCAGGAGGTCGGCCACCTCCAAGCCGGCGATCACCAGTGGCACCCACGGCATTGGCAGGACAAACAGCATCGGCACGAAGACCAGCTGAGTCGGCGCCGTCCACGCGCTGCCGACAGCGAAGCGGACGCGACCCGCCGCCAGGTACGCGACGACGACCGCCGCCAACGGGCCGGCCGAGAATGACCGATCCGAGTGGGCGACGAGCGCCAGCCCGGTGGCGATGGCAAGAAACGCGATTGCCGCCGCCGACTCCGTGATCAGGGCCCGACGCTTCGCCGTCGGCTCGTCAAACCGTTGACGGGCGGCGAGCAGCAGCCTCTCGGCGCCGGGCGTGGCGTAGGAGTCCAGCGACATCGTTCACCGGCGCTCAGCCACGACGCCAGGGGTCTACGAACACGTCGTCGACGCGCGGTCGGCCGCCCAGCGCGCTGATGCGGATGCGCGCCTGCACCGTGCCGCCGCTGAGCGGTCCGAGCAGCGAGCCACCGGTGACCAGGATCGGCGACGGAGCCCATGTGTTGGAGGCGGCGACGGTGCCGACGGGAAGCGTGAGTCCGCCCGTCTGGATCTCCACCGATAGGAGCCCCCCGCCGGAGGTGAAGAGCCGCAGCGTCGGCTTGCCGGCGTCGACGCAGAACGGCGGGGAGGTCGCGTCGGCTCCGGCGGGCAGCGACAGTGACTGCGCGCCCAGTGATCCGGTGGCCGCGAACGACTCGCTGCCGGGGGCCAGCGCCGCCCCGTCGTCAAGGGCCCAACCGGGAGCTTCGAAGTCGCCACCGGGCGCGAGCTCGTAGAAGGCGCGGTCAGCCCATTGGGCAAACGGCTGGCTCTCCGCGGTCGTCGGGCAGGAGCTGAGCGGGGCGGCCTGAGCCGCCGGGGCGGAGGCCGAGGCTCCGACGGCCGCAACGGCGAGCACCGAGGCGAGGACGGACGGCAGTCGGCGGAGAGCTGACATCATGAAGGCATTCCTTCCGTGG
>DATAUL010000014.1:0-2115 GCA_036268255.1 Solirubrobacteraceae bacterium | reverse complement strand
GGTCGCGACACCCACGTGCTCTGCCTCAACCCCACGGCGAGCCTCGGCACGAGCTCGACACTGCTGGCGGTGATGCGCAACGTCGCGCGCTCGGCCGTCTCGGTCGAGTCCCTGGCGCTGCGCCGCCGCGGCGCGCAGGTGCGGACGATCGCGCCCAACGCGGAGTCCGCCGCCGCGATGGGCTCGAACTTCATGGACTCCGAGCCCCGGATCCGCGTGCTCGCCGCCGGCTACCGGCAGGGCCTGCTGGTGGCCGCCGACGGTCGGGCTGAATAGGCCGTGCGGGCTCTGTGACGGGACCCGCACCGACGCCCGGCTACGGAGCCCGGACCACCTCCGGCACGGCGCTGACGGCGGCCTCGTTCTCGGCGAGCACCCCGTGGCGACGCACGGCGTTGGAGAGCGCACGAACGTAGGCGTTCGCGCCCGCCTCGAGGATGTCGGTGGAGACGCCCTGGCCCGAGCCGGTGACGCCGCCGACCTCCAGCACGACCGAGGTCTCCCCGAGTGCGTCCTGGCCGCCTGTGACGGCGTCGACGCGAAACTCCCTGAGCTTGGCGTCGACCGAGGTGGCAGCGTTGATGGCGTGGAAGATGGCGTCGACGGGGCCGTCGCCGGTGAACGAGCCGACCAGCTCCTCGCCGTCGGGTCCGAGCACCGCCACGGTGGCATGCGGCGGCCGGCGCGAAGACGCCTCGACGTCGAACCACTGCAGCGTGTAGCCGGCGATCTCGGAGCGCAACTCGTCGGTGACGAGCGCCTCAAGATCCATCGCGGTCACCTGCTTCTTCTTGTCGGCGAGCTCCTTGAAGCGCTTGAAGGCGGTGTTGAGCGCCTGGCCCTTGAGCTCGAAGCCCAGCTCCGACAGCGCCTCGGCCAGCGCGTGGCGGCCGGAGTGCTTGCCGAGCACCAGTGAGTTGGCGTCCAGTCCGACCGTCGTCGCGTCCATGATCTCGTAAGTGGTGCGCTCCTTGAGCACGCCGTCCTGGTGAATCCCGGACTCGTGGGCAAACGCGTTGCGCCCGACGATCGCCTTGTTGGGCTGCACCGAGTAGCCGGTCAACCGCGAGACCATCCGGGAGGTCCGCGCGATCTCCCGGGTCACCGCCTCGGTGTACAGGCCGACATCGGCCTGGCGGGTGTGCAGCAGCATGATGATCTCCTCGAGCGAGGCGTTGCCCGCGCGCTCGCCGATCCCGTTGACCGCACACTCGACCTGCCGCGCGCCGGCCTGCAGGCCCGACAGGGAGTTGGCGACGGCCAGCCCCAGGTCATCGTGGCAATGGACCGACAGCACGATGTCGTGCAGCGCGGGGACGCGCTCGTACAGGCCACCCAGGAACTCCGCGTACTCGAGCGGCATCGTGTAGCCGACGGTGTCGGGGACGTTGATCGTCGTGGCGCCCTCGTCAATCGCGATCTGACACACCTCGGCGGTGTAGTCCAAGTTCGCCCGGGTGGCGTCCATCGGGGAGAACTCCACGTCGTCGAGGTACTGCTTGGCGTGGGCCACGGCGGCGCGGGCCTGGCCCTTGACGTCCTCGCGGGTGCTCTGCAGCTGGTACTTGATGTGGATGTCCGAGGTGGAGACGAAGGTGTGGATCCGCGGCCGGGCGGCGTCCTTGACGGCGTTGTAGGCGGCGTCGATGTCGCCGACGTGGGTCCGGGCCAGCCCGGCGATCACCGGGCCTTCGACGGTCCGGGCGATGGTCTGCACCGCCTCGAAGTCTCCGGGCGAGGTGATCGGGAAGCCGGCCTCTATCACATCCACCCCGAGCCGCGCGAGCTGCTGGGCGATCTCCAGCTTCTCCTGGGTGTTGAGTGAGATTCCCGGCGACTGCTCGCCGTCACGCAGCGTCGTGTCGAAGATCAGTACTCGGTTGGGATCGTCCGGCTTGGTCATCGTCTCTCCTTCTCAGATTCGAACTTGGCTTCTTCTCGGTGCTGGTTTGCGGCTACGTGCGGCCGCCGGCGCGCTATTCCCCCCGAGGGGGGAGGAGAAGAAGTGCGAGTTCGAGGCGGAGAGCCATCGCGCGCATAGCCTAGCAAGCGCTTGCGCCGGATCGGAGGTGACATGCTTGCCGCGGATGACACCGGGCACAACTGTCGCCACAC
>DATAUL010000013.1:0-1969 GCA_036268255.1 Solirubrobacteraceae bacterium | reverse complement strand
CGCTCGAGCGCCTCGAACAACAGCACCTCCGTGCCCAGCCGCGCGTAGGCCGAGGCGATCTCGGCGCCCGAGGCCCCGGCGCCGACGACGGCCATCGAGGCGGGCAGCTCGTCCAGCGCCCATGCCTCCTCGGTGCCGATCACCCGGCCGCCGAACTGCGCGCCGGGAATCGGGCGCTTGACCGAGCCGGTGGCGAGGATGATCGCCTTGGCGGAGATCGTCTCGCCGTTGACGGTGACCGCTCCCTGGCCGGCGAGCGAGCCCTCGCCCTCGATCACGTCGACCTTGTTCTTCGTCATCAGCCCGGCGACACCGCCGGTCAGCGTGGAGATCACCTTGGTACGACGTGCCGACACGGCGGCGTAGTCGACCTGAGGCTCGGAGACCGTGATCCCGAAATCATCGGCGTCGCGGATCTCCGACAGAACGTCGGCGACCCGCAGCACGGCCTTGGCGGGGATGCAGGCGTAGTTGAGGCAGCGTCCGCCGACCTGATCCTTCTCGATCACGGCGGTCCTGAACCCCAGCTGGGCGGCTCGGATCGCGGCCACATAGCCGCCGGGACCGGAGCCGATGACAACGCAGTCATAGGAGGATTCGGGCATGGACGTGGAGCCTAGTGCACCGTTTGTCAGCGGCTGGGACGGCTCGGCATCTGGATCCGGCTGAGCACCCGCACGAGCTTGAAGAACAGGTAGCCGGAGACCCCGACGACGGCCAACGAGACCACCAGCCCAAGCAGATTGGAGGCCTCGATCAGATACAGGGTGAACAGCACGGCGATGATCGCCAGCAGCGCCATGAAACCGAGCACGGCGCCGTACCACAGCCGCCACAGGCCTACCGCGCAGGACAACAGCACGGCTGAGAAGAGGACGATCCCGGCGGCTGCCGGATGCTTGCCGTTGATCGTGTCGCCGGCCGCCCAGGCGATCAGGTTCGCCAGGGCCAGTCCGGCGGCGAGCAGACTCGAGGCAACGACCGCCCGCGGGCGCTCGCCGGGGGCCAGCGGTTTGAGCGCCGCCCGCACCTCCGCGTTCTTACGCTCCGAGCGGCTGGCTTGGGGAAGGTGCGCCGGCGGAACCTGCTGCGGCGGGCGCTCCGGTGTCGCTCTTTGAACGGGAGCCGGGGCGGCACGCTGCTTGGGCGCCCCGCGCCGGCCGCGCTTGCGACTACGTTGCGCCAACGTGCACCTCGCCGCGCAGGGCGCGGGCCGCGGCCTCGGGATCGTCGGCGCTGGTGAGCGCGCGGACGACGGCGATTCGGTCTGCGCCGGCGGACCGGACCGCCGCCACGTTCGTCGCGTCGATGCCGCCGATCGCGAAGAAGGGAATACAGGCATGCCGGGTGGCGTAGGCGACGAGCTCGGTGCCCACCGCCGGTCGACCCGGCTTGGTCGGGGTGGCATGAACGGGCCCGACGCCGATGTAGTCGATGTTAAGCTCGGCGGCCGCCTCGATCTGTGCCGGCGAGTGGGTGGAGAGTCCGATCAGACGATCGGCGCCCACCGTCGCGCGGGCATCGGCGACGGGGTTGTCGTCCTGGCCGACGTGCACGCCGTCGGCACCGGCGGCCGCGACCAGGTCCGGCCGGTCGTTGAGGATGAACAGCGCGCCGTGGGTCGCACACGCCCGGGCGAAGCGGCGCCCGGCGTCCAGCACGACATCGTCGTCGGCCGGGTGCTTGACGCGAAGCTGGACGATGTCGACGCCGCCGCGCAGTGCCGCGTCCAGGAAGGCATCGGATCGCGCGTCGCATACCAGGTACAGCCGAGCGTCGGCGAGTCGTCGTCGTCGATCGTTCACGCCGCAAGTCTGGCAGGAGCGCCGCGCCGTACTAGCATTGCCGCCTACGGGAGCCCCACTGTCTGGGCTGAGAGGGCGGACCTCCGTTTCCGCCGACCGTCAACACCTGACCGGGTAATGCCGGCGCAGGGAGGTTTCGTGACACGCAGTGGTTCTCAAAGCTT
>DATAUL010000012.1:0-16440 GCA_036268255.1 Solirubrobacteraceae bacterium | reverse complement strand
CAGGCCGGCCAGAGCCGAGCGTACCCGGGCCCGGGATGGTCCCGCCGGCCTGGCCTTCGGCTTGGTCGTCGGCCGGGGCGCTGGGCGGACGGTGGCCGTGACGGCCGTCGGTGGTCCGGCAGGTGCGGGCGGAGGCTGCGGGGTCACCGTCAGCGTCCCGCTCGCCGTGCCGAGCGTGGGATGGGTGGCGGTGACCGTCACCGTGCCCGACGTCCCGGCGACAGAGCGGATGAAGCCGCCCCCGACGCCGCCGTAGGCGGCAAACCCGAACGGGTTCTGCGCGATCAACGTCGCCGGTCCGGCGAGCGTCAGTGCGACGTCGCCGGTGGTGTACGGGCGCTGGTTGTCGAACGCGTCGAGGGCGCGGAACGTGAAGCGGGTCATGTCGTTCCCGTCGCCGACGATCGTGGCGTCCTCGACGACGAGCGCCACTCGGTCGCGAGAGCGGTCGGCCGTCATCTCCACCGAGGCGACGAGATCGGCTCCGACATACCCGTCGATCCGCAGCTCGGCGGGCGTCGGCGTGGTGAAGGTCAGGTCGACGATCACCGGCGGGTGGGCGAGGCTGGCGTAGTCCGTCCTGTCCGGGGTGCCGGTGACGAGGTGCGTGCCGTCGGCGTAGAGCTCGAGGCGGTCGCAGTTGGTGGCGATCATGCTGCCCGCCCCGGGGCCGGCGGGCGGCGAGCCTGCGCCGAAGTCCCAGAAGAACACCGGCAGGATGACCGGCTCGGCCGTCGGGTCGACCTGCGAGCGGTAGAAGGCGGCGCCCGGCTTGGGTACGCGAAACGTGTCGAGTACGCCTGCCCACTTGAGGTTGTGCCAGATCCGCCCGCCGCCGTTGAGTGACGCGTAGTCGATTCCGGCCCAGCCGAGCAGCCCGCTGTAGGCCGAGTTGGCGTTCGCGAGGTTGTGGACCTGGGCATGCATCTTGGCCTGCAGTGCGAGCGTGGCCTCGGTGTCGACCCACCGGTACAGAGGCGCCCCGTCAAGCGCGCCGACGGCCTCGGAGACGAGGTACGGGACGCCGGAGACGGGCGCCAGCAGCGTCGCGTTCGTATTGCTGTCGGTCGAGTGGTAGTCGTCGTAGGCGAAGACGTCCTGCGCCCAGTTGGAGGTCGAGTAAAGACTCATCGCTCCGCTCGTCTGGCGCGTGCCGTCGAGGCTGTCGGCCAGGGCGCGGGTCTGCGTGTACAGCGCGGTGTTGTTGCCGGTCTCGTTCAGCCGGGTGGCCCAGATGATCACCGAGGGCCGGTTGCGGTCGCGGATCACCATGTCCCGCACGTTCTGGAGCACGATGTTCTGAAAGGCCGCGTCTCCGATGTACTGCCATCCCGGCGGCTCCTCCCACACCATCAGGCCGAGTTCGTCGCAGGCGTCGAGGAAGTCCGGCGACTGCGGGTAGTGCGAGCAGCGCACCATGTTGCAGTTCAGCTCGGCGCGCAGGATCTCGGCGTCGCGGCGCTGCAGGCGGGCCGAGGCGGCCATTCCGGTGTATGGGAACAGCTGATGGCGGTTGAGGCCGAAGATCTGAAGCCGCTGGCCGTTGAGGTGAAAGCCGTCGGTGGCGAATGTCGCCTCGCGAAAGCCGATGTTGACATCGAAGGAGTGGGTGACTCCGTTGGCCACGAGCGTCGCTGCCACCTGGTAGAGCTTGGGCGTGTCCGGCGACCACAGGGTGACACCGTTCAACCGGCCGACACTGAGTGTCATCGTGGTGGTGCCGGCGGAGGTCACTGACACAGTGCCGCTCGCTGAGCCGATCACCCGCCCGCCGTCGAGCACGGCGGCGCTGATCGCCACGGGGCCGGTGGCCGCGGCCGCGGCGTCGATCGTCAGCTGTACGTCGGCGCCGGGGCCGCTGAGGACATTCGTCGGCTTGGCGAAGACGTCGGAGATGTGGATCGCCGGCACGATCCGGAGGGCCACGTCCCGGTAGATGCCGGCGGGCTGCAGGTAGTCGACGGCGGAGGCCCCCGCCAAGGCTCCGTCGGGTGGAACGTCGAGCCAGCGCCCGTCGACGACGACGGCCAGCACGTTGTCCCCCGCGACCAGGTGCTGGGTCAGTTCCACCGAGAACGGCAGGTAGCCGCCCTGGTGCTCGGCGATCTGGGTGCCACCGAGAAACACGGTGGCGCCCGTCATCACGCCCTGGAAGTCGACGAACACCCGGGTACCGGGATTCGCCGGTCCGGTGAGGTGCTTGCGATAGATCCACACCTGCTGCCAGGTGCTCACGTCCCAGTCACCCCAGGACAGCGGGATCACCGTGTGCGGCAGCGTCACCGCGGAGAAGCCACTGTCCGGATGACCGGGAGCTTCGGCGCCGCCGGCGTAGAGTCCGCCGAACAGCCAGTCCTGGTTGAACTGGTAGACGCCGAGCGCCGAGGTTGCGCTGCCGGCCTCGGCTGCCCGCGCGGGCGCCGGGCGCCGGGCGGCGCCGCCGGTCAGCGCGGCGGCGCCCAGGACACCGGCCCGCAGCAGCGATCGCCGGGAGAACCTCGGTCCGCCCCCGCGGTCCCCGTCTGCACCTCCGGACACGCCGACAACCTACCAGGGACGGATGCGCTGTCGATCGGACTCCGGTCAGACGCGGAAGCTCGTCAGCGTCTGTGGCGCGAACAGCTCCTCGGGCTCCAGCCGGCGCGGCGTCAGCCCCTGCTCGTGCATGAAGCCGAGGAAGGCCCTGAGCGTCGGTCGGTTGGCGTCGACTCCGTAGGGCCAGAGGTCCTCCCCGAACAACCCGTGCGCGGCTGTCGCCCGCGCGGCGGCCCAGGGGATCGGCGAGCGGGGGACGTTGGTGTCGGTGGCCCGCGCGAGGCTGCGGTCCTTGGCGGCGGTGAACGCCTTGAGCAGGTTGGCGGCCACCCATGGGTAGTCGCGGTGCACGTCGGCGCGCAGGACGAGGACGTGCATGATCGGATAGATGCCGGTACGCCCGTAGTAGCGCTCCTCCTCGGCCTGCGTATCGGAGAACAGGCGGACGATCCGCCCGGAGCGGTCTTCGAAGGCGGCGGGGGAATGGGGCGCGATGATCGCCTCGATCTCGCCGGCGAGCAGCAGCTCGGTCAAGGACCGGTCGCGCTCGGGCTCGATCGTCATCCCCGGCGGCGGGTCGATGTCGAGGCCCTCGATGCGTCCCGGCTCGTTGGTGCCGCCCTGCACCCAGCGGACGTCGCCGAGGGGGACGTCGTATTCGTGCTGGAGGAGCGCGCGGGCGTAGACGGTGGCCGTCACCGACCACTCGGGCACGCCGATGCGCACGCCGGCGAGCGCGCGAGGATCATCACGCGGACCATCGGGCCGGATGTAGATCGCCGAGTGGCGGAACATGCGCGAGGGAAAGACGGGGATTGCGATCACCGAGTCGTCGCCCTGGCCGCGCAGGGTCGTGTACTTGGCCAGCGACAGCTCGGAGATCTCCCACTCGCGGTGACGCGAGAAGCGAAAGAAGATCTCCTCGGCCTCGAAGAGCAACGTGGTGAGGTCCACGCCATCCACTGAGACGGCCCCGCTGACGACATCTCGGACCTGGTCGGAGTCGTTGATGGCCAGCGTGAGCCGCACGTTGCGTCGACCGCTCGTCACGCTCGAAAACATAACAACGCCCACAGGTTTTGCCCGCGTGTCCGGGCGCGGCCTGCTGGGTACGATCGCGGCGTGAGGGAGATCGCTGCTGACCGGTGACACGCCGCCGTGAGCGCGGGTACGGACGTGCTCCTCGGGCTGTGCGGGCTCGTCGGGGGAATCGGCATCACCGCGCTGGGGCCTGGGGGGGTGCTCGTCACCATCGGCCTGTTCGCGTTGTCGGGCCTGTCGCCGGCCGAGCTCGCCGGCACCGCCATCGTCACCAACGTGGCCGCCGGTCTGCTCGGCGCCGGGGTCTACCTGCAGTCCGGTCAGCTGCGTGAGCAGAGCACGCAGCGGCTCGCCCGGACGCTGATCGCCTGCGCGGTGGTTGGTACGCCGATCGGCGTGGTCGCCAACGCCCACGTCTCCGGACCGCTGTTCGGCTCGCTGCTCGGCGCCTGCGTCATGGCGGTGGGCGTCCTGCTGTACGTGCGCGTCCGCCGTCCCGTTCCGGTCTCGTGGCCACCCGTGTCGCTGCCCCGGATTCGGGTGCTGGGAATCGGCGGCGCCGTCGCGGTGGTCAGCGGTCTGTTCGGGCTCGGTGGACCGCTGCTGAGCGTGCCGCTCCTGATCGCGGCCGGCACGCCGATGCTGACCAGTCTGGCCGCCGCTCAGGCGCAGTCGGTCGTGATCGCCGGCGTCGGCATGATCGGCTACGCCATCCAGGGGGACGTGGCCTGGTCGCTCGCCCTGCTCGTCGGCGTCCCCCAGCTCGCCGGCGTGGTGGTCGGTTGGCGCCTGGCCCATGCCCTTCCGGCCGATCGCCTGCGCATCGCCCTCGCCGCCGCGCTGCTCGTCGTCGGTCCCTATCTGATCCTGCGCAACGCGTGATCGGTCACCCGCCAGGCCGGACCGGGGGTCACCGTCCCTCCGCGGCGTACGCGCAGACGCGCCCGGCGCTGACCACGGCTGCCCCGCCCCTCTCCTTCGCGATGCTCAGCGTCTGATCGGCGGCGTGGAGGAGATCCTCGGCCGAGACCCCGGGGCTCCACTCGGCGACCCCGATCGATGCCTCGACTGGACCGTCGAGGGTGTCGGTGACCCCTTCGGAGACCGCAAAGCGCACCCGCTCGGCCAGTCCGACGGCCGCGGCCTCGCCGGTCTCAGGGAAGATCGCGACGAACTCGTCGCCGCCGTAGCGCCCCAGCCTGTCCTCGGTACGAATCGCCGAGCCGATCGCCCGGGCGACCGCGGCGAGCAGCTGGCTGCCGTACAGGTGGCCGTGGCGCTCGTTCACGAGCTTGAAGTCGTCGAGGTCAAGAAAGCAGCACGAGAGGCTCAGCTGATGACGCTCGGCCCGACGGATCTCGCGGTCGAGCTCGTGCCGGATGGCGGTGTAGTTCAGGCAGTGGGTCAGGCCGTCCAGCTGGGCGGAGGCCAGCAGCCCCTTCAGTAGACCGGGCTCGTCAAGACACAGGGAGGCAAGTCGGCCATGCGACTCGACCTCGTGGAGCAATGTGGCGTAGTCGCCCGGAGGAGGTCCCGGGAAGGCCGCGCACAGCGATCCGGTCAAGCCGGTCGCCGAGCGGATTCCCACCCCCGCCGCGTACGCCAGGCCCATCTCGCCCGCCGCCGCGCTCGGGAGGCCGTCCTCGGACCACAGCGGTTCGAGGGCCGCGCGTTCGAAGCCGAACGCGCGGCCCACAAAACCGCCGGTCAGAGAGGCGGGTAGATCATCGAGCGCCATCGCTTCGCCCCAGGCACTGAGCACTCGGATGAGCTCACCCGCTTTGTCGGAGACGGCCATCAACCCGGCCGCCGCCCCCACGGTGTGCGCGAACCCCCGCACGATCAGGTCCAGTCCAGCGGTGCTCAGCATGTCGAGCGTCGCCGCGTCGTCGCCTCCCTCGAGCGTCGAATCTGCCGGACCTTCGTCCCGCCGATAGCTGCTAGCTGATTGCGGTCCAAACACGAGCGGTTCCACGGACTCCTTCGAGCCCAACTGGTCGTTATACGGACCAGGAGCCACGGCCATTCGCTTGACCGATTGCTCGTTCCGCTCTCTGAGGCGCAATCCCCGGCACGGTCGGTGACCGCGCGCCCGGATCGCTATGGCGGCCAGTATAAGCGGGAAGCTCGCCGTCTGCAATCGAACCGAAATCCGTTGAGCTGAGGCTCCATCGGCGCCAACCGTGCCGAATGGAGGCCGGCGCAAATCGCGCCGAATGGAGGCCGGCGCAATCGTGCCGGATGGAGGGCGATCAGCTAGTGTTGGCAGGGCCACCCGGCGGGCCTTCTGTCGTCTCTGTCACCCGCGGCGGTCCTGTCCCAGCCAAAGAGACGCGGAAGGGGACCATCCATGGAACACGGATCTGTCAGCAACTCGCTGACGGCGGGCCAGCTTGGGGCGGCGATCGCCAACGAGCTCGGCAAGATGATCTCGGAATTTGTCGGGCGCGGCGCCACCAAGTCACGCGCGTTCGTCCACGACGACATTGTCGTCCTCCTGTTGGAGGATGGAGCGACGCGGGCCGAGGTCAATCTCGTCGCGGCGGGCCGGCCTGAGCTCGTCCGTGAGCAGCGCGATGTGCTCCAGCGAGCGATGGAGGCACAGCTGGTGGCCGCCATCGAGCGCCTCACCGGGCGCACGGTGCGCACGTTTCTGTCCGGATCCAGCACCCAGGGCGAGTCCGCCGTCGAGGTCTTCGTGCTCGAGCCGGAGACCCCACCGCCGCCGGTGACGGACGACGGGTTTTGATACCGGCGGCCTGCCCGCTAATGTCCAGGGACGGAAGGGTCCCAAGGGTCACTGATCCTGAGGATCAAGCCGAATAACATCACGATCTGATCGACGAAGGGGTTTCGCTGGCCCCGACGGAGTGAGGAGTCAAGACAGGGTGGAAGCACAATCGGATTCGAACGCTGGCTCCCTCAAGGGAGGTCGGCTGTTGGCGGCGATCTCAACGTCGATCGTGGCTATCCTGCGCGAGCACTACGGGCGTGGGCCGATGAAGGCCAAGACATACGCACTGGACGACATCATCGTCGTCGTGATGCGCGGAAGCGGTTTCACCGCGCTGGAGCAGACGATCATGGACAGCGGTCAGCCGGATCGAATCGTCGAGCTGCGCGAGGACTTTCAGCGCATGATGGCCGTCCGGTATCAGAAGACGATCGAGGATCTGACCGGTCGCAAGGTGGTGGCGTTTCTTTCGCAGGCCCACGTCGAGCCGGACATCACGATGGAGGTCTTCTTCATCGACGAGCCGCTCGACGGCTTTGGCGCCCTGGAGCTGATCGAGCCGGAGTAAGGGCCGCTGTCCCGCGGGCAGGACGGGCTACACGCCCGCCTCCTGGGGGAACCGCAGCGGTTCGGCGTCCAGCCGCACGGCGTTGGCCGGCAGCTGATAGCGCGCATAGGGGAGCACGATCACCTTGGCGCTGGGACCATGTCGGTCCATCGCCGCCGCGAACGCCTCGTCCAGCGAGGTCGTCGCGTCGATGCCGATGTCGGCGGCCATCTCAAGGTTCTCCTCAAGCGTCACGAGCGTCAATTGCTTGCGGGTCATCACCTCGTAGATGGGTGCCCAGATGCAGCCGGCCCACATCTGGATCTTGCGGTGGTGGATGTCGCGCAGGACGCGCTGGTAGTTCTCCTGGGTGGGAGGCATGTAGGGCTTCATCAGATCCATCAGGGCCAGGCCGGGGAAGTCGCCCACCTCGGTGTGCACGCCCGGCGAGGGCGAGCAGTAGATGATCGCGCCGCCGTCGCGCAGCACGAAGTCAGACGACATGCAGCCCCAGCCGGTGTGGAAGAACAGGTGGTCGGTGGGAGCGAACACGCCGCACACGACGATGTCAGCCTGGCCTTTCGTCGCCACAGGGCTCTCGTACGCGTAGATCGAATTGAACTTCTCGATCGCGTGACGGTGGGCCTGGGGATGGGAGCCGCCGATGATGTCGATCACCCGCCCGCGGGTGTCGAGCAGCACGTTGAGCGTGTAGTCCAGCCCAGTCATGGTGGCGATCTCGTCGATATCGGAGCGCATCGGGCCCGCCAGCGCCCCGTAGTGCGTCTGCGGCGACATCGTGAAGTTGCAGTGGTTGGATTCGATCGTCTCGTCCGAGGCGACGCCGGGCATGATCAGCTTGCCGCCGCCGCCGTAGCCCCAGTGGTTGGCTTGCGCGTGGCCGACGGCGATCTTCACCTCGCGCTTGACGACCTCCGAGTGCACCCACACCGGCGTGCCCCGCGAGGTGACGCCGAGATACGAGTAGGCCTCCTCGTTGCGCGGCTCGTTCTGGTGAAACGAGATTCCCATCCGCTCCATGCGATCCAGGTTCTTCCGTCCGACCTTCATCTCGATGTCGGTCTCCGACAGCGGGAAGACCTTGCCGTTGCCTGTGATCACGCAGGCGTCGGTGACGCCGGCCTCCTCGAGCATGTCGAGCACCGCCGGGAGCAGCCTCGACGTGGGCGTCGGGCGGAACTGGTTGTCGATGACGATCGCCACCGATTTGCCGCCCTTAATCAGCTGTGCGAATGACGGGCCGTTGACCGGTTCGCGCAGCGCCGCGCGGCACGCCTCGGTGGCGTCGGGCACCGGGGCGGGCTCCTCCGGGTAGATCGCGGCCAGCAGGTTGACATCTGGGACCTCAAGCTCAAGCTCCTCGCGGTAGACCTTGCTCTCGTCGTCGGCGGAGCCGATCGTCAGCGGGTCCATCGACTCGTAGGGGATCTTCAGGCTGGCCATCTCTCCTCCAGTTCTCGGCGGGATTGGTTCACGATCGGATACGGCGAACGAGGGACGCCAGGCGTGCGCGCACCAGGCTCCAGGCGAGCGCCCCGCCGCGCAACTGCGTGGGCTCGGCGACCTCGCCGGTCTTCAGCGCCTGTTCGACGCCCTGCCCGAACTGCGCAAACAACTGGCGGCTGACGTCACCGGCGAGCGAGCGCCCGAACTGGGCGGCCCGTCCTGACAAATACAGCTTCGCCTGCGCACGCACGCGCGTGCCTCCGCCGTCGCGGGGCTCGGCGGAGATCAGCAGATCGGCGCGCACGCCCCCGCCCGAGATGTCGCGCCCGGCCGCGATCGCGCGCAGCGAGCGTGCTGACGTGTCGCGCTTGAGTACCTGGGCGGCGCCGGCGAACGTCAGGCGCATCGGCCCCAAGTGGATGCGCGCCTCGCCCTCGTAGCGGTCGTCGCCGAGCTCGCGGCTGAGGTCGACGCCCGGCAGCAGCCGGCTCATCTTCGGAAAGTCCTGGACGAGCTCCCACGTCTCCTCGGGCGGGGCGTCGATCTCGGTGACGACGTCGACGGTCTCGTTCGGCTCCCCGTCGGGCACCGCCAGGTCGACCGCGCCCACTCCTGCCGATGGCGTGGCGGCCGCGCGCTCCGCGCTCTGCTCAAGCGCCGCTGCCTCGCCGGCCGGAACGCCGCCCCCGCGCACGAGGATCGGACGCCCCAGTGCCTTGGGATCGGGCAGCCCATCGGGATGCGACGCGGCGACCTCGCGCACGGCGTCGACGATCCCCGCATAACCGGTACAGCGACAGAGCACGCCGGACAGCTCCTCGCGCAGGTGCGCTTCGTCGACGGAGCCGTCGCGCAGCAGGTCATAGGAGCTCATGAGAAAGCCGGGGGTGCAGAACCCACACTGGAGGCCGTGGTGGCGGCGAAACGCCTCCTGTAGCGGATGCAGGTCGTCGACCTCGCCGAGCGCCTCGACGGTGGTCACCTCGGTCCCGGCGGCCTGGACGCAGAACATCAGACACGAGCGTGCGGCCGCGCCATCGACGAGCACCGTGCACGCCCCGCACACGCCGTGCTCGCAGCCGACGTGGGATCCGGTCAGTCCCAGGCGGTGGCGCAGGGCGTCCACCAGTGTCAGCCGCGGTTCCACGTCGAGTGTCACCTCGGTGCCGTTCACCGTCAGTGTCACCTCAGTCATGGCCGAGCGCCTCTGTCAGGCAGCGCGTGACGAGGACGCCGACCAGGCGCCGGCGGTACGCGGCGCTCGCGTGCATGTCCCCCGCCGGATCGACGTTCTGCGCGAGCTCGTCCGCCACATCCTGCGCGCTCGCGCCGCCGTCGAGCTGGGGACGGACGTCATGGACGACGGGGGCGGCCGCCACCCCCATCAGCCCGACGCGGGCGGGGCCGCCGTAGCGCGCCCACACCGCGACGCCGCACAGCGCGAAGTCGCCGTGGCGCCGCGCCACCTCATCGAAGGCGAAGCCGTCGGCGTCGGTCGCCACCGGCCAGCGAATCGCGGTCAGGAGCTCATCCGGGTGCAGGGCCGTTTGGAACGGGCCCTGGGCGAACTCGTCGCCGGGGATCTGGCGCTCGCCGTCACGGCCGACGGCGACGATCGCCGCTCCCAGCACCGCCGCCACGAGGCTGAGCTCCGCCGACGGGTCGGCGTGGGCGACGCTGCCGCCGATCGTCCCCCGGTTGCGGATCTCACGATGACCGACCCAGGGCAGCGCGGCGGCGATCAGCGGCACCGCGCGCGACAGGCCGTCGCGGCGCTCCAGCGTCCGCTGGCGGACCATGCCGCCGGTGACCAGCGAGCCGTTGTCGCGCTCCACCTCGTCCAAACCCGGAACGGCGGCGAGGTCGACGAGGACCGTCGGACGGGCCAGCCGCATCGCCATCATCGGCACGAGGCTCTGCCCGCCGGCCAGTGCCTTGGCCCCGTCCTGCGCATGCAGGAGCTCCAGCGCCTCCTTGATGGATGCCGGGCGCTCGTAGCGAAACGGGGCCGCCTTCATTCGCCGTCCTCAGGTCCCCGTGAACTCCGGCTTGCGCTTGTTGACGTACGCGTCGACGCCCTCGGCGAAGTCGTGGGTGGCGCGCAGCAGCGAGTAGGCCTTGCGCTCCAGCTCGATCCCCGTCTGCAGGGGACCGTCGGCGCCGGCGTCGATGACCTCCTTGGCCAGCCGCAGCGCGAGCGGCGAGTAGCCGAGCAGCATGCCGACGATCCGCTCGACCTCGGCGTCCAGCGCCTCGGCATCCTCCACCATCGACGCGACCAGCCCCCAGTCGTGCGCCTGCTCGGCGGAGAAGCGCTCGCCGGTCATGACGTAGTACTTGGCGCGGGAGCGGCCGAGGTAGCGAACGAGACGCTGGCTGCCGCCGCTGCCTGGGATCATCCCCAGCCGGATCTCCGGCTGGCCGAATTGCGAGCGCGCCGTGGCCACGCGGATGTCACAGGACATCGACAGCTCCAGTCCTGCGCCGAAGCAGAAGCCGTCGATCGCGACGATCACCGGCTTGGGGCTGCGCGCGGGCGCGGTCAGGTTATGCCCGAGGTCGACGAACTGGTGGGCCTCCACCTCCATGAAGCCGGGGATGTCGCCGCCGGGGCTGAACTGCTCGCCCTCGCCGCGGATGACCACGACCTGGATGTCCTCGTTGGAGTCGATCTCACGGAAGTGTTCGAAGACGCGCTCGCGCATCTCCCACGTGATCGCGTTGAGCTTCTCCGGGCGCGAGAGCGTGAGCGCGGCGACGCGCCCGTCGTGCTCGCGGTCGAAGCGGACGTCTCCACCGGTCAGCGGCATTCAGGTCCTTTCGTTCTGTTGGTTGGTCAGCTGTTCATGGATCACGGTGCCGTGCACCGGCAGGCGATCGATCTCCACGCCCAGCGGAGCGAGCGCGTCCGACACCGCGTTGGCGAGCGCCACTGGGATGCTCATCGTGCTGCCCTCGGCGGCTCCCTTGGCCCCCAGCGGCGTGTGGGGCGACGGCGTCACCACGTGGTCGAGGTTCACCTCGAATCCCACCTCGGCAGCCGTCGGGCACAGGTAATCCATGAACGAGGCGGCCGTCATCTGCCCGTCCGGCCCGTAGCGCAGCTCCTCGAGCGTCGCCCCGCCGAGTCCGTGGGCGATCGAGCCGCTCGTCTGGCCGTTGAGCAGCATCGGATTGAGCACGGTGCCGCAGTCGTGGACCGAGGTCACCGACTGCACGCGCACCACCAGGGTGTCGGGGTCGACCTCGACGGCGACTACGTCGGCAACGAATCCGTAGCACAGCGACGAGTTGATCTCGTCGTTCTGGGTGGCGTGACGCGACTGGGGCGGGGTGAAGGCGGCGTCGGCGTACAGATTTGCCTCTCCGCCGAGGACCCCCGGATCCCAGTGCACGATGCCGGCGGCGTGGCGGAACAGCACGGAGTGGTCCGGGTCTGAGACGAGCTCCAGCCTGCCGTCATGCAGCTCCAGCTCGCCGGCGTCGCAGTTGAGCATCACCGCGGCCGCGCGCTTGAGGGTCTCCGCCACCCGGTCGGCGGCCATCACGGCCGCGCTCGTCGTCAGCGGCGCGAAGCGACTGGAGTAGCTGCCCGAGGAGACCGTCCACGGCGTCGTCTGCGTGTCCATCTCGACGACCACGTGCACGTGGTCGGGCGTCAGCCCCAGCCGCTCGGCGACGACCTCGCGTATGACCGTGCGGTGTCCCTGGCCCTGGGGCGTCGAGCCGAGCATCACCGTCACCTCACCGCCGGCGTCCACTGACACGCGCACGTGCTCGGTGGAGCCCGACTTCTCGCGGCCCTTGATCCGCTGCTCGGCGGGCGTGGCGATCGCCACGTAGCCGAGGTTGGTGCCCGAAGGATCGACGATCGTCGCCATCCCCACGCCGCGCAGCCGGCCCCGCGCGCGTCCCTCGTCGCGCTCGCGACACACCTCGGCGTAGTGCGAACGCTCGAGCGCCAGCTCCAGCGCCGCCGCGTAGTCGCCCGAGTCGTACAGGCCGCCCGTCGGTGTCGAATACGGAAAGGCGTCGGCCTCGATCAGGTTGCGCCGCCGCAGCTCGGCGGGATCGAGACGCAGGCGGACGGCGATCTTGTCCATCAGACGCTCGAGCCCGAAGTACAGCTGCTGGCCGCCGAAGCCGCGGTTCAGTCCGGTGGGCGCCTTGTTGGTCACGACCGCCCGCGAGCGCAGCCCGACGGCGCCGATCGTGTAGGCGCCGGTCAGGTTGCCGAAGCAGCGATACAGGGTGGCCGGCTCGGGCGGGCGCAGATAGGCGCCGACGTTGTCGATCAGGTCGGCGCGGAGGGCGAGGATGCGCCCGTCGTGGTCGACCGCGGCGGCGAAGGCCATCTCGCGATCGTTGCCCGCCGAGCTGGCCAGGAGATGCTCGACGCGATCCTCGATCCAGCGAACCGGGGCGCCCGCCTCCCGCGAGGCGAGGGCCATCAGCGCGACGTAAGCGTACACGCCGGACTTGATCCCGAACGAGCCGCCGATGTCCTCTGGCACGATCAGGCGCACCCGGGCCGGCGAGAGCCCGAGTGTCCCGGCGATCACCGGCTGCATCGTGAACGGGCCGTGGAAGTTGCACCACGCGGTGAGGTGATCGCCGGTCCCGTCACGCTCCCAGTTGGCGATCACCCCGTAGGTCTCGATCGGCGTCGACGAGTAGCGAGGAAACCCGAACTCCCCCTCAACCACGTGGGCGGCCGCGGCGAACGCCCCGTCGACGTCGCCGTAGGTGAGCGAGCGGTCGGTCGCCACGTTGGAGTCGGCCTCGTCGTGCAGGCGGGGCGCGTCGCCGGTCATGGCGACGCGGACGTCGACGACCGCCGGCAGCGTCTCGTACTGCACATCGACGAGCTCGGCGGCGTCCTCGGCCAGAGGGCGGCTCTCGGCGACGACGACCGCCACCGGCTCGCCGACGTAGCGCACCCGGTCGGTGGCCGCCGGCCGGTAGGGCATCGGCGCCTTGAGCGTCAGTGGAAACGGGCGCAGCGCAGCGGTCTGCTCGGGCCCGACGACGCGGCGCACCCCGGGGGCCTTGGCGGCCTGCGATGCGTCGAAGCCGACGATTCGCGCATGGGGGTGCGGGCTGCGCACGATCGCCGCCTCGAGCGTGCCCGGTACCGGATCGATGTCGTCCATGAAGCGCCCGCGGCCGACGAGCAGGGCAGCATCCTCGAGTCGCTCCACGGCCGTGCCAACGCGCCGCTGCACGGCGATAGCCGCCATCAGGGGGTGGCCTCGCCGCGCGGCTCGTAGTTGCCGGCGACGAGCTCGCGGCGCAGGATCTTGCCGACCGGGCTCTTGGGCAGCGCGTCGAGGATGACGATCCGCTTCGGGCGCTTGTACGCGGCCAGGCCGCTCTGCGCGCGGGTCCACTCGGCGATGTGCCGGGCCCCGTCTTCCCCGGAGGTCTCCCCGGCGACGACGACGAATGCGGTCACGGCGTGCCCCCACTTGTCGTCGGGCACGCCGGCCACCGCCACCTCGTCGACGCCGTCACAGCGGGCGAGTGCGTCTTCGACCTCGAGGGGGTGGACGTTCTCGCCCCCGCTGATCACCATGTCGTCGATCCGCCCGGAGACGCGCAGGTTGCCCTCGTCGTCGATCTCCCCGAGATCGCCCGTGAAATACCAGCCGTCGCGCAACGCCCGCTCGTTGGCGTCCGGACGCTGCCAGTAGCCGGCGAACGCCTCGTCCGACGCGAGCGAGGCGATGATCTCGCCCGTCTCTCCGGGAGCGACCTGCTCGTCGGGGGCGACGCGGCGCTCCGGATCGGCTTCCACGAGCCGCAGCCGCGTGAAGAGCCCGGGGCGCCCCGCGCTGCCCGGACGGGCGATCGCATCGGACTCGACGGCGAACGTATAGACCTCCGTGGAGCCGTAGTGATTGATGAAGACCTCCGGCCGGAAAGCCTCGGCGAGCTGTGTCGTCAGCGATTCGGTCATCGCCGCACCGGCGTAGGCCAGCTTGCGCACGCTGGCGCACCCGTCGGCCGCCCCGGGCTCCTGGAGCAGTGCCCAGAAGGCCGTCGGCACGAGGTACAGCGCACTCAGCTGCTCACGCTCGATCGCGGTGAGAGCGGCCTCCGGGGAGAAGCTCGGTAGAAACGTCGTCGTCCCCCCGATGAGGACCATCGAGACGAGTGAGCGCAGGCCCATCGTGTGATACATCGGCATCGCGCACAGCGTCGACTCGCCGGCGGGGGAGTACCGCGCCTGGGTCACGTGCGCCAGCCCGGCGAAGACCTCGGCATGGTGACTGCGCGGCACGCCCTTGGGGCGCCCGGTCGTGCCCGCTGTGTACAGCATCACGCTCACGTCCTGCTCGGCGACGGCCACGTCGAGCGCTCCGTCCGGCTGGCTGCCGATCAGCGCCTCGAGCTCATCGCCGGCGTGGATGATCGGCGGCGGCTGCGCCGGGTCGAGCTGGGTGAGCGCGTCGTCGGCGAGGGCCGCCGTGTGCTCGTCGCACACGAGCACCTTGGGAGCCGCGTCGCCGACGCAATAGGCCAGCTCGTCGGGGCTGTAGCGGACGTTGAGGGGCACCGTGCCGGCCCCGAGCTTCTGGCATGCGAGGTGGACGCTCGCCGCCGGCTCGCCGTTGCCGGCGACCACCGCCACCCGGTCCCCGCGCTCGATGCCCAGCCCGCTGAGCCCGCGCGCGAGCCGGTTGGTGCGCCGGTCCCACTCGGCGTAGCTGAGCGGGCGCTCGCCGGCGATGGCGACGCGCTCGGGATGGCGCTCGGCCGTCAGGCTCAGCGCGCGGCCGAGCAGCATCAGGCGGGCGCTCCCGGCACGACGAACCCCAGTTCCTCGGAGATCGCCGCCGCGGTCTGGATCGTCTGGGCGGCCAGACCAGCCGTCGCCTCGTCGGTCAGCCGCTCCAGCGGCAGGCAGCAGCCGACGCTCGCCTGGACCATCCCTGAGAAGTCGCGGATCGGGGCGGCGACGCCGCCGACCGCCGCTCGCCAGGAGCCGCGGTTCAGCGCGTACCCGCGCGTGCGGGTGGCCTGAAGGTCGACCAACAGCGCGGCGCGGTCGGCGATCGTCGAGTCCGTGAAGTGCTGCAGTCCCCGCTCGATCAGCATCTCGATCTCCGTGAGCGGCAGGTAGGCGATGATCGCCCGGCCGGTGGCGACGCAGTGCGCCGGCGCCTGCTCACCAACCCGTGAGACGGGGGCCGTCTCATGATGACTCTCGAGCTTGTCGATGTAGACGACGTGGCCTGACTCGTAGACGGTGAGGTGAACCGCCTCGCCGGTGGCCTGGTTCAGTGCACGCAGGTGATCGTCGGCGACGGCGCGCAACGTCTGGCGCGACGCGGCCAACGCGGCCAGGCTGAAGCACTGAAGGCCCCGGGTGTAGCGCCCGGTCGCCGGGTCCTGGGCGGCGTAGCCGCGCTCGCGCAGCGTCGCCAGCAGCCGGTGCACGCCCGACGGTGAGAGGCCGAGGCTGCGGGCGATCTCGGTGACACCGACCGGACGGTCGGCGCGGGCCAACAGCTCCAGGACGTCGAGCGTCTGATCGACCGAGCGCACCGAGGCACGCCGGCCACCTTGTGTGGATGGCGATTCCACTGACATGGGTTAACTGGGACGCGATTCTATATATGGAGCACGAACGGCAGCGTCACCCGTAGTCTTCTCCTTTGATGCCCGGTCTACGCACCGATACGCAAAAGTTGCTTCAGGCGGTGAAGGCAGGCGAGATCAGCACCGAGGCGGCGCTCGAGCAGCTGTCGGCGATGCCCTTCCGCGACCTGGGCTTTGCCCGTCCCGACTTGCATCGCGAGCTGCGCCAGGGCGCGCCCGAGGCCATCCTCGCCGACGGCAAAACGCCGCGGCAGGTAGCCGAGATCGTGCGCGCCATGATCGAGGGCGGAGCTGGGAGCGTGCTCGTCACCCGCGCCGACCAGGCGGCCCGAGCGGCCGTGCGCGAGGTCGCCCCGAACGCGTCCGAGGATGCCCGGGCTCGGCTGGTGTGGATCGAGCGAGCGCTGCCGGCCGTCCGCGGGGTCGTCACGATCGTCTCGGCCGGCACGTCGGACGGGCCGGTCGTCGCGGAGGCACGGGTGCGGGCCCAGCTGCTCGGCACCGAGGTGGT
>DATAUL010000011.1:0-3897 GCA_036268255.1 Solirubrobacteraceae bacterium | reverse complement strand
GCCGCTCGGACCGGCCAGCCGCTCGGATGCGTACTCCCGCTGGGATTTCAGCGCGCTCAGCCCGCGCGCGAACACCGCCTCGGTGATGCCGGTCAGCGGCACGCCCAGCTCGAGCGCGTTCTGGGCCGTCCAGCGCCCGGTCCCCTTCTGCTCGGCCGCGTCGAGGATCACGTCGACGAGCGGCTGGCCGGTGCCCGGGTCGCTCTTGGCCAGCACCCGCGCG
Organism: Solirubrobacteraceae bacterium; assembly: GCA_036268255.1. Lineage (GTDB taxonomy): Bacteria > Actinomycetota > Thermoleophilia > Solirubrobacterales > Solirubrobacteraceae > Palsa-465. Next base: position 3,674 of record DATAUL010000011.1, on the reverse strand, counting down.
GAGATCTCGATCAAAAACGACTCCAACTCGGACTCGTTCCAGGCCTTGAAGCGCTCGGCGATCTCCGGGACCTCGAACCCGCAGGCGTTGCGCAGCAGGTCATAGCTCTCGGCGATCAGCTGCATGTCGGCGTACTCGATGCCGTTGTGGACCATCTTCACGAAGTGCCCCGCGCCGTCGGGACCGACGTATGTGCAGCAGGGAGTGCCGTCCACCTGCGCGGCGATCGTCTCGAAGATCGGCCTGACGTTGTCGTCGTAGGCCTTGTTGTCGCCGCCGGGCATGATGCTCGGCCCGTTCAGTGCGCCCTCCTCGCCTCCGGAGACGCCGACGCCGAGGAAGTGGATTCCCTGCTGCGCCAGCTTGGCGTGACGACGCTGCGTGTCACGGAAGTAGGCGTTGCCGCCGTCGATCAGGATGTCGCCCTCGTCGAGGTGGGGCGCGATGTCGTCGATCACCGCGTCGGTGGCGGGGCCCGCCTGGACCATGCTCATCAGCACTCGCGGGCGAGCGAGCGAGGCCACCCACTCCTCCGTCGACGCGTGGCCGGTGATCGGCCCCTCCGAGCCGTGTTCCTCCAGGAACTTCTGCATCCGGCTGGTCGTGCGGTTGTGAACCGCCACGGGGATGTCGTGATGGGCCACGTTGCGCGCCAGGTTCGCGCCCATCGTCGCCAGGCCGGTGAGGCCGAAGTGGGTGTCGCCGTCAGAAGTGCTCATGTGGGGCAAGTTAGCGCCGGGAGGGTTGCGACCGGCACCGCGCGCTCGCGCTCCACCCGACGCTGGGAGCTTTACCCACTCTGGAGGTGGCAAACCCTCCCAGCGTCGGGCTTCACCGCCGGCCCTGGGAGCCCTTCACCGACGCTCTTGGATTATGGGCCGCCGGCAGACCCGCGTCGGGTGCGCAGGGTGACGAACGCGCTGCCGGCAAGCAGCATCACCACGCCGTAGACCCCGGGGACGGCGGCCGCTCGGTTGCCGAACGCCTGCGAGGCGAGGGCGGCGGCGACCGCGAAGTCACGCATGGCGATCACCATCGCCCCCGGGACGGCGGTGTCGTCCTGGCGGGTGCCGCGCTGCCAGACCGCGGCAAGACCGGCAGACACGATCAGAAACGCGAGGCTGGCCGCGAACGCCGCGCCCAGCCCGTGGGCGCCCCGGGTTCCGCTGAGCGCGGCGTACACGAGCAAGGCGACGATCACCGACGCGACCCCGTCGCGCTCCGCGTCACGCCGGCGCAACCACCGGGCCGCGACGTTTGCGCTGCGAAGAGCCACACCGGCGATGAGCGGCAGGATCACCACGAGCGCGAAGCGCACCAGCAGGTGGCCGCTGCCGCCCTGCCCGGCGTGACCGGCCAGCCAGCCGATCGCCACCGGCCCGAGCAGGGCAGACAGGACGAGCGATCCGGTGACCGCCCCGAGCGCGATCGTCGCGTCCGCGCCGGCCAGCGCCGCCAGGCCGACCGAGGCGACCTCCGAGCTCGACAGGCCGACGGCGAGCAGCCCGTCGCGCGTGCTCGCGTCGAACAGCTGACCTAATGCCCACGCCGCCGGTGCGAGCAGGACCAGCGGTGCGATCGAGAGGGTCGCTACCGCGGCGGCGTGCCGGCGCAGCGCGAGCAGGTCGGAGCCGGAGATCCCCAGCGCCGTGGCGAGCACCAGCGCGGCCAGCAGCAGATCCGAGCGGTCGGCGAGTTCCCGCCACGGGACGATGAGCGCGAGCACGGCGGCGAGCAGCGCCAGGGGTGTGAGCGCCCGGGTGGCGGCGGCGAGCAGCTTCACTCGATGGTCGGCGGCAGGCGCGCGGGGGTGACTACCGTGGGGAACATGAACTACCGCACGCTAGGTACCACGGGGACCAAGGTCACCCCTCTTTGTCTCGGGGCGATGATGTTCGGCGACTGGGGCAACAAGGATCACGACGACAGCATCCGGATCATCCATCGCGCCCTGGACGCCGGCATCAACTTCATCGACACAGCCGACGTCTACTCGCGGGGCGAGTCCGAGGAGATCGTCGGCAAGGCGCTGGCCGGCGGCAAGCGCGACCGGGTCGTGCTCGCCACCAAGGTCCACGGCACGATGGGCGACGATCCCAACGAGTTCGGTAACTCGCGGCGCTGGATCGTCAAGGAGGTCGAGAACTCGCTGCGCCGGCTGGGGACCGACTGGATCGACCTCTACCAGATCCATCGCCCCGAGGCCGACACCGACATCGACGAGACGCTCGGCGCCCTGAGCGACCTGGTGCATCAGGGCAAGGTCCGCTATATCGGCTCCTCCACGTTTCCCGCGTCGCAGATCGTCGAGGCGCAATGGGTGGCCGAGCGCCGGTCCCGGGAGCGCTTCGTCTGCGAGCAGCCGCCGTACTCGCTGCTCATCCGTGAGGTCGAGAGGGAGGTGCTTCCCACCGCGCAGCGCTACGGGATGGGCGTGATCCCGTGGAGCCCGCTGGCCGGCGGCTGGCTCTCAGGCCGCTATCGCAAGGGCGAGGACCTGCCCGAGTCCCAGCGCGCCCAGCGGATACCCAGCCGCTACGACATGTCCGATCCCGGCAACCAGCGCAAGCTCGACGCCGCCGACGCGCTGGCCAGGCTCGCCGAGGAGGCCGGCATCACGCTGATCGAGCTCGCCCTGGCGTTCGTCATCCGCCACCCGGCTGTGACCTCGGCGATCATCGGGCCGCGCACGATGGAGCACCTCGAGTCTCAGCTGACGGCCGCCGAGGTGACGCTGTCCGACGACGTGCTCGACAGGATCGACGAGATCGTCCCGCCGGGCACCAACGTCAACCCCAACGAGATCGGCTGGCAAAACCCGGCGCTGGAGCCGGCCGCCCGCCGGCGCTAGCTACTTGGAGCGGGTTAACGCTCGTGGAGGTGGTTAACCCGCTCCGAGTGGGCTACGGGCAGTCCACTAGCCTCCTCATTGGGCCGCCGCGCGCTGGCGGTCGGCCGTCTGCGCGTCGGCGGGGAAGAACGCCTCGACCGCCAACTCGGAGACGGTGACGTCGACGGCGGTGCCGAACGTCGTGATCGTGCTGAAGAACGAAAGCTCCGGGCCGTTGTCACCGGGCGGGGATGCGAGGCGCAATCGCACGGTCACGGCTGACTCCATCCCACCGGCCCCGACCGGCGGCGCGTCCGGACCGGGATAGCCGAGCATCTCCTCGCGCAGCTCCCGCAGCATGTCGTCGCCGGTGATCCGCGCCGCGCGATCCAGGCGGTGGAGCAGGTCGGCGCGGTACTCGCCGAGGTTGATGATCCGCGGCGCCAGGCCGTCCGGGTGCAGGGCGAGGCGGATCGTGTTCACCGGGGGCACGAGCAGCTCCGGCGCGACGCCCTCGAGCATCGGGCCCAGCGCCTCGTTGGAGGCGATCAGGTTCCAGTGGCGGTCGACCGCGATCGCCGGATACGGCTCGTGGCCGGCGAGCACCCGGCTGACGGCCTCGCGAACCTCATTCATCGCCGGATCGTCGAGCGAGCGCGCTCCGTAGCGGGGCGCGTAGCCGGCGGCCAGGAGCAGCTCGTTGCGCTCGCGCAGCGGGACCTCGAGCTGCTCGGCGAGTGCGACGACCATGTCCGGGCTGGGCCGGGAGCGGCCGGTCTCGACGAAGCTGAGGTGCCGCGTCGAGATCCCGGCCTCGAGCGCCAGGTCCATCTGGGAGAGCCGG
>DATAUL010000010.1:0-6167 GCA_036268255.1 Solirubrobacteraceae bacterium | reverse complement strand
GAAGCCCAGCCTGACCTTCAAGGTCAGCGTCGCCAAGCGCGCGTCGAAGATCAGCCGCATCACCGTCGGCCTGCCCGGCGGATTGAGCTTCGTGCGCCACCGCGTGCACAAGAAGCTCAGGGTGACCGGCGTCTCGCTTCGGGGCGCGAACAAAAAGTCGCTGGCGCTGTCGCACGGCCGCCTGGTGATCACGCTCCGCAAACCCTCGGCCGCCGTCACCGTCACCCTCGGGTCGCTCAGCCTCAAGGAATCCACCGGGCTGCGCACGAAGGCCAGACGCAACCGTGTCAAGAGCCTGAAGCTGACCGTGATCGTCCGCAACGCCAGGCACAACAGCAAGACACTGCGGCTCAAGGTGAAGGTCGCTCACCTCTGAGGCCACTGGTGTCGCGATTCGGAAATTCGTGAGTAGATCTCGCGAGTGGCTGGGCGTGGCTGGGGCCGCGCGTCCAGCAAACTTGTACTGACGTACCTGTGCTGGACGCGTGGCTCCAGGCGCGTCCAGACGCCGCGAGCTGCCACCGAATTTGCGGATCGGGGCAGTAGCATCCTCCGCTCACGGCGAGGAGGAGAAGACCGCGCATGGCTCGACGAGGACTGCGGCGACTGATGCTGGCTCCAGCGGCCGCGCTGGCCGGGATGGCCGCGCTCGTCCCGCCGGCATCGGCGTCGATCGGCACCCCGGCGCTGACCCTCACCCCCAGCTCGGCGGCCGCGGCCTCCACGGCCAATCTCGGCGCTGACATCAAGTTCACCCCCAGCGGCGGCGACTCGGTCAAGAACCTGACGCTCCAGCTGCCCGCCGGGCTGATCGCGAACGCGTCGATCGACGGCGGCGGTTGCCTGAAGAGCGCCACGCCGCTGCCGGCCTGTCAGGTCGGGACGGGGACGGTCACCGCCACCGAGAACAGCCTCGGCGGGGCGATGCTCAGTCTTCCCGCGGAGTTCTCGCTCGTCGCCCCGCCGACGTCGGCGGACCTGGCGGGGCTGGCCGTCTCGGTCAAGGACCCGCTCAGCGGCAACTTCCAGCAGCTCGGGACCCCGGCGACCGTCACCGTGCGCCAGGGCTCGGACCCCGCGGGCGTCGGCCTGAACATCGCCTTCAGCAATATCCCTGATACCTACACCGTCCTCGGCACGCCGACCTCGATCTCGGTGAACGAGATCAACAGCACCTTCGACGGGCTGCGCTTCCCCTCGAGCTGTCCGGTGACCCCGGCGAGCTTCGCCGTGTCGGCGAGCTCCTACGGCGACTCGACGGTCCGCACCGCCAGCGCCCCGCTGACCGTGACCGGCTGCTCCTCGTTGCCGTTCTCCCCGGGCTTCACGGTGACCGCCGCGCGCGACAGCGGCGACCACCAGGTCCAGATCACCACCGACATCATCCAGGCGGCTGGGCAGGCGACCCCGCGCTCGGTGGCGCTGACACTACCCCCGGCGGTGCTCGGCCCCAACCTCGGCGCGATCTCGCAGATCTGTCCGAATCCCTCATCGGGCACATGCCAGGCCGTCGGCTCGGCGACCGCCACCTCGCCGCTGTACCCGAACCCGCTCAGCGGCCAGGCCTACCTCACCGGCACGCCCGGGGCTCTCGCCGCGCCGTCGATCACGCTCGTGTTCCCGGCGCCGTTCGGGCTGACGCTCGCCGGAGCGGTGAACCTGTCGACGAACTCCACCACCTTCACCGGAGTTCCGGACATCCCCCTGAGCGACCTGCGCGTCGTGCTCAACGGGGGCTCCAGCGGGGTGTTCGCCTCCAGCTGCGTAACCCCCTCGGGCACCGCCACGAGCACGCTCGTCTCCCAGAACGGCGACAAGACCGCGACCGTCCCCGCCACCTTCACGGTGGCCAATTGCACGCCCCCCGCCGGCGGCGGTGGATCGGCGAACGGCAAGGCGCCGAGAATCAGCGCGGCCCACGTGCTTGGCCTGCTGCGCGGCCGGCCCGTGGTGGCGTTCCGGGTCGGCGCCGCCGCCGGAGCACCGAAGCTCAGCACCCTCACCGTCGCGACGGTCCCCGGCCTTACGTTCGTCCGCCGCCGCGAACACAAGCATCTGCGCGTCGTCGGTGTGACCCTCAAGGGGGCCAAGCTCAAGTCGGTCTCCCTGGCGCACGGCCGCTTGCTGATCAAGCTGGCCAAGCCGGCCGGCGCGGTCACGGTGACGATCGGCCGCCAGGCTCTGCGCGAGAGCCGCGGACTGCGCACCAGGGCCCAGCATTCCAAGGTCAAGACGCTGGCGCTGACCGTGGTGACGCGCGACACCAAGGGCAAGCGCACCACGCTCCACGTCCAGATCACGAAGCTCGGGCTGCCGAGCCAGTCGTAGCCGAGCGGGTCAGTCGTAGGTCACGGCCCGGATCACCCGGGCGGGCACGCCGGCGGCGACCGAGAACGGCGGGATATCGGTCGTCACGACCGAGTTGGCGCCGATCACGCAGCGCTCGCCGACGGTCACGCCGCTCGTCACGACGACGTTCGTCCCGCACCACACGTTGTCGCCGATGCGGGTCGGCCCCTTGCTGGCAAAGCCCTGCCAGGTGATCGGCCGGGTGGGGTCATCGACCCGGTGATCGGCGTCGGTGACGAAGCAGCCGTTGGCGAACATGCAGTGATCGCCGATCTCGACGAGCTCCAGCGCGGCGACCGTGACCCCCAGGTTCAGAAACGATCCGCTGCCGATCCGCACTCTGCCCGGCGCCGGCACGGTGATCCACACGCCGGGCTCCAGGAGCGTGTTCGAACCGATCTCCAGCCGCCCGTCGGCGAACGCCTCGAGCAGGTTGCCGTGCACCGGCCAGCGCGCGAACGCCCCCCGCCGCATCAGCTCCCAGTGAATCCGGGCACGTTTCCACGGCAGCGAGTTCTGTTCATACCAGCGCCACTTCTGGGCCCACAGCTTCAGCTCGGCCCGGGAGGGCAGCCCGGGCTCGGACACCCTCAGCGCGAGCTCGTGGCGGCGCGCCGGCGGCGCGCGGGCTTCGCATCGCCCTTGGCGGAGCCGGCTGACCCGTTGGCGCTCTTCGCGGAGCCGTTGGACTTCGCGTTGGTGCTGGTGGAGCCGTTGGACTTCGCGGTGGTCTTGGCCGAGCCATTGGACGCGCCGGCGCTCTTCTTCGGCGCGTGCCCGCCGCGGCTGGCCCTGACCGGGAGCATCGCGGCCAGGAACTCGCCGGTGTGCGAGCCGGCAGCCGTCGCCACCTGCTCGGGCGTGCCCTGCACGATCACCTGACCGCCCTCGTCGCCGCCCTCCGGCCCGAGGTCGATCAGCCAGTCAGATACCTTGATGACGTCGAGGTTGTGCTCGATGACGACCACCGAGTTACCGGCGTCGACGAGGCGGTCGAGCACCGCCAGCAGCCGCTGGATGTCGGCGAAGTGCAGCCCGGTTGTCGGCTCGTCGAGGATGTACATCGTCCGCCCGGTCGCGACCTTGCTCAGCTCGGCGGCCAGCTTGACCCGCTGCGCCTCCCCGCCCGACAGCGTCGTCGCCGGCTGTCCGAGCCGCATGTAGCCCAGCCCCACCTCGACGAGCGCATCGACACGGCGACGGATCTTGGGGATGTGCGTGAAGAACTCCTGGGCCTCTTCGATCGGCATCTCGAGCACGTCGGCGATCGTCTTGCCCTTGAAGCGGACCTCGAGCGTCTCGCGGTTGTAGCGCTTGCCGTGACACTGCTCGCACGGCACGTACACGTCAGGCAGGAAGTGCATCTCGATCTTGATCTGCCCGTCGCCGCGACACACCTCGCAGCGCCCGCCCTTGACGTTGAAGCTGAAGCGGCCCGGCTTGTAGCCGCGAGCGCGTGCCTCCTGCGTCTTTGAGAAGAGGTCGCGGATCACGTCGAACAGGCCCGTGTACGTCGCCGGGTTCGAGCGCGGCGTGCGCCCGATCGGCGACTGATCGACGGCGATGATCTTGTCGAGCTGGTCGAGCCCGTGGATCGCCTTGTGCGCGCCTGGACGCTGACGGGCTCGGTGCAGGCGGTTGGCAACCGCCTTGTAGAGCACTTCGTTGACGAGCGTCGACTTGCCCGAGCCGGAGACACCCGTCACGCACGTCAGGACGCCGAGCGGAACGCGCACGTCGATGTCCCTGAGGTTGTGTTCGCTCGCGCCGACGATCTCGACGTAGCCAGTCGGCGTGCGCCGCTTCGCGGGCGGCTCGATCGTGCGCGTGCCGGCCAGATACTGGCCCGTCAGCGAGCCCTTCACGCGCTGCACCTGCGCAGCCGTGCCCTGCGCGACGATCTCGCCGCCGTGCTCGCCCGCGCCCGGGCCGAGGTCGACGAGGTGGTCGGCCTGGCGCATCGTCTGCTCGTCGTGCTCGACGACGATCACCGTGTTGCCGAGATCGCGCAGACGCTCGAGCGTCGCGATCAGCTTCGAGTTGTCGCGCTGGTGCAAGCCGATCGAGGGCTCGTCGAGGATGTAGAGGACCCCGACCAGCGAGGAGCCGATCTGCGTGGCCAGGCGGATCCGCTGCGCCTCGCCGCCTGACAGCGTCGAGGCCGCCCTGTCCATCGAGAGATAGCCGATGCCGACGTTCTCCAGGAACTGCAGCCGCTCTGAGATCTCGCGCAGGATCAGCCGCGCGACGTGGCGGTCGGTCTCCGAGAGCTCGACCTCCTCCAGCCACTCGAGCGCCCGCCGCGCCGACAGCGCGCAGAAGTCCTCGATCCGCGTTCCGGCCACGAGCACCGCACGCGACTCGGCGCGCAACCGTGCGCCACCGCACACAGGGCAGGCGCGCAGCGACATGTACTCCTCGATCTTCTCGCGCGTCCACTCCGAGTCGGTCTCGCGATAACGGCGCTCGAGGTTCTTGACGATGCCCTCGAAGCGCGTCGCATACGAGCGTCTGCGCCCGTAGCGGTTGCGGTATGTCACCTGCACCGGCTCGCCGTTCGTGCCATACAGGAACAGGTCTTTCTGCCCCTGGTCCAGCTCCTCCCACGGGACCTCGAGGTCCACGTCGTAGCGCTCGGCGATCGCCTCGGTGACCTGCTCGTAGTAGTTCGAGCTGCTGTTCGCCCATGGCGCGATCGCCCCTTCGCCGATCGACAGCGACGGGTCGGGCACGAGCAGCTCGGGGTCGATCTCCATCTGCGAGCCAAGCCCCGTGCAGCGGTCACATGCGCCGTGGGGTGAGTTGAACGAGAAGATCCGCGGCTCCAGCTCGATCAGCGACGGTCCGTGCTCGGGGCAGGCAAAGCGCTCTGAGAACGTGAAGATCGTGCCCGGCTCGGGCGTCTCGCCGGGAACGATCTGCGCCGAGGCCGCGCGAGCGCCCTTGGCGCCCTTCGCCCCCTTTGCCTGCTCCCCCTCTGCCGAGGCGCCTTCCTGCGCCGAGTGGCTCGAGCGACCGACGATCTCGAGCTCGACCAACCCCTCGGCGCGGGCGACGGCCGTCTCGATCGAGTCGGCCAGCCGCTTGCGGACGTCGTGGCGCATCACGAGCCGATCGACGACGACCGAGATGTCGTGCTTGTAGCGCTTGTCGAGCACGATCGACTCTTCGAGCATGCGGATGCGATCGTCGATCTTCACGCGCGTGAAGCCCTCTCCGCGCAGCTCGTCGAGCAGCTTGCCGTACTCGCCCTTGCGCCCGCGCACGACCGGCGCGAGCACGATGAAGCGCGTCCCTTCGGCGAGCTCCATCGCCTGGTCGATGATCTGCTCTGCCGACTGCCCGACGATCGGGCGGCCGCAGATCGGGCAGTGCGGTTTGCCCACGCGCGACCACAGCAGGCGCAGGTAGTCATAGATCTCCGTGACCGTGCCCACCGTCGAGCGCGGGTTGCGCGAGGTCGTCTTCTGGTCGATCGAGATCGCCGGCGAGAGGCCCTCGATCGAGTCGACGTCGGGCTTGTCCATCTGGCCGAGGAACTGGCGCGCGTAGGCCGAGAGCGACTCGACGTAGCGGCGCTGCCCCTCGGCGTAGATCGTGTCGAATGCGAGCGAGCTCTTGCCCGAGCCGGACAGCCCGGTTATGACCACCAGGGCATCGCGCGGCAGCGACAGCGAGATGTCCTTGAGGTTGTGCTCCCGGGCGCCCGAGACTACGAGTTGGTCCACATAATGCAGTCTAGAGAGGCGAACGGACGTTCGCCTCGAGCCAGGCTGACGCGGTGCGGCTACTCGTGGACTCAGCCCTGCACGGACGAG
>DATAUL010000009.1:0-8712 GCA_036268255.1 Solirubrobacteraceae bacterium | reverse complement strand
GGGGGCCGACGACGACCAGCGCCACTGCGCGGAGATGTGCGACCGGCTCGGCGTCGCGCTGATCGTGCGCCGGGCGGACGACACGGGCCACGAGCGGCGCGGCAACCTGCAGGCGTGGGCCCGCGAGCTGCGCTACGCCGCAGCGCGCGAGCTGGCCGACAGGTGCGACGCCGACATCGCATCCGGGCACACCGCGACCGACCAGGTGGAGACGATCCTCTATCGGCTGGCATCGTCGCCCAGCAGGCGTGCCCTGCTTGGGATGCGGCCGAAGGACGATTCCCATCCGCCCCTGGTCAGGCCGCTCCTCAGTGTCACGCGCGCGAGCACGGCCGAGCACTGCCGCGCACGAGGCCTCGAGTGGCGTGAGGACGAGAGCAACGCCACCGACGCGTATGCGCGGGGTCGCGTGCGCCATGGCCTGGTGCCTGCGCTGGAGGCGATTCATCCCGCGGCGCAGGCCAACGTCCTGGCGCTCGCCCAGACGTTGCGCGACGAAGCGGCCGTGCTCGACGAGGTGATCGACTCGGTCCTGGCCGGCCGCTCTGAGATCGCGCTGAGCACGCTGCACGCACTGGCCCCGGCGCTACGGCGCCTGGTCGTACAGCGGCTGGCCGACGAGGCGGCCGGCGGTCCCGCCGCCGGCGTGGGCCGCCGCGCCGACGAGATCGCCGGGCTCGCGCAACGCGGCACCGCCGCGCTCGATCTTCCCGGCGGCGTGCGCGCCACCGCTCGGGGCGGACTGCTCACGTTCGCGCCGACGCCGTCGCTCCCCGCCCGGCGGGCGAGGAGGAGTACCTAAGATGGCGGGGGTGAATGCCGACGGAGCGATCGGGGACATTCTCGTGCCCGCTGAGGATCTGAACCGGCGCGTGCGTGAACTGGCGGCCGAGGTCTCACACGATTACGCCGGCAAGGACCTGCTCCTGATCGGCGTGCTCAAGGGGGCCGTCTTCTTCCTCTCGGACCTGATGCGCCACCTCGACATTCCCGTGGAGGTCGACTTCATGGCCGTCGCCTCCTACGGCTCGGCGACCAAGTCCTCCGGCGTGGTGCGGATCCTCAAGGACCTCGATGCGGCGATCGAGGGGCGCGACGTGCTGATCGTCGAGGACATCGTCGACTCGGGCCTGACGCTGCAATATCTGTTGCGCAACCTCGCGGGCCGGAACCCGGCCTCGCTGGAGGTGTGCGCGCTGCTGGTGAAGCCCGAGCGCCAGAAGGTCGACCTGGAGACGCGCTATGTGGGCTTTGAGATCCCGGACCGCTTCGCGATCGGCTACGGTTTGGACCACGCTGAGCGCTACCGGAACCTCCCCTACGTCGCGGCATTGAAGCAGTGATGCGCGTCCTCTCGCTCATACCGGGCTGCTACGCTTGCTGATCCGCGGTAAGCGACCGAAACCCCAAGGCCAACCGCCGCGGAAACCATCTATGAGCAGGTTCTTCAAGAGCGCCGCATTTCCGATTCTGATCGTTGTCGTCCTGGCGTTCTTCGCCCAGAAGCTGATCGGAAGCTCGAACCACGGGCCGACCCGCACGTTCGGCGACATGATCTATTCGCTGGACCACGGTCAGGTGGCCAAGCTGTCCCTGGATCAGAAGTCCAACAGCGCGAACGTCACGCTCAAGGACGGGACGCAGTACACGGTCGGCTACCCCGACAATTACGCGACGTCGCTGATCAACCAGGCCAAGACCGAAGTCCCGTCGGCCGGTTTCAACGTGCAGGGGAAGGGATCGAGCGCGTGGCTGTCGCTGCTCACCTACCTGCTGCCGGTGATCATCTTCATCGGGTTCTGGCTGTTCCTCATGAATCAGGTCCAGGGCGGCGGCTCGAAGGTCATGTCGTTCGGTAAGTCGCGCGCCAAGCGGATGTCGGTCGACAGTCCAAAGATCACCTTCCGCGACGTGGCCGGCGTCGACGAGGCCGTCGAGGAACTGCACGAGATCAAGGAGTTCCTCGAGAACCCCAAGAAATTCCAGGCGCTCGGCGCGCGGATCCCCAAGGGCGTGCTCCTGTATGGCCCTCCGGGCACCGGCAAGACGCTGCTGGCCCGTGCGGTCGCCGGCGAGGCGGGGGTGCCGTTCTTCTCGATCTCCGGCTCTGACTTCGTCGAGATGTTCGTCGGCGTCGGCGCCTCGCGCGTTCGCGACCTGTTCGAGCAGGCCAAGCAGAACTCGCCCTGCATCATCTTCATGGACGAGATCGACGCCGTCGGGCGCCACCGCGGTGCCGGGCTGGGCGGCGGTCACGACGAGCGCGAGCAGACCCTCAACCAGCTGCTGGTCGAGATGGACGGGTTCGAGATGAAGGACAACATCATCCTCATCGCCGCCACCAACCGTCCGGACATCCTGGACCCGGCGCTGCTGCGCCCCGGCCGCTTCGATCGCCAGATCGTCGTCGATCGTCCGGATCGCCTCGGCCGCAAGAAGATCCTCGAGGTCCACACGCGCGGCAAGCCGCTGGCCCGGGAGATCAACGTGGACGCGCTCGCCGGTCAGACGCCCGGCTTCACCGGTGCCGATCTGTCCAACCTCGTCAACGAGGCCGCGCTGCTCGCGGCCCGCAACGGCAAGCGCGAGATCACCCAGGTCGAGCTCGAAGAGGGGATCATGCGCGTGATCGCCGGCCCGGAGAAGAAGACGCGCGTGATGTCCAACAAGGAGCGCAAGATCACCGCGTATCACGAGATGGGTCACGCGATCGTCGGGCACTACCTGCCCAACTCCGATCCGATCCACAAGATCTCGGTGATTTCCCGAGGTCAGGCGCTCGGTTACACCATCTCACTCCCCGGCGAGGACAAGTTCCTGACAACGCGCGCGGAGCTGCAGGACACGCTGGCGATGACGCTGGGCGGTCGTGCCGCCGAGGAGATCTGCTTCGACGAGATCACGACCGGCGCGTCCAACGACCTGGAGAAGGTCACCGCCACCGCCAAGCAGATGGTGATGCGCTTCGGGATGTCCGAGAAGCTCGGTCCCCGCGTCTTCGGCCACGACCACGGCCAGCCGTTCCTCGGGCGGGAGTTCAGCTCCGAGCCCGACTACTCCGACGAGATCGCCCGCGAGATCGACGACGAGATCCGCCGTGTGATCGAGACCGCGCACGTGCAGGCCAAGGAGATCCTCACGCAGCGGCGCGACTCGCTGCAGAAGCTCTCCGAGATCCTCATCAAGCGCGAGACGATCGAGAAGGAGCAGTTCGAGGCCCTTCTCGAGGGTCGCACTGAGGAGGACGTGTTCGGCTCCGAGGCCCCGGCGCCGCCGGAGATCCCGGCTGCCGTGACGGGCACACCCGCCGAGCGCGCAGGACGCGACGCTCCGCGTCCGCTTCCCCGGCCTGGTCTGGCCGGCGGCGCGGCCGAGTAGCACCGCCGCGCCTCGCCACGGCGTGATCCTCAAATTCACCCGCGTGTGGCTACCGCTGGCGATCGCGGCGGCTGGCGTCGCGCTCCTTGTCATCGGTCACGGCAGCTACTCGCAGCTGGCCAACACGCATTCGCTCGAGTCGGCGGCGGGGGTGGGTCTGCTCATCGTCGCGCTGATCGTGTGGATGCTGAACTGGTTGTACCGCCTCAGCCTGAGCTCCAACGAGGAGCGCGAGGACGAGGAACGCGCGCGCGAGTACTTCGACCGGACCGGTCGCTGGCCCGAGGATGAGCAATGACCGACAGCGAGTTCGCCGTCATGGGGGTCGTCAATGTGACGCCGGACTCGTTCTCCGACGGGGGCCAGTGGCTGGACCCCGGGCGAGCGGTTGCGCACGGGCGCGAGCTGGAATCAGAGGGCGCCGCGATCCTTGACGTGGGCGGTGAGTCGACCCGGCCCGGGGCCGAGCCGGTCTCGCTCCCCGAGGAGCTGCGCCGGGTGATGCCGGTGATCGAGGGGCTGATCGCCGCCGGCACGCGAGCGCAGATCTCGATCGACACCTCCAAGGCGACGGTGGCCGAGGCGGCGCTTGCAGCGGGAGCGACGCTCGTCAACGACGTCACCGCCCTGCGGGCCGACCCTCGGATCGCCGGGCTCGTGGCCGCCCGCGGGACCGACGTCTGCCTGATGCACATGCTGGGCGAGCCGCGGACGATGCAGGACCACCCCCACTACGACGACGTCGTCTCCGACGTCAAGTCGTTCCTTCAGGCCAGGATGGCGTTTGCCGTCGCCGAGGGAATCGCCGAGGAGCGGATCCTGCTCGATCCGGGGATCGGCTTCGGCAAGACGCTGGAGCACAACCTCGAGCTCGTGCGACGGCTCGACGAGCTGGTGGCGCTCGGGCGGCCGGTGGTCGTGGGGGCCTCGCGCAAGTCGTTTCTCGGACGCATCACCGGGCGCGACGTGAATGACCGTGTTGCTGCGACCGTGGCGGTCAACGTGCTCGCCTTCGAGCGCGGTGCGCAGGTGTTCCGCGTCCACGACGTGGGTCCGACACGCGATGCCCTGCGGGTCGTGGCTGCTACGGTCCGACGGCCAACCGGAAGACTCACGCCGCCGACATACAAGTGAGTCTGGATGACGAGCGGAGGCGACGAGCGTGAGCGAGGATGACGCGGACGATTTCGACGAGGTAGACGAGGACGACGAAGCGGGCTCCGAGCCCGAGGTCACGATCGAGATCAGCGGCCTCTCGCTGTACACGCACCACGGCGTGACCGCGGCCGAGAGAGAAGTGGGACAGCGCTTGTTGCTCGATCTGCGTCTCGACGTGGGGGAGTGCGATGCGACGCTCACTGACCGGGTCGAGGACACGATCGACTACGGCCATGTGTGCGAGCTGGCCGCGCTCGTCGCCCAGCAGCGGTCCTACAAGACGCTCGAGCGGCTGTGCGCGGCGATCGCCGACCGCCTGCTGGATCAGTACGGCGCCAACGCGGTCTGGGTCAAGGCGGCCAAGCCCGAGCCCCCGCTGGCGCTGCCGGTGACCGAGGTGTCGGTCGAGGTGTGGCGGGAGGCCGGCGGCCAATAGCGATGCGCGGCTTTCTCGGGCTGGGCTCGAACGTCGGTGATTCCCGGGCCAACCTGGAGGCCGCGGTGGCCGAGCTGTCGCGCCATGGGGCGACGGTGCTGCGCTCGTCGTCGGTCTACGAGACCGAGCCGGTCGGGCTCGTGCTGGACCAGCCGGACTTCCTCAACGCCTGCGTGGAGATCGAGACCGCGCTCGATCCCGAAGCGCTGCTTGACGCGTGCAAGGCCGTCGAGCGCGCGGTCGGCCGCGCCACCGGCGGGCCGCGGCACGGACCGCGGGTGATCGATGTCGACCTGCTGTTGCTCGGCGATATGGAGTACGCGTCCGAGCGCCTGACGTTGCCCCACGCCGAAGTCAGCTCGCGGCGGTTCGTGCTCGAGCCGTTGCTCGAGCTCTCGCCGGACTTGACGTTTCCGGATGGCCGCCCTCTCACCGAGGCGCTGGCGGCGCTGAACCGATCCCCCCCCACCCCGTCGGTTCGCCGCGCGGGGCCCCCGCTGGTGTAATTGCCGCCAATGCTGCTCGTCGTCGACGTTGGCAACACCCAGACGCACTTCGGCGTCTTCCCCGACGGCGCCGATACGGTCTCCGAGCACTGGCGCTTTGCGACCGTGCGCGAGTCGACCCGCGACGAGCTGGGGGCGGCGCTCTCGAACCTGCTTGGCCTGCGCGGCCTGGGCTTCGCCGACATCGACCGCTCGATCGTGTCCTCGACCGTGCCCCAGCTCTCGGAGGAGTGGACCGAGATGGCCCAGCGCTACCTCGGCCATGAGATGCTCGTGGTGGGGCCGGCGATCCGCACCGGCATGCCGATCCGGATGGACAACCCGCGCGAGGTCGGCGCCGACCGTCTCGTCAACGCGGTCGCCGCCTACGAACGGATCAGGGGTGCGTGCGTCGTCGTCGACTTCGGCACGGCGATCACCTACGACGTCGTCTCGGCGGCGGGCGAGTACCTGGGCGGGATCATCACGCCGGGGGCCGAGATCTCCATCGACGCCCTGTACGAGCGGGCGGCCAAGCTGCCCAAGGTGGAGCTCGCCCAGCCGCGTGCGCTGATCGGCAAGTCGACCGTGGAGGCGATCCGCAGTGGGATCATCTTCGGCTTCGCCGGACAGGTCGACGGGATCGTCGGACGGCTGCGCGACGAGCTGGGGGAGACGACGGCGGTGCTGGCCACCGGCGGGCTGGCACGGGACCTCGTGCCTGCGGTGCGGGCCAAAATCGACGAGGTGGACGACTTGCTGACGCTCACCGGCCTGCGCCTGATCTGGGAGCGAAACGCCCCTGGGGATTTGTCTTGAGGACGATTCCCCGCGGCGGCCAACCGCACGAAGGTCTCAGCCGTCCGTCGCGCGAATCCCCGGCACCGGCACGTCTGGAGTGCGGGCGACGCTGGCTGCGAGGATCAGGAACGCCAGCCGGCGGCGGTTGGTCGGCTCGGCGGCCTCGACTTCGTCGTAGGTGCGCAGCAGATCGCGCACGACAGCGAACACGGGCGCGTCGTCGATGTCGTCGGGCACGTCGCACGCCAGCCGGGCGAGGGCGAGCATCTCCGGGCCGCCCTCACCGCCGCGCATGGTGGCGATCGCCCCCAGCATCACGAACTCCGAGACGCGGTCCAGCAGCAGGTGCGAGGCCCGGTCGCCCTCGCCGACCGCCGGACCGGCGGGTTGGAGCGGCTCTCCGGCGGCGATCCGCAGCGACTGCTCGGAGGCGATGCTGCGGACCTGCTCGGCCGAGAGACCGACCTGGATCGCCGAGCGCAGCTGCGTCACCGCCGACATCGCCGTGTGGCCGTAGGGCGCATCGGAGGCGAACAGGACCTGGCCCGGCGGGACGAGCGCGAACAGCGCCTGCAGGTCGGCGGGCATCCACCAGGCGGTGTCAAACAGCAGGTTGGGCAGATCGGCGGCCACGCGCCAGATCCACGACAGGTCGGTGATCCCCGCGTGGGCAAGGATCAGGCGAGCGCCGGGGAAGGCCTCGGCCAGCTGCACCATGTGGGTGCCGAGGGCTGGGATCCCCCGGCCGGCGTGCACGAGCATCGGCAGCCGGCGCTCGTCGGCGATCGCCGCCAGCGTGCGCACGTCGGGGTGATCGAGCGTGAACTGCTCGGCGCGCGGATGCAGCTTGATCCCCCGCGCTCCGCTGTCCAGCGCGCGCTCGGCCTCCTTGACGGCGCCACCGCCGTTGGGGCTCACCCGGCAGAACGGGGTCAGGAGGCCACCGGCATCCGACGCCGCCTCGATCACCATGTCGTTGGCGGGTGGGTAGCCGTCGGGCTCGTGCATCGGGAACACGAACGCCCCGCGGGCATCGGCGGCGTGTAGCACCGCGAGCAGCTCCTCGAGCGTCTGGCTCATCCCGTCCGGGTCGTTCTGCCCGAGGTGCGTGTGGGCGTCGAACAGGCTCACTCCCGGGATCTGCTCCCTCATCTGAGCCACCCAGGGGGCCATGAACGACGCGATGTCCACCACCGGGATTCGTACCATGAATCGTTCGTGACCTTATTGCCGGACACTCTCAGCCCGCCTGCCGGCCCCCCGGCGACGCGCCACCTGACCGACTCCTGGAGTCTCGGCGGGGTGGAGATCGCAAACCGCGTGGTGCTCGCGCCGCTGGCCGGGATCGGCAACTGGTTCGTGCGTCTGCAGGCCAAACGCCACGGCGCCGGGCTGGTCGTCTCGGAGATGGTCTCGAGCTTTGCCGTCCATTACCGCAACGAGCGCACCTGCACCGAGCTGTTGCGCATCCATCCCGACGAACACCCGGTTTCGATGCAGCTGTTCGGCCACGATCCGGAGGTGATGGCATCGGCCGCCGAGCGCGTCGCGGCTGCCGGCGCCGACCTGATCGACCTCAACATGGGCTGCCCGGTGCCCAAGGTGTGCAAGACCGGCGCGGGAGCGGCGCTGCTCGACGATCCAGACCGGGCTGTGGCGCTCGTCCGGGCGGCAGCGCGCGGTAGCGGCCTGCCGGTGACCGTCAAACTGCGCTCCGGTCTGCGCCCGGGTGATGGCCTCGGCATCGAGTTGGCGAAACGACTGGCTCAGGAGGGCGCCGTCGCCGGTATCTGCCTGCATCCGCGTCACGCATCCCAGCGCCACGCCGGCAGGCCCGACTACGACGCCGCCCAGGAGCTGGTTGAGTCGCTCCCGGTCGCGGTCATCATCTCCGGTGGGCTGCGCTCCCCTGAGCTCGTGCACGAGGCATTCGAGTGCACCGGTGCCGATGCAGTGGCCCTCGCGCGCGGCTCGCTGGGCAACCCGTGGCTGTTCTCGCAGCTGGTCGGCGGCCGCGTCGACGCGCCGGGCCGCGCCGAGATCCTGGCCGAACTTCACTGGGTGATGGTCGCCGCGGTGGATCACCTCGGCGAGGAGCGCGCCGGGCGCTATCTGCGCAAGTTCTATCCGTGGTACGTGGAGCGCCTGGACGGCGACAAGACGCTCCAGGACGCGCTGCAGCGGGCCCCGTCGCTGCACGCGGCGCGCGCCATCCTCGATCTCCCGTAGATTGTGCCCATGCGCCTACGTATCTAATACGCAGGCGGATTTCCTCCTTTTCAGTATGCTCGGCCCGCCCGGCTCCGCCGCTGGGCTCGGGGTCGTGTGCCCGAACGGGATCGAGATTGGGGACGCAATGCGGCGAAACATGAAGATGCCCCTGCGACTGCTTGCGGTCGCGGTGGCGGCGATCGGCACGCCGGTCGTCCTGAGCGCAACCTCGGCGACCGCGTC
>DATAUL010000008.1:0-39162 GCA_036268255.1 Solirubrobacteraceae bacterium | reverse complement strand
ATCGCGACACAACACGGGCCCTCGCCGCCAACCGGTTGCTCGCCTCGTGGGGCGTCGACTCCCGGGAGCTCCAGCTCGTCCTCATGGGAGCCGACCCGATCGACCACGCAGACCACGCGAACCACGTCGACCACCACCACTCCCTCCCCGAGGACGCGCCCGAAACCCTGCTCAACCACCTCCAAGCCGACATCCGCGCCAACCGCGCTCCCCCCGGACCACCGCTCCCCGGACAACCCGAGGTCCGGCTGGCCCTCGAAGCCGACGATCGCTCAGTCGAGCTCCACGGCTGCCACGGCCAGGCCCGGCAGGTGGAGGTGCTGCGCGAGGCGATCCTCCACCTGCTCTCGGAGGACCCCACCCTCGAGCCGCGGGATGTAATCGTGATGTGCCCGGACATCGAGACCTTCGCGCCGCTGATCGCGGCCACCTTCGGCCGGGCCCAGGCGATCGACGACGAGGCGCCGGCCACGACCGACCTGCGCGTGCGCCTGGCCGACCGCTCGCTGCGCCAGACCAACCCGGTGCTGTCGGTCATCTCGCAGCTGCTCGAGCTCGTCGGCCGCCGGCTGACCGCTTCCGAAGTGCTCGATCTCGCCGACCGCGGACCCGTCCGCCGGCGCTTCGGCCTTGATGACGACGACCTGACCCGGCTGCAGGACTGGATCGCCCAGGCCGGCATCCGCTGGGGGCTGGACGCCGAGCACCGCGCGCCGTTCTCGCTGCAGAGCGTCGACAGCGGGACGTGGCGGCACGGCCTGGACCGGCTGCTGCTCGGGGTGACGATGACCGAGGATGACCAGCGGCTGTTCGAGGGCGTGCTGCCGCTCGACGACGTCGACAGCCGGGCGATCGAGCTGGCCGGGCGCCTGGCCGAGCTCGTGGCCCGCCTGGGCGACGCGCTGGACGCCTTCCGCGAGCGCCAGTCGCTGCGCGACTGGTCGGACGCGATCGCCCGGACCGCGGACGCGCTGACCGCCACCGCCCCGCGCGACCGTTGGCAGCGGGCCGAGCTGCAGCGCCTGCTCGATGATCTCGTCGAGGAGGCCGGCGAGACGGCCGGCGCCGAGCTCGCGCCCGAGGAGCTGCGCGCCTATGTGGGACACCGGCTCCAGGGCCGCCCCACCCGCGCCAACTTCCGTACCGGCCACCTGACGGTGTGCACGCTGGCCCCGATGCGCTCGGTCCCGCATCGGATCGTGTGCCTGCTGGGGCTCGACGACGGCGCCTTTCCCCGCAAGGCGCCGCGCGACGGCGACGACCTGATGCTCGAGGGGCCCCGGATAGGCGAGCGCGACCCGCGCTCAGAGGATCGCCAGCTGCTGCTCGACGCCCTGCTGGCGGCCACCGAGCGGGTGATCGTCACCTACACCGGCAACGATGAGCGCACCAACACCCAGCGCCCGCCGGCCGTGCCCGTCGGCGAGCTGCTCGACTGCGTCGACGCCACCGTGCGCGCCCCGGACGATGGGCCGATCCGCACCGCTCGCGAGCAGGTCCTCGTGCGCCACCCGCTGCAGCCGTTTGACCCCGACAACTTCACCGCCGGTGCCCTGACGGGCGAGCGCCCGTGGAGCTTTGACGCGATCAGCCTGGAGGGCGCCCGCGCGCTGACCGGACCCCGGGCCCAGCCGCAGCCGTTTCTCAGCCGGGCGCTGGCGGCGCCGGGCGCCCAGGTGATCGAGCTCTCAGACCTGGTTCGCTTCGTCGACCACCCGGTGCGCTCGTTCCTGCGCCGGCGGCTGGGGATCAGCCTCCGCGCGGGCGCCGACGAGATCGAGGACGGGCTCACCGTGGAGCTCGACCAGCTCGGCCGGTGGGAGGTCGGCCAGCGTCTGCTCGACGCCCGGTTGCGCGGGGTTGACCGCCGTGCCGCCGGGCTGGCGGAGATCGCCCGCGGCACGTTGCCGCCGGGCGTCCTGGGCAAGCCCGTGATCGACGAGATCGACCCGATCGTCAACGCGATCGTCGAGCAGGCGCTGGCCGTCATCGGGGCCGATGCGGCCGCCGAGCCGGTCGACGTCCGCATCGCCCTGCCCGGCGAGCGGTTGCTCAACGGGACGGTCGCCGGCGTCCACGGCGACGTCCTGTTGACCACCACCTACTCGCGGGTGTCGGCCAAGCACCGGCTAGCGGCGTGGGTGCGGCTGCTCGTCCTAACGGCCGCCCGGCCCCAGCGCGCCTTCTCGGCGGCCACCATCGGCCGCGCCTCCGGCGACGACGACGTCCGCACCGCGATCATCCCCGCGCTCGGCGATGACCCCGGCGAGCGCGCGGCGGCGGCGGCCGAGCATCTGGGCGCGCTGGTCGACCTCTATGACCGCGGGATGCGTGAGCCGCTCCCGCTGTTTGCCAAGACCTCGGCCGCCTACGCCACGGCGGCCAACGCGGGCCATGACCCGGTGCCGGCAGCCGAGCGCGAGTGGAAGACCGAGTGGCGCTTTGACAAGGAGGACCGCGAGCTCGAGCACCAGCTCGTCCACGGCGGGGTGATCGCGCTCGAGGATCTGCTGGCGCAGCCGCCCCGGACCGACGAGACATGGGCCGCCGACGAGGACTCGCGCCTGGGCCGCTGCGCGCGGCGCCTGTGGGACGAGCTGCTGTCCCGCGAGCAGGTGAGCGCGCGATGACGACCGCGATGCCGGCGGCCTCCCGATTCGCGCCCGAGGAGTTTCAGGTGTGCGGGCGGCTGCCGACCGGGGTGACGGTGCTCGAGGCCAGCGCCGGGACCGGCAAGACGTACACGATCGCCGCGCTGGCCGCCCGCTACGTCGCCGAAGGGACACCCCTGGAGCGGCTGCTGCTCGTCACCTTCACGCGGATCGCCACCGGCGAGCTGCGCGAGCGGGTCCGCGAGCGGCTGGTGACCGTCGAACGCGGCCTGGCGAGAGCGCTGGCCGGAGCGTCGCTGGGCGACGATCCGGTCGTGGAGCTACTGGCCCGCGAGGACGTCGAGCGCCGGCGCGAGCGCCTGGAGCGGGCCATCGCCAGCTTCG
This sequence comes from Solirubrobacteraceae bacterium, assembly GCA_036268255.1. Lineage (GTDB taxonomy): Bacteria > Actinomycetota > Thermoleophilia > Solirubrobacterales > Solirubrobacteraceae > Palsa-465. Next base: position 36,166 of record DATAUL010000008.1, on the reverse strand, counting down.
ACGGAGCCACCATCGCCACCACGCACGGCTTCTGCCAGGAGGTGCTCTCCGGCCTGGGCATCGCCGGCGACCTCGAGCCCGACGTCACCTTCGCCGAGGATCTGTCCGACCTCGTCGCCGACGTCGTCGATGACCTCTACGTCCGGCGGTTCTCACGCGGGGGGCCGCCCGCCTTCGGGCGTGCGCAGGCGGCGGAGATCGCCCGGGCGGCGATCGAGAGCTCGACCGCCCACATCGTGTCCGGCGTCGGCGAGGTGCCGGCGATGCGCGAGCGGCTGGCACGTGCCGCCCGCGATGAGCTCGCGCGCCGCAAGCGCGACATGGCCGTCATGACATATGACGATCTCGTCACGCGGCTGCGCGCGGCGCTGGCCGGCCCCAACGCCGACGCCACCCGTGCGGCGCTGCGCCGACGCTTCGATGTCGTGCTCGTCGACGAGTTCCAGGACACCGATCCCGACCAGTGGGAGATCCTGCGCTGCGGCTTCGTCGGTGACGAGAGCGCACCGTGCCTGGTGCTGATCGCCGATCCCAAGCAGGCGATCTACGCCTTCCGGGGTGCTGACGTCTACGCCTACCTGGAGGCCGCGGCAAGCGCGGGGACGCGCGCCACCCTGCAGGTCAACTGGCGCTCGGACCAGCGGCTGATCGACGCCCACGACGCGCTGCTCTCGGGGGTCAAGCTCGGCCACGAGGGGATCGCCTATCGCGAGGTGCGCGCCGCCCCCGGTCACGAGGGCTCGCGGCTGAGCGGGATCCCGCAGCTCGCGCCGATGCGGATCCGGATCGTCCGCCGCGACGAGCCGGGCGTGTCGCTGACCCGGGGCGGGTACGTGCAGGCCGGCAGCGGGCGAGCGCACGTGGCGCGCGACCTGGCCGCCGACATCGTGTCGCTGCTCCAGTCCGGCGGCGAGGTCCGCGGTGAGACGGTCGCCCCCGGGCACCTGGCGGTGCTCGTGCGCACCAACCGACACGCCGCGATGATCCGCGAGGCGCTGGACGAGGCCGGGGTGCCCGCGGTGATCAACGGCGCGGGGAGCGTGTTCGCCACCGAGATCGGGCGCGAGTGGCTGCGGCTGCTGGAGGCGCTCGAGCGCCCGGCGTCGATCACGCGCGCCCATTCGGCGGCGCTCACCTGCTTCATCGGATGGTCGGCGCAGCGGCTGGCCGAGGCCGGCGACGACGACAGCTGGGCGTGGGAGCAGGTCCACCGCCGGCTGCACGACTGGGCGCGCGTGCTGCGCACGCGTGGGGTCGCATCGCTGCTGGAGACGATCATGGTCGTGGAGGGGCTGCCCGCGCGGATGCTCGCCGACGTCGACGGCGAGCGGCGGCTGACCGACCTGCGCCACGTCGGCCAGCTGCTGCACGGCGCGGCGATGACCGAGCAGCTGGGCGCGACGGCGCTGACCGCGTGGCTGCGCACGCGGATCGCCGAGGCCGAGTCCGACACCGGCGATGAGGAGCGCAGCCGCCGCCTGGAGTCCGACGCCGCGGCCGTACAGGTGCTCACCATCCACCGGAGCAAGGGACTCGAGTTCCCGATCGTGTACCTGCCGTACCTGTGGGAGCCCGGCTACATCTCCGAGGAGGCGCGGCCGGTGTTCTTCCACGACCCCGCCGCGGGCGACCGGCGAACGCTCGACGTGGCGCTCGAGGGCGAGGACTACGGTGCCCACCGCGACCAGTTCTACATCGAGCAGCGCGGCGAGGACCTGCGCCTGGCCTACGTCGCGCTTACCCGCGCGCGCCACCAGGTCGTGCTGTGGTGGGCGGGCTCGTGGGACAGTCGCAACTCGCCGCTCGGCCGGCTCATGTTCAGCCGCAACGACGCGGGCGACGTCGCCCCCTCGGGCGCCTCGACCCCGGACGATGCCAAGGTGGCGGCCCGCCTGGGCGCGCTGGCGGACCGGGCGCCCGAGTCGATCTCGGTGGAGCGCGCGACCCCGGCCGGCTCGGGCCGGTGGAGCCCCCCGCCGCAGGAGCGCGCGGCGCTGAGCGCGGGGCGCTTCGATCGCACGCTCGACCTGCGCTGGCGGCGGACCTCCTACACCGACATCACCTCGCAGGCCCATGAGGCATGGGTCGGATCCGAGCCCGAGGAGCCGCTGCTCACCGACGAGCCAGCGGTTGACGAAACGAACCCGCCCACGCCGCCCACCGGACGCCCCGAGGCCGTCCCGCAGCTGTCGCTGCCCTCGCTCCTGGGCGAGATGCCCGTCGGCGCCGACGTCGGCACGTTCGTGCACCGGGTCATGGAGGCCACGGACTTCGCCGCGTCCGATCTCGATGCCGAACTGGCCGCGCGCATCGATGAGGTCCGCCACCGCCGGGCGATCGACATCGGGAACCCGGCCGCCGTGGTCGCGGGACTGCGGGCCGCCATCGAGACGCCGCTCGGGCCGGCGCTCGACGGGCTGCGGCTGCGCGACGTGCAGCCGGCCGATCGGCTGGACGAGCTCGGCTTCGAGCTACCGCTGGCCGGGGGCGACCGGCCCGACGGCTGGCTGGCGCTGGAACGGGTGGGCGCCGTGCTGCGCGAGCAACTGGCAGCCGATGATCCCCTGGCCGGCTATGCGGCGCGCCTGGGCGATCCGGGGCTGCGCAGCACCGTGCGCGGGTATCTGACTGGCAGCCTCGATCTCGTCGTCCGCCTCTCCGGGCCCGACGGCGGACGCTTTGCCGTCCTGGACTACAAGACCAACTGGCTGGGCGAGGCCGATGCGCCGCTGACGACCTACGACTACCGCCCGGAGGCGATCGCCGCCGAGATGTCGCGACATCACTACGCGCTGCAGGCGCTCCTCTACACGGTCGCACTGCATCGCTATCTGCGGTGGCGGCTGCCCGGCTACGCACCCGAGCGCCACCTGGCGGGGGTCGCCTACCTGTTCGTGCGGGGCATGACCGGCGACGCCGGTCTGAGCGGCGCGACGCCGAGCGGCGTGTTCTGCTGGCGGCCCCCGGCGGGGTTCGTGGAGGTCCTGTCGGATGCGCTGCACCGGGGGGAGCCCGAGCGGTGAGCGTGACCGTCCCCGATCGCGATGCGCTCGATCCGCGCTTTGCCCAGCATGCGTCCGGGCTGTTGCGCGAGTTCAACCTGGCCGGGGTGCTGACGGCCGCCGACGTCCATGTCGCCCGGCGGGTGGCGGCGCTCGCCGGCGAAGCGGACGAGACGGTCCTCCTGGCGGTGGCGCTGGCCGTGCGCGCGCCGCGCCTGGGCCACGTCCACGTCGATCTGGCCGCGATCCGCGACACCGCCGCCGTCGATGCCGACGAGCCGGTCGACCTGGCGGTGCTGGCGTGGCCGCCGGCCGACGAGTGGGTCACGCGAGTGGCGGCGAGCCGGCTGGTGAGCGGCGACGGCGCGCGGCCGCTGCGGATGGCGGGCTCATGGCTGTACCTCGATCGCTACTGGGCCGAGGAGACCGAGGTGGCGGCCGCCCTGCGGGCGATGGCGGACGCGCCGGCGGCCGGCGTCTCGGAGGAGGCGCTGGCCGATGGGGTGGCGCGGCTGTTCGCCGACGAGGCCGACGGCCGCCAGGCAGCCGCAGCGGCCGCGGCCGTGCGACGGCGCCTGGCCGTGGTGGCCGGGGGGCCGGGCACGGGCAAGACGACGACGGTCGCGCGGATCGTGGCCCTGCTGTGGGAGCAGTCCGCTGCCGCGAACGAGTCCCGACCGCCCCTGATCGCCTTGGCGGCGCCCACCGGCAAGGCCGCGGCGCGGCTGCAGGAGGCCGTCCACGCCGAGGCGGCCCGGCTGGACATCGGCGAGGCCGTCCGCGAATCGTTGACCGAGCTGACCGCCTCGACCCTTCACCGGCTGCTCGGGTGGCGGCCCGGCAGCCACAGCCGGTTCCGGCACGGCCGCGACCAGCGCCTACCCCACGACGTGGTGATCGTCGACGAGACCTCGATGGTGTCGCTGTCGCTGATGGCGCGTCTGATCGAGGCACTGCGCTCCGACGCGCGTCTGGTGCTCGTCGGGGATCCGGGCCAGCTGGCCTCGATCGAGGCCGGCGCGGTTCTGGGCGACATCGTCGGCGCCGGAGGCGGCGGCGCGGCGGAAGGGTTGCGAAAGGGGACCGTGGTGCTCGACCGCGGCCACCGGTTCGGCTCCGGGATCGCAGAGCTGGCCGAGGCGATCCGACGCGGCGACCCCGACTCGGCGCTGGCGCTCCTGCACGATCCGCCGCCGGACGTCACCTGGATCGAGACCGACGTCGCCCGCGAGGGCTCGCCGGCGGCGATCGCCCGTCCCGCGCTGACGGCCGCGCTGGAGGTGGCACGCGCGGCCGCCGGCGGCGATGCCCGGGCCGCGCTGGCCGCGCTCGGCGCGTTCCGGATCCTGTGCGCCCACCGCCGTGGGCCCTACGGCGTGGCCAGCTGGACGGCCAAGCTCCAGGCGTGGCTGGCCGACCAGCCCGACGGGCCGGCCGTCCAGGAGCGCTGGTATGTCGGGCGGCCGCTGCTGGTCACCGAGAACGACTACGAGCTGCGCCTCAACAACGGCGACTCGGGAGTAGTCGTGCGCGCCGGCGACGGCCGCGCGATGGCGGTGTTCGAGCGCGGCGAGGAGACGATCGCCTACAGCCCGACCCGGCTGGGCGCCGTCGACACCGTCTACGCGATGACGATCCACAAGAGCCAGGGTTCGCAATTCGACGCCGCCGCGGTGATGCTGCCCGAGCCCGACTCGCGGATCCTCACCCGCGAGCTGCTCTATACCGCCGCCACCCGCGCGCGCCGACGGCTGATCCTCGCCGGCTCAGAAGAGGCGGTGCGCGCCGCCGTGGGCCGGCCCGTCGCGCGTGCCTCCGGGCTGGGGTGGCGACTGGCGCAGGGCGACCCCCAATGAGGGTGCCGCCCCGCCAGTCAGATGGGCGCGCTAGCGGCCGGAGGCGTAGTTGGCGATGACCGCCGTTCCGGCGCCGAGGAACGCCGGGCTGGGGCCTGACGCGCCGGGGGCGATGAACGCCTGAAGCGTGTACTTCGAGCCTTTGACGGTGAAGGTCTTGCCGTAGGACGAAGTGAGCTTGGCGAACAGGTCCGCCTTGCCGGCTTTGACGACGGCGATGCCGCGCGTGCAGGACAGGGCCGCTTTGGCGGGGTGCTTGCCCTTGACGGCGTAGACGACCACGCCGACCTTCCCGGTCGGGCCGGTGATGCCGGTCTTGTTGCAGGTGACCTTCGAGCCGAGGCTGAGCTTGCTCGGGTAGATGGTCGGAGGGGTCTTGGCGACCGTCAGCGCGGGGAGGGCGAGCAGACCCACGAGACAGACCGCCAGGACGACGAGACGGCGAACGAGATGCATTGATGTTCAGATGCCTTTCTTGGAGTGCCGGCGCCTCCCGGTGTCAGTGCCGGCGGCATCATATGCGGCGCGCGTGCGCCCCGTCAGCCTCCACCTTTGAGCTGCTGATCCAGCGCGGTGCCGTCCGGCGATCCGAGACCGGTGCAGGCGTCCCAACCCGGGCCGGCGCTGTAGGAGCCGTTGTTGCCCGAGGTGATGTCGTGGAAGGCCGCCGAGCTGAGCAGCGGGTACAGCCGTGGCTGGGCGAATCCGATTGGCGCCCCGGCCGACTGGTTGAGCAGCGCGATCAACCCCGCCCACAGGGGAGCGACGGCGCTCGTGCCGCCCACCGTCTGGTTCTGGCCGTCGGCTCGGATCGTGTATCCCGTCGTGGGGTCGGCGTCGGCGCTGACGTCGGGCACTCCACGCCCGGGCTGACCGGTGTCGACGTTGTCGGGCACCTTGGCCGCAGACTGATAGCTGGGCAGCGGGAACTGTCGGCTGACGCCGCCGCCGGTCGTCCCGTGGTCCGGCGTGTTCCACACCGTCTCGGACGAGATCTGAGCACCGGTCGCGTGCAGCGTCGTGCCGCCGCAGGCGAGCGCGTGCGGCGCCGAGGCCGGGAAGTCGGCGTGCTGCTGGCCGTCGGTGACGTTGTCGGCGGAGCCGTTGTCGCCGGCGGCCGCGGTCACGGTGACGCCCAGACCGCCGGCCTCGGTGAAGATCTGCTCCATCTGGGTGCGGCCCTGGGACGTCCACGAGTCCTCCGATCCGCCCCAGCTGATCGACACGACCGACGGCGTGTTCGTCGTGTCATGGACGGCCTGGGAGACGGCGTCGATGAACCCCTGGTCGGTGTTGGGGGCGAAGTAGACGACGATCGCCGCGTCGGGGGCGACCCCGCCGGACACCTCGATGTCGAGCATCACCTCGGTGTCCGATCCGGTGTCGGCGCCGGGCGAATTAGAGCCGCCGTCGACGCCGACGGCCGTCACGGTCGGGGTCGCCAGGCCGAGCCCCTCGAAGTACGTCCGGAGGTCCGCGGTCTGGAATCCGCCCCCCAGTTCGATGATCGCGATCGTCTCGCCCTGCCCCGTGGCGCCGGTCGGGAACGCGTAGGCCTGGGCAATCTGCGGCGGGGTGTAGGACGTCGACACGGCGTCCGGGGCGGCGACGATCCGCAGGTGCTTGGCCGCCTGCGGGCGGTTGTCGATCCCGAACACGCCGACGACGATGTCGCCGAGCTCTGCGGGGATCGTCAACGGCCCGGTTCGTGCTCGATACCTACCGGCGCCCTGCGACGGCGTGTAGAGCCCCTGCAGCTGGGGCTCGAAGGCGGCCGTGACCGCCTGAAGACTGCCGTGCAGAGTGAGCGCCCGACGCGCGAGGTCGACGTTCGTCACCGTCAGCCCGTGCTGCTCGGCGAAAGCCCTCACCTTCTCGACGTCGTCGGGGCTGGCTCCATACTGCTCGGCCCACTCCTCGCGGCTGGCGACCCGCCGCTGCCGGGGGGGACGAGCCGCCTCCTCGTCGACCCAGTCGAGCGCTGACCTGGGTCGCACGTAGACCGTCAGGTCGATCTCCGACTGCGAGTCGACGTCGCCGACGCGGGTGTGCGCCGGATCGAGCTCCCGCTCTGAACCGGGGACCTGGACGCGATCCGATGCAGACATCGCCACCACCTCTCCGAGTGCGTTTGACCAGTCCGGCGAGGCTACCCCGGGCCAGTCGGCACATGCGCTGCGCCTGCCAGGCCATCGGGACGCCGTAGGCACATGCGCTGCGCCTGCCAGGCCATCCCGCCGACGGCGATTGTGGCCGTCTGGCCAATGTGGCCGGATCGTTGCGGCAACGAGGATCAGCTCCCGTGGCATCCGGACCGAACTCACCGGCGACCGTTGCCGCCGTGCTCCCGGGGGGCGGGGCCCGCGGCGCCTACGAGGCCGGCGCGCTGTCGGTCCTGCTGCCCGCGCTCGAGGCCCGCGGCGAGCGCGTCTCGATCTGGTGTGGCACGAGCGTCGGCGCGATCAACGCCACGGCGATGGCGTCCCTGGCTCATCTGCCGGTGACCGAGCAGACCCGGATCGGGGTGAAGCTGTGGCGAGACCTGCGCAAGGGGGACGTCGTCGCTCCGATCGTCGGCACCGGCGGGCTGCGCACGGCGGTCAGGGTCGTCGGCCACGGTCTCGGCATTCCCGGAGTACGCTTCGCCAGCCTGCTCGACCCCAGCCCGCTGGCCGGCAGCCTGGACCGCTGGATCGACTGGCGCCAGCTCGCCGACAACGTCAGGAACGGACAGCCGGACTCGGTGTGCGTGGTGGCCACCTCGCTGGCCACCGGCGAGCCGGTGGCCTTCGTGGCGGGCGGCGCCGAGACGCCACACGGGCACCCCGACGGGACGATCCGCTACGTGCGCGCCCACCTGCAGGGCGAGCACGTCCGCGCGTCGGCGGCGATCCCGATGCTGTTTCCCACCGTGGAGATCACCGCGCCGCGCAGCGCCCGCGGTCACTATGCCGACGGCGGCACCCGCCTCAACAGCCCGATCAAGCCGGCCCTGCATCTCGGAGCCGACAGGGTGATCCTGATCGGCCTGGAGCCGTTCGGGCGCACCCCGACGACGAGCGTCGCAACGACGGCCCGCCCCAGCGTCGCCGACGTCGCCGCCAACGTGCTCGACGGGCTACTCGTCGATCAGGTCGCCAACGACCTCCACCGGCTGGCGGCGATCAACTCGTTCTTCGTCGAGGACACGACCCGGGGGACGATCGGCTCCTCGCGCGCCTACCGGCTCTCACGCGGGCGCGAGCCCTACCGGCCGATCTCCTACGCGCTCGTCTCCCCCCAGCGCCGGGGGGAGATCGGGCGCCTCGCCGAGACGGTGCTCGCCCGGCGCTACGGCGGCCTGCGCCGGCTGCGCGAGCCCGACTTCATGATCATCGCCGCCGCCCTGGGCTCGCGCACCCGCGCCCGCGGCGAGCTGCTCTCCTTTCTGCTGTTCGACGAGGAGTTCATCGCCGGACTGCTGCGGCTCGGCGCCCGCGACGCCCGGCGGTGGCTGCGCCGGCATCCGCGGTTCTGGTGCCGCGACGCCACCCACGACCTGTCCTTCGCCCGCTACGACTCGGAAGCCGTCAACGAGCAGGAGGCGATCGCCGAGTTCCGGGCGCGGCGGATGCGGTGACGATCGCCAGCTTGGCCCCCTGGCCAGGACCGGCTGGCCCGCTGGCATTGGCGACGCGCCTATCCGCCTGCCAGACTGCCGCCATCGAAGCCGCTGTTTGCGGCCACGAGTCAACGGAGAACGTGCTGCACATGAACATGAGCGACGCCCGACCGCTGATCGCGGTCACCACGTCTGAGGTGAGGCGGATGGAGTCCGTCTCCCCCACGCCGCAGGGCGAGCCGCCTCAGCACGAGATGGCGCTCGGGCTCACGTACCTGTACGCGCTGGCGGCCGCAGGCGCGATCCCGATGGTCTGCCCGCCGCTCGCGCCCGAGCTCGCCGATTCGCTGCTGGACCGCGTCGACGGACTGTGCATGTCCGGGGGCCCTGACCTTGACCCGCGCGCCTACGGCGAGCGGCGGCACGCGAGCACCGGGCCGGTGGAGACCGAGCTCGATGACTTCGAGCTCGCCCTGGCGCGTGCCGCCGATGCCCGCGGCCTGCCGATCCTGGCCATCTGCCGGGGCATGCAGGTGCTGAACGTCGCCCGCGGCGGCTCGCTGCACCAGCACCTACCAGATCTGAACAGCGGCGAGATCAACCATCGCCAGACGAAGCCCGGCTCCCAGCCCACCCATGCGGTGACACTCCGGGAGTCCAGCCGCGTCGCCCGGGTCCTGGAGCGCACGTTCACCGAGGTCAACTCGTTTCATCACCAGGGCATCGCCCGGCTCGGCGACGGGCTTGTGATCACCGGGCGTGCGCCGGACGGCACGGTCGAGGCGATCGAGGCGATGGACCGCGAGTTCGTGATCGGCGTCCAGTGGCACGCCGAGACGCTGCAGACGCAGCCTGAGCAGGCCGCGCTGTTCTCTGCGTTCGTGGACTCGGCCCAGGCGTCGCGCGCCGGGGCCACCCACCTGCGCGTGGCCTGAACGGGCATGTGCGGATTCGCCGGCGAGCTGGCCGTGGGAAGGGCGGCCGACCGGGACGCCGTAGAGCGGATGGCGGCCACGATGAGCGACCGCGGCCCCGACGGCCAGGGCAGCTGGGCGCACGACGCGGTCGCGCTCGCCCACCGGCGGCTGAAGATCATCGACCTGACGAGCGCCGGCGGCCAGCCGATGGTCGATTCGGACCTCGGGCTGACGATCGTCTTCAACGGCTGCATCTACAATCACCGCGAACTGCGTGCCGAGCTGGAGGGCGACGGGTACCGGTTCTTCTCCACCAGCGACACCGAGGCGATCCTCAAGGCCTACGACAAGTGGGGGCGCGGCTGTGTCACCCACTTCGCCGGAATGTTCGCATTCGCGATCTACGAGCACGCCAGCGGCCGCTTGCTGCTGGCCCGCGACCGGCTCGGGGTCAAGCCGCTGTACCTGGCCGAGGCGGCCGGCGCTCTGCGTTTCGCCTCCACCCTGCCGGCGCTGCTCGCCGGCGGCGAGATCGACACCTCGATCGACGCAGTGGCGCTGCACCACTACCTGAGTTGGCACGCCGTGGTGCCGCCGCCGCGGACGATCCTCAACGGCGTCCAGAAGCTCCCGCCCGCGACGACGATGCTGGTGGAGCCCGACGGCTCCGGTGACCTGCAGCGCTACTGGCGCGCGGACTTCAGCCGCCAGGACCGCTACGCCGACTGGACCGACGCCGACTGGTCAGACGCCATGCTGGAGGCGCTGCGCGTCGCCGTCAAGCGGCGAATGGTCTCCGACGTGCCGGTCGGGGTGCTGCTCTCCGGTGGCCTGGACTCGAGCCTGATCGTCGCCCTGCTGGAGACTTCCGGACAGGAGAAGCTGGCCACCTTCAGCATCGGCTTCGACGACGTCGGCACCCGCGAGGGCAACGAGTTCCGGTACTCCGACGTGATCGCCGAGCGGTTCGGGACCGATCACCACAAGATCCATGTCGACGTCGACCGCATGCTCCCCGCCCTCGACGGCGCCGTGGCCGCGATGAGCGAGCCGATGGTGTCCCATGACGCCGTCGCCTTCTACCTCCTCTCCGAGGAGGTCTCGAACTCCTACAAGGTCGTCCAGTCCGGGCAGGGCGCCGACGAGGTGTTCGCCGGCTACTCGTGGTACCCGCCGCTGTGGGGCGTCGAGGGCAGCGGGGCCGACGCCTACCAGGCCGCGTTCTTCGACCGCCGCCACACCGAGATGGCCGGCACGCTGAGCGACGCCTACCAGCTGCCAGACGATCCGAGCCGGGCGTTTCTCGATCGCCACTTCGCCGCGCCCGGAGCCGACGATCCGGTCGACCGGGCGCTGCGCCTGGATACCGAGGTGATGCTCGTCGATGATCCGGTCAAGCGCGTGGACAACATGACGATGGCCTGGGGCCTCGAGGCGCGCACGCCGTTCCTCGACCATGAGCTCGTGGAGCTGGCCGCCGCCTGCCCACCCCGGCTGAAGCTCGCCTCCGGCGGCAAGGGCGTGCTCAAGGACGCCGCCCGCCGGGTGCTGCCCGCGGTTGTCATCGACCGGCCCAAGGGGTATTTCCCGGTGCCCGCACTTTCGACCCTGGAGGGCGCGACGCTTGAGCTGGTGCGGGAGACGATGAGCAGTGACGCCGCCCGCGCGCGCGGCCTGTTCGCGCCCGACCATGTGCGCACCCTGCTGGCGGCGCCCAACGAGCATCTCACGACCCTGGAGGGATCCAAGCTGTGGCAGCTGGCCCTGCTCGAGCTGTGGTTGACGCGCCATGGCGCCTGACCTGACGCGCGGCGTTCCGTTCGACGAGGACCGCGATGCCGACGGCAAGCCCCGGCCCGGCTACGAGCGCACGCTGGAGGCGCTGGCGGGCGCCGACCTGGAGAAGCTGCGGGCAGCCGTCGAGCAACAGCTGGCCGACGACGGAGCGACATTCGGTGATCAGCCGTTCGTCGTCGACCCGGTGCCGCGGCTGCTCGCCGCCGAGGAGTGGGCGGCCCTGGAGCGTGGCCTGGCGCAACGCACCCGGGCGCTCAACCTGTTCCTCACCGATGTCTACGGCGAGCGCAGGATCGTCGCCGCCGGGATCGTCGCCGCCGAGACGGTCGACGGCGCCGAGGGCTATGAGCCGGCTCTTCGCGATCGCGACGCGGGTGGCGCACCGCCGGCGCCGATCATCGGCTTTGACCTGGTCCGCGACCCGGAGGGACGTTTCCTGGTGCTCGAGGACAACCTGCGCACGCCGTCGGGGATCGCCTACCTGGTGGCGGCGCGCCGGGCACTGGCGGCCGTCCTTCCGCACGGTCCGCCCAGGCCACGCCCGGTGGATCCGGTGATCTACGAGCTGCTCGGCGGCGCGCTACGCGCCGCCGCCCCGGCCTCGGCCGGCCCTGACCCGCTGATCCTGCTCGTCTCCGACGGTCCGGGCAACGTCGCCTACTACGAGCACTCGTGCATCGCGCAGGCGCTGGGGATCGCGCTCGTGACGGTCGACCAGCTGCGGGCCGACGCAGACGGCGTGCGGGTCGCGCTGAGTGACGGCCACACCCGCTCGGTCGACGTCGTCTACCGCCGCACCGACGAGGACCGGGTCCGCGACGAGCACGGCGAGCTGACGGCGATCGGCGAGTTGCTCACACCGGCGTGGCTGGCCGGCCGGATCGGGCTCGTCAACGCGTTCGGCAACGGCGTCGCCGACGACAAGCTCGTGCACGGTCATGTCGAGGACTTCGTGCGCTTCTACCTGGAGGAGGAACCGCTGATCGCCTCGGTCCCGACGCGGGCGCTCGACGCCCCCGGGGCCGGGCGCGACGCGATCGAGCGCCTGCCCGAACTGGTGATCAAGCCCCGTCACGGCCACGGCGGCGCCGGGGTGACGATCGGCTCGCACGCCGACGAGGATCAGCTGGCCGTCGCCCGCGCCGAGCTCGAGCGTCATCCCGAGCGCTACATCTCCCAGCCGATCGTGCCGCTGTCACGTCACCCGACGGTGATCGACGGCCGGTTGGAGCCGCGTCATGTCGACCTGCGGCCGTTTGCCTTCTTCGCCCGCGAGGTCGCGCTGGCTCCCGGGGGCCTCTCGCGGGTGGCGTTCGACGCCGGCGAGATGGTCGTGAACTCCTCGCGCAACGGCGGCGGCAAGGACACCTGGGTGCTCGAGTAGGCAGCCGGGTTCGCCGGGTCAGGCGACGGCGATCGTCTCGCTGCGTCGCAGCTCACGCCCGTGGGCGTCGAGCGCGGCCACGGCCGCATATCCCTCTCCCGTGCCAAGCTCGATCGCCGTCTCGAAGCCGCGGCGGGTGACGACGCCGAGCTCGCGCAGGTCCGATCGCCGAGCCCCTCCGTAGACGCGCCAGCCCGTGGCCGCGGTGGCTCCGTTCCAGCTGGCGAACAGGGTCGCGGCGCCGGTGGCCGAGCTGCGCGCGGTGGCCACAGCCGGCGCCTCGGCTGGCGTGCCCGACCAGTCCTGGCGGAATCCGCGATAGGACTTCTGGGTCGGCGCCATGTACAGGTCGGTCACCGGTCGGCCGGCCGCGGTGAACTCGGTGACGGCAGGCGAGCTGCCCCAGCCGACGATGATGTGCCCGTCGGAGAGCCGGCGCGCGCTGCCCATCGCACTCGCAGAGATCGGGTCGGGATGGACGAAGGCGCGCCGAAGCGACACCCGGCGCGCGGCGGAGTCGACGTCGAGCAGGACGGCGCGCGACTGCGCGTGAGTCCTCGTGACGCCGTCGTAGCCGTCGTCGAACACGGTCAGCGAGCGAGCGTCGAGGAGGCGGGCGTCATGCTGCCAGGCGAACTGCGAAGCGGGGCCCATCGCAAAGTCGCTGCGCTTGCCGCCCAGCCGCCAGATCACCGCGCCACTGTGCCGATCGAGCTTGTACACCGCCCAGGTGTGGCGCGCGGAGAGGAGCAGGTGCCCGTCGGGGGTCACGTCGATGGAGTTGGCGTGCAGGTAGTCAAACGTCGCGGACGGTTGACGGTAGGACTCCTCGACGCCGATGTGTTGGAGGCTGCGCCACTCCATCACCAGCCGCCCCGTGGCGATGTCGACCTCCTGCAGGACGGACTCCAGCGTGTCGGCGCTGCGGGATCCGCCGAGCGATGACAGATCGGTGGCGACGGTCTGCGGCGCGCAGGTGACGAGCGCCGTCCCGGCGTCGGTCAGCAGCAGCTCGTGGAGGTCGACTCGGCGACCGTTGGCCGCGCGCACCCTGGCGATCTCGCGGTATGAGGTGTCGGCGATCACGGCCTCGCCCGAGCCGTAGCCGTTGGCGACGGTCCCCTCCCACCAGGTGAGGACGGGAGCGCCGCGGTAGCGCTGGACGCTGAAGTTGGTCAGCCAGTCACCGGTGGACTGAGGCGTGAACCACACCGGGTCACCTCCCGCGTCGACGATCACCGGTCCCGATTGCGAGCCCCCGACCGCCGCCGGACCGACGAACAGGTAGCCCGGGGCGCCGCTGCGGCCGGTGACGCGGGTGGTGGCCGGCAGCAGATCGGGACGGGAGTGAAAGTGGCGCACGGCGCCGTCGGCGCCGGTGTCGACCCGCGAGGAGGCCAGCCACGCCGAGCTCGAGCCGCGCACCGCGCGTGAGACGCCGAACGCCGCTCCGCCGGCGGCCACCGCCCCGGCGGCGGCGACCGCAGCCCGCAGCAGCTGGCGGCGGTTCACGAGGTCCGGAGCGGGGGGACGGACGTGAGGGTCGGTCGTTGTCATACCGATTAGTCAAAGCAGGCATGACGAAGGGGGTGCGAAGGACGCTGACGCGGTTCCTACGCCGACCTCAGCCCTATTTCTGGCAGACCGGGCACCAGTAGGTCGTCCGGCCGCCGACCGTCGCGCGTGACAGCGCGTGGCCGTCCCGCGGGCAGAACCCCTCGTGGCGCCGTGCCCGGACGAAGCGGCCGGTGTGGGCACCGCCCTTGCTCACGGCCGAGCGGATCGCGGAGCGCAACGCCCGGCGCAGACGGTCGAGGTCGTCGTCGTCAAGCGACCCGGTGTCTCGCTGAGGATTGATCCGCGCCTGCCACAGCGCCTCGTCAGCCAGCAGGTTGCCCACGCCCGAGATCGCCTTCTGATTGAGCAGCCGCGCCTTGACGGCCGTGTGGCCGCGCCCGATGAGACTGCGGAACTCGTCGCGGCCGACGCCCGCGGCGTCCGGGCCGACGTGGCTGTAGTCGGGATTGAGGACGGCTCGGCCCAGGCGGCGGCTGTCGCGCAGGGCCAGCCGCGTGCCGTCCTCGAACTCCACGGCGAAGCGGTCCCAGCGCGAGACGTCCTCGGCGTCGCCGTCGACGACGATGCGCCCGGCCATGCCGAGGTGCAGGCCGAGCACCGGGCCGTCGTCGGTCTCCAGCCACAGGAACTTGCCGCGCCGGTGAGCGCTCGTCAGCTCGTGCCCGATCAGGGCACCGGCGATCTCGCCCGGCTGGTGGGGCCGGGTGACATACGTGTCGGAGTCATCGACGCGGGCGATCCGCCGGCCGAGAGCCGACTCCAGGGTCTGACGGGCGCGCTCGGCCTCAGGCAGCTCAGGCATCGCCGATCAGGCTAGTCGCCGAGCCCGGAGACGTCGCCGGCGTCGGCTTCGCGGTCGGCTACGACAGCCCCTCGCAGTTCAGCCTCGAGTACCGCCGCCTGTTCGGCCGGCCGCCGAGCCGCGACGCGCTCACGCTGCGCGAAGCGGCCCCGCTGCCGTCGATCTGAGGGCCTTGTCATTGGTGCTGCTCACCTCGCAAGGAGCTAGCCTCACCACTCATGGGCGTCTCAGTGCAACACCACCCGGTCGGGATCACCTGGCATGAGTCAAACGCGATGGCCCGCGCCGCCCACGCCGTCCGCGACGGCGACACGGTCTGGCTGATCGACCCGTTCGAGGACCCGGCGGCGCTCGAGGCGGCGGCCGCGCTCGGTCAGCCCGCCGGCGTCATTCAGTTGCTCGACCGCCATCAGCGCGACGGCGAGGCGATCGCCAGCCGTCTCGGGGTCCCGCTGATGCGGCTCCCCAAGGCGCTGCCGGGGACGCCGTTCGAGATCGTCTCCGTCGTGGACCGGCCGTGGTGGCACGAGATCGCCCTCTGGTGGCCGGCGCAGCGGACACTGATCGTCGCCGAGGCGATCGGCACCGGGCCGCTGTTCGGTCTCGGTCGCCGCGCGGGCGTGCACCCGATGCTGCGGGCCGTCCCGCCCCGGTCCTCATTGGGGCGCTACAGCCCCGAGCGACTGCTCGTCGGTCACGGGCCGGCGCTCGATGGGGACGCCGCTCCTGCGCTCAGCCAGGCGCTGTCGTCGTCTCGCTCGGACATCCCAAAGCTGCTGATCACGCTCCCGTCGGTGATCCGCAGCCGCTAACGAGCCTGCGCCGTCTGCACGATCGTCTCGATGATCTGCGGCCACAGCGGTCGAGGCAGGTCGTGGGCCATCCCGTCGAGCACGAGCAGCCGGGCGTCCGGTATCGCCTTGGCGGTCGCGCGCCCACCGGATACGCGGATCAGCGGGTCGTCGACGCCGTGGATGACCGCCGCCGGCAGGCACAGCCGTCCCAGGGCGGCCGTGCGGTCAGGCGCCGTCTGGATCGCCGCGAGCTGCCGGGGGGTCCCGCTGCGGTCATGGCCGCGCTCATAGCAGCGCTCGGCGAGCACGCGCAGGCGGTCGGTCTCGCTGGGATAGCGCTTGGAGCCGATCGCGCGCAGGGTGCCCACCATGTCGGATACGTAGCCCTCGCGATCGGGCCGCGGGCGACGCAGCAGGAGGTGGATCATGCCCGGACGCGGCAGCCCGACCCGGCGGTTGCCCGTCGTCGACATGATCGAGACGAGCGACCGGGCCCGGTGTGGGTGGTTGATGGCGATCAGCTGGGCGATCATCCCGCCCATCGAGGCGCCGACGACGTGCGCCGACGCGATGCCGAGCTGACTGAGCAGCCCGACCGCGTCTCCCGCCATCTCGTCGAGCGAGTACGGCGCCGCGCGGCGGTCGCGCAGCACCGTCTGGCGCAATGTCGGCACGCCGCGGTCACGCAGGATCGTCGAGCGGCCGATGTCGCGGTTGTCGAAGCGGATCACCCGCAGACCGCGGCCGGCGAGCGTCTCGCACAGCTCGTCGTCCCACATCACCATCTGCGTGCCGAGACCCATCACCATCAGCAGCGCGGGATCGTCGTCGGCGCCGAACGTCTGGTAGCAGAGGTCCAGCTCGCCGACGCGGACGAACTGCTCCGCTGAGATCGCCGTCACAGGTTGAGGACGCTGATGGCATTCATGTGTGCTCCGGTTGCTCGCTTCGGCTTCGGCTTTCGACGATAGGACGTGCGACGATCTGACCGATGCCGGCCTCCAAGAGCGATGCCGTCGAGCTCGTGGTGGGCGAGCGGACGGTGCGGATCTCCAATCCCGACCGTGTGTACTTCTCGGCGCGCGGCGAGACCAAATTGGACCTGGCGCGGTACTACATCTCGGTCGGCGAGGGGATCGTGCGCGCGCTGTACGAGCGGCCCTGCATGCTGCACCGCTTCCCGAAGGGCGTCGACGGCAAGAAGGTGCACCAGAAGCGCCTGCCGCCGGGCGCGCCGCCGTGGCTTCAGACGGTGCGCGTGACTTTCCCCCGCTACGGGCGTCACGCCGACGAGCTCTGCGTCACCGAGCCGGCGAGCGTCATCTGGGCGGTGCAGATGTCGACGGTGGAGTTCCACCCGTGGAACTCGCGCCGGGCCGACGTCGAACATCCCGACGAGTGGCGGATCGACCTCGACCCCGGAGACGACTGCCCGCTGGCCACCGTGCGACGCGTCGCCCATGTCGCCCACGAGGTCCTCGACGAACTGGGCGCCGTCGGCTGGCCGAAGACCTCGGGAGGCTCCGGGATCCACATTTACGTGCGGATCGATCCCGAGTACGGCTTCGGCGACGTGCGCCGCGCCGCGCTCGCGTTCGCCCGCGAGGTGGAGCGCCGGATCCCCGCCGACGCGACGACCGCCTGGTGGCGCAAGGATCGCGACCCCGGCAAGGTGTTCGTCGACTACAACCAGAATGCTCGTGACCACACGATCGCCAGCGCGTACTCGGTCCGCGGCGTGCCGGAGGGGACCGTGTCGGCCCCGATCGGCTGGGGCGAGCTCGACGACGTCTCACCCCGGGAGCT
This sequence comes from Solirubrobacteraceae bacterium, assembly GCA_036268255.1. Lineage (GTDB taxonomy): Bacteria > Actinomycetota > Thermoleophilia > Solirubrobacterales > Solirubrobacteraceae > Palsa-465. The sequence goes on along the minus strand of DATAUL010000008.1, from coordinate 18,629 downwards.
GACGATCGCGACCATGCCCGGGCGCTTCGCAGCGCTCGGCGACCTGCATGCCGGGATCGACGACGCGGTGTTCTCGCTGGCGCCGCTGCTGGAATGGGCCGATCGCGAGGACATCGAGGACCCGGGTGAGCCATCGGGCGACAACGGGTAGGCCGGACGGAGGACGATGCCACAGGCCCTGCTGATCATCGACGTCCAGAACGACTTTCTCCCCGGCGGCGCGCTGGCCGTGCCCGGCGGCGACGAGGTGATCGACCCCATCAACGCCCTGGCCGCCGATCCGCGCTTCGCCGTGGTGATCGCCACCCGCGACTGGCACCCGGCGGATCACAGCTCGTTCGCCGAACAGGGCGGCCCGTGGCCTGTCCATTGCGTGCAGGGGACCCCGGGCGCCGAGCTGACCGACCGCCTGAACCGCGACGCGATCGATGCAGTCATCGATACGGGCACGACGCCAGAGGCCGAGGGCTACTCGGGGTTCGAGAATCCCGAGCTGCGCGAGCTCTTGCGTTTGGAGCAGGTCTCGGCGGTCACGATCGTCGGCCTCGCCACCGACGTGTGCGTCAAGCACACGGCCGCGGATGCGCTGCGCGAGACGCTGCAGGTCACGATCGCGCGCGACGGCGTCCGGGGCATCGACGCGAACGACTCCGAACAGGCGCTCGCCGGTCTTTCGGAGTCCGGCGCAATCGTCGCCTGACGAAGTGGCTCAGCCGCCGTCGGCCGCCCAGCCCGACCAGCGCTCAACGTCGACGGCCAGCACGGCGCCGGTCGCCCGCTGCTGGGGATAGCGCTCGTGCAGCAGCTCGATGGCGCGCGCGGCCTCGGGCACTGAGCCGTCGAGCACCCTCCCGCGCCCGTCGGCCCGCACCCACCACAGCCGCTCCCAGTCGTCCTCGTAGTGATCGACGAGCAGGCTGACGGCCGGGTTCGCGGCGACGTTGGCCAGCCGCCGCAGGCTCGTCGTCCGCTTCGGCTTGGCGTCGACGGCGCTGTACACCGTGTCGTCACGCACGGCGAACACCACCGGCACGAGGTGCGGGCGACACCCGGTGCCCGCGGTGGCCAGGCGGGCGACCCGGGCGGCGGCGAACCGCTGCCTGGCCTCGCCGGAATTCACGCCTCGCCGTTGAGCTGTGCGATCGCCGCCTCCCAGCGCTCCAGCGCGGCCTCGACGACGCTGCGGTTGGCCGACGGGATCCAGTGCGCGACCCGCGCGAAGCCCGCCTCCTGAAGCGATTCCAGCGCGGCAGCGTCGGCGGGGACGCCCATCGCCATCACCGGAATCTCGCGGTCGGCACGGGAGCGCAGCTCGGCCACGCGCTCGAGCAGATCCGGAGGGCCGTAATTGGGAAACCAGGCGTCGCCGAACGCCAGCACGCGATCGAGCACGGTCGGCCCATAGCCGCCGACCAGCAGCGGCGGGTGGGGCTTCTGGGCCGGCTTGGGCCAGGACCAGATCCGGTCGAAGTTGACGTACTCGCCGTGATAGGAGGCCTGATCCTCGGTCCAGATCGCCTTCATCGCCTCGACGCGCTCCTGCATGACCTTCATACGGACGCGCGGGTCGGTGCCGTGGTTGGCCATCTCCTCGCGGTTCCAGCCGGCGCCGACCCCGAACTCGAAGCGACCGCCTGAGAGGTGGTCGATCGACGCGACCTCCTTGGCGGTGTTGATCGGGTCGCGCTCGATCACGAGGCAGATGCCGCTGCCGACCCGCAGCCTTGAGGTCGCCTCGGCGGCGGCCGTCAGCCCGACCATCAGGTCGTAGGTGTGGATGTACTTGCGGGGCAGCTCACCGCCGCCGGGGTACGCGCTCTGCCGGCTGGCCGGAATGTGGGTGTGCTCGGCGAAGAACAGCGACTCGTGGCCGCGATCCTCCACCACCCGGGCGAACTCACCGGGCTTGACGGCGTCGTGCGTGGGGAAATATCCGATTCCGAATTCCATGCCGCGAGTCTAGGGGCCGGCACGCTGCGCTCAGGCCAGTGCGGTGAGGAGACCGTGCTCGCGGACGAGAGCTTCGTCGAGGGTCTTGTAGCCGACCGAGTCGAATACGACGGTGACCTGACCGTCGCGCACCTCAGCCACGGTCCCGCCACCCCAGCGCCCGTGGGCGACGCGCTGGCCGACGCGGAATATCGATCGTCGCTCGCTAGCCGGCTCGCTGAGGCCGCGATCACAGTTGTCGCAATTGCCGCACGGGGGGTCGTAGCCCTCGCCGAAGTAGCCGAGGATGAACGCGCGCCGGCAGTCGCGACTCTCGGCGTAAGCGCGGATCATCTCCACCCGCGAGAGCTCGAAGGCGTGACGCTCGGCCTCGGCCTCGGCGGCGGCGTCGACCGCCGCTTGCATCTCCTCGGCCGCCATGGCCGCGCGGATCCGGCCCCCGTCGGAGATCTCCACCGCGCCGGCCTTCTGAAGCCGGTGGACCGCGGTGAGCAGCCGCGAGCGTGACAGCGAGACTTCCTGCAACAGCTGGGTCGGCTCGACCGGCGCGGCGGCCGCCTCCAGGAGCACGCCGACCCGCTCGATCGACTCTCGCTCCACCGCGCTTCCCGTGAAGAAGCGGCGTAGGCCGAGATCCTCTTCGCGGTAGAAGAGCCGAGCCGACGCCGGCAGGCCGTCGCGCCCAGCGCGGCCGAGCTCCTGATACAGGTTGTCGATCGAGTCGCTGATCTCCTCGTGGAACACCCAGCGCACGTTGGGCTTGTCGATGCCCATGCCGAAGGCGACCGTGGCCACCACCACGTCACAGTCGCGATCGGCCATGAAGTCATCCTGCACGGCGGCGCGGCGCTTGGCGCCCAGGCCCGCGTGGTACGCCTGCGCCCGTACGCGACGGGCCCGCAGAGCCGCGGCTACGTCCTCGGCGCCCTGCTTGGTCGCCACGTAGACGAGGCCAGGCCCCTCCGCCGCGACGACCGCCTCGACCAGGGCCGCGCGCTTGGTCTCGGCATCGTAGAAACGGTCGACGGCGAGGTGGATGTTCGGACGGTCGAAGCCGCGTACGATGATCGACGGGTCACGCAGGCCGAGCACCGAGACGATATCGGCTCGCACCGGTGGCGACGCGGTGGCGGTCAGGGCGAGCACGGGGGGCCGCCCGACGGCATTGACGGCAGCTTCGAGACCGAGGTAGTCGGGCCGGAAGTCGTGGCCCCACTCCGAGACGGAGTGCGCCTCGTCGACGACGAACAGCGTGGGCTTGGCGCGCGCCAGCTCGGCGAGCATTGCGGCCCTGCCGAGCTGCTCGGGAGCCAGCAGCAGGAATTCGAGGTCTCCGGATTCGGCTCGCTCCAGCGCGGCCTGCCGCTTGCGCGGGCTCTGCGATGAGTTGATCAGCGCCGCCTCGCTATCGCCGATCGCCTCCACCTGGTCACGCTGGAGCGCGATGAGCGGCGAGACGACGATTGCAGGGCCGCCGAGGATCATCCCGGCGAGCTCGTAGATCGCGGTCTTGCCGGAGCCGGTCGACATCACGCACAACGTGTCCCGGCCCTCCAGGACTGACTCGACGCCCTCCACCTGACCGGGGTGCAGTTGCGTGAAGCCGAGGCGCTCGCGCGCCAGATGCGCGATCCGCTCAGCCCGAGAGGGGGGCCGGCGTGACGCTTGGGCCATGGTGCGCGAGGCTAGCTGGCTGCGGTGCCGACAGCCAGGTGGCGGCGGGATCGCCGACGAGGCGCAGTTTGGGAATGTCTTTGACGGGTGCGGCTACGAAGGCGAGCCCGCGAGGGCGAGCGCGGGCCGGCTCGCTGCCGATCTCCCGCACCCCGGGAACAAGCAACGCGGCCGCGGTGACCAGGGCGCCGAGCAGCCCGGCGCCGACCAGCGTCGTGCGCGCCCCAAGCGCTGAGCTCACCGGTCCGGTCAGCGCAAAGGACAAGGGCAGCAGACCGATCGAGATCAGCCAGTCCAGGCTCGATACGCGGCCGAGCAGGGCGATCGGAACGTGGCGCTGCTTGGCCGTTGCCCACGCGATCGTCCCCGCCGTCTCGAGCCCGTTGAAGGCGAAGCTGACGAGCATCAGCCCCCACAGCGCGTGCGCGATCCCGTAGCCGGCAACCGCGACCGTCGCCGCCGTCCAGGTGGCGTAGATGAACGTCATGCTGCGGGCCGGCAGGCCGTGGGTGCCGATCGCCAGCGCGCAGATCAGCGAGCCGAACCCGCCCGCGGCGAACACGAGGCCAAGCGCCCCGGCGCCGCCGTGCAGCTCGTTCTTGACGACGAACGGCAGCAGGACCTCGGTCGGCCCCATGAACAGCAGATAGGCGAGAGCGGCGCTGACGAGCGTCGCCCATAGCCACGGCTGACGGCGGACGTAGCGCATGCCGGCGGCCACCTGGCGCAGCGTCGATCCCTCGCCGGCCGCCGCCCGAGGGTGGTGAGTCCGTGACATCGCCAGCAGGGCCGCGGCCGAGATGAGAAACGACGTCGCGTCGACCCCGAACGCTCCCCCGGCTCCGAGCGCGGCAACGAGGCCCCCGCCGAGCGCCGGTCCGGCGAGGCGCAGGGCGACCGGCCGGATCAGCTGATTGAGCGAGTTGGCCTGCGCGAGCAGATCCGCCGGGAGCAGCTCGGGCACGAGCGCGTCGGAGGACGGGTCGAAGAACGCGGTGGCCGCGCCGTAGACGACGCCGATCACCATCAGATGCCAGAGCGCCAGGACCCCGGTCAGCGACAGCGCCGCGAGTGCTCCGAGGGCGATCGCGCGCACGCTGTCGGCGACGAGCATCACGCGCCGGCGATCGAAGCGGTCGCTGACGGCGCCCCCCAGCAGCAGGCAGGTGATCGTCGGAACGGTCATCGCGATCCCGACGCTCGCCAGCGCCGTGGGGGCGTTCGACACCGCGTAGACCTGCCAGGCGAGCGCCACGATGAACAGGCCGTCGCCGAGCAGCGAGACGGACATCCCGCCCATCAGCAGGCGAAAGTCCCGATGGCGCAGCGGTGCGAGCAGGCCCGCACGGGCAAACCCCCCGCTGCGGTCCAGGCCCTCGTAGCTGTGCTGCATCGGCGTGTGTTAGTGCCGCCCGGCCTGGGCGGGGCGGGCCCGCATGAACTCGATCAGCCGATCGTGCTCCATTGGCCTGGCGAACAAGAAGCCCTGCCCGACCTCGCAGCCCAGGTCGCGCAGCGTGGCGGACTGCTCGGAGTACTCGATCCCCTCGGCGACGACCTCCAGCTGGAAGGTCTCGCCGAGGCCGAGCACGGCCGACGCCAGCCCGGAGGTCACCGGCGACGCGCCGGCCGCCAGCAGCGAGCGGTCCATTTTGAGGATGTCGATCGGGAAGCGGCTCAGGTAGCTGAGCGACGAATAGCCGGTGCCGAAGTCGTCCATCGCCAGGCGCACGCCGAGATCGTGGAGCTCGCCGAGGCGTTTTACTGCCAGATCGGTGTCGGTCATCATCACCGACTCGGTGATTTCCAGTGTCAGCGCGCTGGGTTCGAGCTCCGCGTCGATCAGCGCCGTGGTCACATCGCGGAGGATGTCCTTGTGGAACAACTGCTTGACCGACAGGTTGATGCCAATCGAGGGAAGTGCCGAGTCGGTGATCTGCTCCCGCAGGATCTTGGCCTGGCGGCAGCCCTCGCGAAGCACCCACCGGCCGATCGGGACGATCAGCCCGGTCTCCTCGGCAAACGGAATGAAGTCGTCGGGCGGGATCACCCCGCGGGTGGGGTGGTGCCAGCGGAGCAGCGCCTCCACGCCCGTGACCTCGCCGTCGACGAGCCTGACCAGCGGCTGGTAGTGCAGCTCGAACTCCTCGCGCTCCAGGGCCTGCTGGAGATCGGCCTGGAGCTGCAGGCGAGCCAGCACACGCTCGTGCATTGCGGGCTCGAAGATCCGGTACCCGCCCTTGCCGTCGCCCTTGGCGATGTACATCGCGGCGTCGGCGTTGCGGATCAGCTCGTCGGCATCGGTGGCAGTCCCGGACTCGGCGATCGAGATGCCGAGGCTGGCGCGGATCATCAACTCCTTGTGGGCCACCGTCACGGGCACGCTCAGCGACTCGAGGATCCGGTCCGCCGTCTCGGCGGCGGACTGCAGGTCGGTCACCCCCTCGAGCAGGATCGCAAACTCGTCACCGCCGAACCGCGCCGCGGTGTCGGCGGCGCGGACGCTGGCCGAGATACGTTGGGCGACCTCCAGGAGCACGGTGTCGCCGGCGGCGTGGCCGAGGCTGTCGTTGACGGTCTTGAAATCGTCGAGGTCGACGAAGATCACCGCCAGCACGATGTCCTCGCGCCGGCTCCGCGCCACCGCGTGGCGGACTCGCTCGGAGAACAGCGCGCGGTTGGGCAGGTGCGTCACCGAGTCGTGGAACGCCTGGTGGGAGAGCTGCTCCTCGAACGCCTTGCGCTCGGAGACATCGCGAGCATTCAGGACGATGCCGCCCACGGCGGGGTCTTCGAGCAGGTTCGTGTAGAGGATCTCGAAGTGGCGCAGACCGCCGTCGCGATGAGCCAGCAGGCACTCGATCGGCTCGGGCCGGCTCCGCGCACCGGCGGCACCCTCGCTGAGGCGCATCAGCAGGCGGCCCTGCTCGGAGGGGTGAAGCAGCGACGCGAACGGCTCGCCCGTGACCTCGGCGGGGGTGTAGCCCAGGACGACCTCGATCGAGGGGCTCTGGTAGAGCACCGTGTTGTCGGCGGAGAGGACCGTGATCAGGTCGGTGGAGTTCTGTACCAGCGAGGCGAACCGTGCCTCGCTGGCCCGGCGGTGTACCTGCTCCGACAGGTCGGCGGACTCCACCGCGAGCGCGATCTGGTGCGCCAGCGAGCGCAGCGCATACTGGGTCTCGGTGGCCGTAGCGGATCCCCCGCCGACGACCAGCAGCAGGTCGTGGCTGTCCTGTATCGGGAGGCGGACGATCACGGCCCTCCGGCAGGCCGGCGAGAGCTTGAGTTGAATGCGCGCGGCACCGTCGAGCATCGCGATGCCCTCGGCGTCGGCGTCGGCGTCCCGAATCGCGCGGGATACGGCGGAATCCGCCGTCCAGACCTCAAGCTCGTCGTCGACGAGCGCCGAGACCCGGAAGCTGTCGCCGCTGATCCTGCACAGCCGGGCCTCCGTTCCGGGCCCGGCCAGCTCGTTGACGGCCTGCAGGCCGGCAGCCGCCGCCGCCTGCGGCGAGGTCGCCGCCACGAGCAGGCCTCCGGCCGCGGTCAATGCGCGCTCGCGGCCCACTGACGCCTCGCGCTGGCGCACCAATCCCCACATGCGGCCGACCACGAGCCCAAACAGGGCGATCGAGGCGGCGATGATGACGATCACGTCCGAACCGGCACGGGCGGGCGCCTTGATGATCTCGAGCACGGGCGCGACCAGCGTGGCGCCGGCCAGCAACACGAGGCGGAACGGCGTGAAGCGCTGATCGCGCCGGGGCGCCGCCTCCGACAGGGCGCCCATCGACGGATGCAGAGCCGCCGCGCCCCACAGCAGGTAGAAGAAGATCCACCCGACGTCGAGCGACAGCTGATGGTGATAGGAGCCGTTCAGGGTGACGATGCCGTAGGCGAAATCGGTCGAGAACAGCGTGGCGATGCTGGCGATGAGCAGATAGAAGGCCGGGCGCCGGCTGCCGGCGTCGACGGCGAGGCGGATCGCCGCCGCCAGCAGGATGATGTCGCCGATCGGATAGGCGATCGAGACGAGCTTGGGCAGCAGGGTCAGCGTCTGGTCATGCACATATGGCGCGATCAGCAGCACGTAGGAGAGCAGGCCGAGCCCCAGCGTCATGATCAGCGAGTCGATCAGCCCCGGCCCGTCCGCCCGCTTGTTGCGACGGCGAACGAGGATCAGCAGTCCCGTCATGAGAACGGGATAGACGGCGATGTACATCCCGTCGCCAGGCGACGGGAACGGCACGTCGGCTCCGAACAGCTTGGGATAGCTGTACGTGTAGACGTCGCCCATCCAGAACAGGAGCAGCCCGGCGACGAACAACCACCACGCGATGCTCGCCGACGGCCGGTAGATGCGGATTCCGGCCATGACCGCCAGGACTCCTGACAGCCCGAGGCCGTTGATCACGGGGCCCGATCCCTTGAGCGGGGAGACGAACACGTACAGCCCACAGATCAGCGAACCGACCGCAAGATAGATCCACCACGCGTGGCGGCGAATCGCGGCTGGGGAGGGGCGATTGATCACGGCATCCTCCGCTGTCCGCCCGCGTCCGGAACGTGGAGCTGGAAGCGCTCGGCGACGTCGGCGAGCACCGAACCCAGGTGATCGATCTCGGCGTCGGTGTTGGCGGCGGTCAGCTGCAGGCGGAACCCGACCTCGTCGTGGGGCACGAGCGGATAGACGGCCATCGTCGCGTAGATTCCGCGGTCGAAGAGCATGTCGCCGACGTCGTCGACACTGTCGGGGTCGGCGAGCGGCACCTCGACGATCGGAAAGCCGGAGCGGTTGGGCGTGGCGATGCCGAGCTCGTCGAGCTGGCCGAGGACGCGGCCGGTCAGGTGGCTGAGCTTGGCTCGCAGCTGATCGCCGCGCAGCTCGTTGACGCGCAGTCCCTCGAGCACGGTTGCCAACGAAGCCACGGGCGAGGGGCCGGAGTACAGGTACGGCGGCGCCGCGGTCTTGAGCACCCGCTTGATCGCGGTCGGGCAGGCGATGAAGGCCAGCAGCGACGAGTAGGCCTTGGAGAACCCGCCGACGAGGATGACGTTGTCATAGCTCTCGCCGAGATGGCGCACGATGCTGTTGCCGCGGACGCCGTAATCGCAGGGCTCTGACTCCGAGCGCTCGCCGATCACGCCGAAACCGTGCGCGTCGTCCATGTAGAGCAGGACGTCGTGCTCGCGGGCCAGCGCGGACATGCGGGCCAGGTCGGGAGGGTTGCCCGTCATGCTGTTGATGCCGTCGGCGCAGATCAGCCCGGGCCGGCGCCAGTTGCCGCGCAGCAGCGCCTCGAGCTCGTCGAGGTCGTTGTGGGCGAAGCGGGCGATGGCCGCGCCGCGGGCCTGCGCGATCGTCGTTCCGTCGTAGATGGTCTTGTGCGCGCGCTTGTCGAGGAAGATCGTGCCCCCACCGGCGAGTACCGGGATCACCGACATGTGGATGTGGGTGATGGTCGGCAGAACGAGGCTGTCCTCGGTCCCCAACAGCTCGGTCAGCTTGGTCTCGATCTCCTCGTAGAGCATCGGGCTGCCCAGCAGGCGCGACCAGCTGGGGTGGGTGCCCCAGCGCGCCAGGTACTCGGGGATGGCGGCGATGATCTCCTCGTCGAGATCGAGGCCGAGGTAGTTGCAGGATGCGTAGTCGGTCAGCCACTGATCGCCGATGCGGATCTGACGGCCGTCGATCTCCTCGATGACGGCATCCACCATCCGGTGGGAGTACTGGAGCCGCGCGAGATCCCGCGTGGTCTCCATCCAGCGCTCCAGCCAGCGGTCCTCGCGGCGCTGACCCCACTCGTCGTGGGCTCGGACGCGCGCCGCCGCATCAGCGGCGCTGCGCTCGCTCAGGTTTCCCGCAGGAGTCTCACGCGAGCTAGACATGCTCATGGAGTGGCTTATCGGCCGCCCACGACTGAACTGAAGACTCTGTAAGACGGTCTGGACGCTCTTGCGGCGCGGTTGGCTACAGATCAGGCCAGAGGGCGCCGTCGGCGACGGCTCCCTGCTCGATCTGCTCGAGCGTCTCGTCAGTGCGCCGGTCGGCCACCATCGCGTCCAGCGCCGCTCCGATGCTATCCGCCCACACGCGCCGCATCACGGCCGGGCGGCCGCTCTCCGGGCTTAGCTCCGTCCAGTCGAGCGCAACCCGGGGCCGGGCCCCTCCGGCGACGTTGCCGTCGGGGTCGATCGCCCCCTCCAGCAGCGTGATTCGGGCATGCCACCCGTACGGGCAGAGCTCACTCATCATCGCCCGTGATCGGGTTTCGGCGGTGGCCGCCGCCCGCAGCCGGCGGCGCGCGACTCGCCGGCTGCGAATCGCTCCCCGAACGCGCGTCACGACCAGGCGCATGAGCGGAAGCAGCAGCCCGCCGGCGCACGCGCCCGCCACGATCAGCAGCAGCGGCTCGAGCAGGCTGTCGGGCCCAGGATGGACTCCGTATTGCATTGCCAGCGCGAGCACGGTTGGAAACTATCGCGTCGGCGGCCGCGGTCAAATCAGAGCGTCAGAACGGGGGTGACCAACCGCCCGCGGGGGTCGCCGACAAGCCGGCCGTCGCGGTAGATCGTCTGCCCGCGCAGGATCGTGGCGACAACCCGGGCGGTCAGCGTGCGGCCCAGATAGGGGCTCAGGCGGTGACGGGAGCGCAGCTCGTGCGCCTCGAGCACGCGGGGGTCGTCGAGCCCGACGAGGACGAGATCGCCGTCGGCCCCAACCTCCAGCGCCCCCTTGCCCGCCAGGTGGAAGCGCCGCGCCGCGGCGCTCGCGAACGCTCGCGCCAATTCCGTCAGGCTGAGCCGGTCCTCGGTCAGCAGCAGCTCGAGCGTCGACTGGCCGCCGGCGATCCCGCCCCAGGCCGAGAACGGGTCGCCGGTGCGGTCAATAGGAGTGGCGGGCGAGTGGTCGGAGACGACGAACGAGACGCGGCCGTCGCCGAGCGCCTCCCAGAGCGCGTCCGTGTCGGCCGCGGGGCGAAGCGGCGGCGCGCACTTGGCCACCGAGCCGAGGCGCTCGGCGTCCTCCTCGGTCAGGACGAGGTGGTGGGCGGTCACCTCGCAGGTCACGTCGACGCCGCGGGCGGCCGCCTCGGCGACGAGCGCGACCCCGCGGCCGGTGGAGACGTGGACGATGTGCAGCGGGCAGCCGGTGACGGTCGCCAGTTCGATCGCGCGCGCGATCGCCTCCGTTTCCGCGATCGCCGGACGCGAGTCCAGGTAGTCGCGTACGCTCCGCCGCCCGGCGGCCACGGCGCGAGCAGCCAGCTCGCGCGTCATCGTGTCGTTCTCCGCGTGCACGGCGACGAGAAGGCCGAGCGGGGCGACGCGCGACATGCCCTCGTACAGCGTGAGGTCGTCGGCCGCCTCGAAGTCGGCCACGCCCGTCTCGGACATGAACGCCTTGAACGCGACGACGCCCCGCGCCGCCAGCGGCTCGAGCTGCTCGAGGTTGCCGGGCACGATCCCGCCCCACAGCCCGAAGTCGACCCGGCTGATCGGTGCGACCGCCGACAGCTTGGCGTCAAACGCCGCGACGCTCGTCGTGGCAGGACTGGCGGTCAACGGCATCTCCACGGTCGTCGTCACCCCGCCGGCGGCCAGGGACGCCGAGCCGGTGGCAAACCCCTCCGAGGCGGTGCGTGGACCGGGCTCGTTGAAATGCACATGCGGGTCGACGCCGCCGGGCAGGACGATGCGGTCGCCCGCGTCGATCCGCTCGCCGGCGGTCGTGGGCAGCGAAGGGCCGATCGCGGCGATCTCCCCGTCGGCGATCGCGATGTCGACGGACTCGGTACCACCGGGCATCCGCGCGCCGACGATGAGCAGATCGCAGTCGCTCACTCAGCCGTCGATGCGCCTGTGCAGGTCGGAGCCGGTCACGAGCCCTTGTACACGGTGTAGCCGTAGGGACTGAGCAGCAACGGGATGTGCAGCTCCTCGTCGGAGGGCTCGACGCCGAAGGTGACAATCACCTCGCCGAAGAAGGCCGCGTACTCCTCGTGATAGATCGCGGTGTCGAACACCAGGCAATACCGCCCCGGTCCGGTGCCGGCCTCGCCGCTCAGGCCGTGCGCCCGTCCATCGCTGCGGGTGATCGCCTGGCCGATCTCCGTCCACTCTCCGGCGGAGACCTCCCGCTGCAGCGACACCGGGACGCCGCCTGCCGGGCGTCCGGTCGCGGTGTCGAGCACGTGGGTGGTGATCTCGGTCATGCGGCCGGCCGGACGATACCTCCGCCCCGCTGGTCGCCACTGCACCGGGAGCCGGAACGTGATCTGCAAGAGTCTGCTTCGTGGCACGACCCCAGGTGAGCCGGCGTGGGCTCGCGGTGGCCCGCGGCGAGGAGCCCGCCGATCTGCTGATCACCGGCGGACTCGTGTTCGCCGATGCCACACGCGAGTTCGTTCGAACCTCGCTGGCGGTCGCGGACGGGTCGATCGTCGGCTGGGGCGAGCGCGATGCCCACGAGACCGTCGACGTCGCCGGCGCCGCGCTGACGCCGGGATTCGTCGACGCCCACATGCACCTGGAGTCGACGAAGCTGTGGATCGACGAGTTCGTCTCCACCGTGCTTCCGCTCGGCACCACGGCGGTCGCCGCCGATCCGCACGAGCTGGCCAACGTGCTCGGCGTGCCGGGCGTGCTGGCCCTGATGGCCGCCGCCGCGCCGCTGCCGTTCACCTTCGCGGTGTACGCGCCGAGCTGCGTGCCGGCGTCCTCGTTCGAGTCCTCGGGGGCGACGCTCAAGGCGGACGACATCCGCGAGCTGATCGGCCACGACGGGGCCGGCGGGGTCGGCGAGGTCATGAACTTCCCCGGCGTGATCGCCGGCGACGACGAGATGCTGGCGCGGATCGCCGCCGCCGGCGGATTGCGCGTCGACGGCCACTCCCCGGGCGTGTCCGGGCGCGCGCTCGACGCCTACATTGCCGCCGGCGTGGAGTCCGATCACGAGGCCACCGGCCTCGCGGAGGCCGACGAGAAGCGCCGCAAGGGCATGTGGGTGTTCCTGCGCCAGGGATCGGCCAGCCAGAACCTCGTCGACCTGGCGCCGACGATCGTCGCCCACGGCACCGACGGGGCGGCCTTCTGCACCGATGACCGCGAACCCGACACGCTCCTGAAACTCGGCCACGTCAACGACTGCGTGCGCATCGCGGTCGCCTCCGGAATCTCGGAGATCGAGGCGATCCTGCTCGCCAGCACCAACCCGGCGCGCTATCACGGCTTCGCCCATCTCGGCAGCCTCGGTCCCGGCCACCAGGCCGACGTGCTGGCCTTCGACGCGCTCGGACCGTGGGTGCCAGACCACGTCTGGCGCGCCGGCGCGCTCGTCGCGCGCGGCGGGGAGATCGAATCCGGAGCGGTCCCGCCTGCGCCGATCCCGAAGCTGCTGCGTGACACGGTCAATGTCGGACGCCTGCCGGCCGCCGAAGACCTCGTGCTTCACCTGGCGGCGGGGACCCGGGTACGCGCGGTCGGCGTCGAGAGCCACAGCCTGACGACGCTCGCGTGCGAGGTTGTGATCGGCGAGGACGACGTGGCGCACGCCGCGGTCGTCGAGCGCCACCACGCCACCGGACGTATCGGCCGCGGCTTTGCCACGGGCTTCGGACTCAGACGCGGCGCGCTCGCGTCCACGGTCGCCCACGACGCCCACAACATCGTCTGCATCGGTGCGTCGGGCACCGACATGGCGGTCGCCGTCGCCCGCCTGGCCGAGCTGGGCGGCGGACAGGTCGCCGTGCTCGAGGGGCGCGTGGCGGCGGAGCTCGCGCTCCCGCTGGCGGGCCTGATGAGCGAGATGCCCGCCGGCGAGGTGGCCTCGGCACTCGACGCGCTCGTGGCGGTGGCGGCGCGCCGGCTCGGAGTGACCGTGGAAGAGCCATTCATGCAGCTATCGTTCATTGCGTTGTCGGTCATCCCGCAGCTGCGTCTGACCGACGGCGGCCTCTTCGACGTTGGTCGGTTCGCTTACGTTCCCGTGCAGGTCGGCTGAATCTGGCCACGTGTACATGGACCCGCCGCGAACCGTGACCCAGACTCCCCAAGCGCGGGAATGACCTTAAGTTCAACGCTTGCACCCCCAATGACTGAGCCCGGCAGCGGCCCGGGCGGTTCCGTCACCGACGAGCCCGCGTTCGAGCAGCGCGGGATCGATTACATACCGGTCTCCGAACGGCGGGGCACGCCCATGGATCTGTTCTGGATGTGGGCGGGAGCGCTGTTCAACGTCGAGTACGTCGTCTACGGCGCGCTGATCATCTCCTTTGGGCTGTCGTTCTGGCAGGCCGCGCTCGTGATCCTCGTCGGCAACCTGTCCTACCTGGTGGCCGGCGTCGGCAGCCTGCAGGGCCCCGCCGCGGGAACATCGGTGTTCGCCATCAGCCGCGCGCCGTTCGGCCCGCGGGGCGCGAAGCTCGTCTCCGTCTTCAACTGGATGACCCAGGTGGGCTACGAGACCGAGGGCCTGGCCCTCGTCGTCCTGGCGGGGCTTGCCCTGTTTGCCAAGGCTGGTGCCGGCGGTTCCACCGGGCTGAAGATCGCGCTGATCGTCGCCGCCGCGGCGGTGCAACTCGTCCTGCCGCTGTTCGGCCACCGGGCGATGCTGCGGGTGCTGCGGATGCTCGTGCCGCCGTTCGTCGTGCTGTTCATCCTGCTGGCGATCTTCGCGCTTCCGAAGGCCCATCTCGGCGCGGGCTCGGGTGCCAATTGGGAGACGATGATGGGCGCCCTGGCGCTGATCCTGTCGGCCGGGGGCTACGGCTGGGTGATGAACGCCTCGGACTTCTCCCGGTACCTGCCTCCCCACGCCAGCCGCCGGCGGATCGTGTGGTCGGTCGCACTGGGCGGCTATATCCCCTCCACGCTGCTCTCGCTGCTCGGCGCGGCCGTGGCGACGGCGGTGGCGACGGCGAGCGATCCGATCTCCGGCCTCCCGCACGCCTTCCACGGCTGGTTTCTGATCCCGTACCTCGTGTTCGTGATCGTGCAGCTGTTCGCGATCAACAGCGTCGACCTGTACTCGTCGGGCCTCACCCTGCAGGCGCTGATCCCCAGGATCAAGCGCTGGCAGTGCGTGCTGCTTGACACCGTGGTCGCCGGGGCCCTCACGGCGGTGGCAATCTTCTCGTCCGGCTTCTACTCGTTCCTCACGGACTTCCTGCTGTTCATGATCGTCTGGATCGCTCCGTGGGTGGCGATCTTCCTCACCGACTGGCTGATGCGCCGCGGACGGTATGACTCGCGCTCGCTGCTCACCGGCCGCGCCGGGATCTACTGGCGCAACGACGGCGTGCACGTCCCGGGCGTCGTCGCGCAGGTGGTGGGGATGCTGGCCGCCGCCTCGTGGCTGGACACGACCGTGTGGCAGGGGCCGCTGTCCAAGGCCACCAACCTGGCCGACTTCAGCGTGTTCATGGGCGCGATCTTCGGTGCCGGCGTGTACTACGTGCTGGCCCGCCGGTCGGTCCCGCGTGAAACCGCCGAAACCGTCGAGGCCACGGCCCCCGCATAACGCGCGGCCGGCACCGGAGCCTGGCCTTCGCGGATCGCCGGGAAACATCCGGATGGACGTCGCCGTGCGGCCGACGTGGGCGTTCACGGGACACCGAGCCTGTCGCGCAACAGGTTCGGCTCGTACAGAACTGACAAGCGCGTACTCGCCGACCGTGTAGGGCTGGGCACTTAAACGACATATACGGGCGGTTAGATGCCCAGCCCCGGGTCCAGGCGCGGATCCTTGTCATTTCATTGACAAGGTCTCCCAGCCTCAGAGTTTGCGCGACGGCTCACCACGCCGGAAACAACCACCACCACCGATCACGCCGATCGATCTGGACGTTCTCAGGTCGCGGAGACGCGGACACTGTGTCCGTCCCCGTGCACGTTCTTGCGCACTTGGCCGCGATACGGAACACTAACGAACATGACGAACATCGTGCTGATCGGCGCCGGCAGCGTCGAATTCACCCAGATCCTGCTGTCTGACCTCGTCGAGTTCCCCGAGCTGGTCGACTCGACGATCACGCTGCATGACATCGACGCCGAGCGCCTGGACACCGCCGAGCGGATCGCGCACCTGATCAACAATGCCGCCGGGACCGAGCTGCGCATCCGCGCCACCCTGGATCGCCGGTCGGCGCTCGACGGCGCCGATTTCGTCGTCAACGAGATCCAGGTGGGAGGCCTCGAGGCCACGCTGCGGGACTTCGAGATCCCCAAGGCGAACGGGCTGCGCCAGACGATCGCCGACACGATCGGCGTCGGCGGGATCTTCCGTGGTCTGCGCACGATCCCGGTGCTGGTGGCGATCGCGCAGGAGATGACCGAGCTGTGCCCCGACGCGATGCTGCTCAACTACGCCAACCCGATGGCGATGCTGCCGTGGGCCGTGTGGGAGGGAACCGGGCTCAAGCGCGCGATCGGTCTGTGCCACTCGGTGCAGAACACGCACGAGCAGCTGGCCGCGCTCGTCGGCGTCCCCGTCGGCGAGATCGACTACCTGACCGCCGGGCTCAACCACCAGGCGTTCGTGCTGCGCTTCGAGCGCGACGGCGAGAACCTGTACCCGCTGCTCGACGCCGTCATCGCCGCCGATCCGGACGGCCTGGGACGGCGGGTGCGGATCGAGATCTACCGCCGCTTCGGCTTCTTTCCGACCGAGTCCAGCGAGCACTCCGCCGAGTACGTGCCGTGGTTCATGTCCCACGATGATCAGATCGAGCGCTACCGGATCCCGGTCGACGAGTACATCCGCCGCTCACTTCAGAACATCGAGGAGTACGAGGACACCCGCCGCCGGCTCACCGCCGGGGAGCCGATCGCGTTCGAGCCCGAAGGGGAGCTCGCCCCGCGGTACATCCACTCGCTGGTGACCGGCCAGCGCCGGGTCGAATACGGCAACGTCCGCAACGACGGACTGATCGACGCGCTTCCCCCGGGATGCTGCGTCGAGGTGCCGTGCATCGTCGACGGCGACGGCGTGCATCCGGAGACGATCGGCGCGCTGCCGCCGCAGTGCGCGGCCCTGAACCGGACGTTCGTCAACGTCGCCGAGCTGACGATGCGCGCGGCGCTCGAGGAGAGCCGCGAGCACGTCTACCAGGCCGTGATGCTCGACCCCAACGCCGGGGCGACGCTGACGATCGACGCAATGACGACGATGGTCGACCAGCTGATCGAGGCTCACGGCGAGCTGCTGCCGGCCGGGATCCGAGCCTCGCGTTAGACCGTCGTCACGACGAGCCCGCCATCGCGCAACGCGGCAAGCGCGGCGCGGTCAGCGCCCGCGTCGGTGATCAGCTCGTCGACGTCGGCCAGCGGGCAGATCCGCGCGAACGCCACCCGGTCGATCTTGGAGCTGTCGGCGACGACGGTCACGTGCCGGGCCCGCTGCAGCAACGTCCGGTTGGTGCCGGCCTCGATCTCGTGGTGGGTGGTCAGCCCGGCGTCGGGCGAGATCCCGTCAACGGCGAGGAACACCATGTCCAGGTTGAGTCCCTCGAGACTGGCCTCGGCGATCGGCCCGACCAGCTCGTAGGACTCGGGACGGGCGACACCACCGGTGACGACCAGCTTGAGGTTGGGGCGGACGGCCAGCTCGGAGGCGATGTTCAGCGCGTTGGTGACCACGGTCAGGCGCCGGCGATCGACGAGCACGCGCGCCACCTCGGTGGTCGTCGTGCCTCCCGTGAGCCCGATCGCCCAGCCATCGGCAACCCGGCTGGCCGCCTCACGCGCGATCCGGAGCTTCTCCTGGTGCTGGCGAGCGCTCTTGTAGCGGAGCGGGAGCTCGTAGACGACGCCCTGCGGGACCGCGCCGCCATGCGTGCGGCCGAGCAGCCGCTGGTCCTCGAGCAGGCGCAGATCGCGACGAACGGTGGCGGCCGACACGTCGAGATCGGTCGCGATGTCGGCCACGCTGACGCTTCCGTCAGCCGACAGCCGCTCGAGGATCGCGCCCATCCGCTCAGCCCTCTGCATCAGTGCGAGTCTACGAAGACCGGCGGCTAAATGGACATCTTTTGGCCATTTGGATGTTGAACTGTGCGCGCTTGACCCATATATTGCGCAGAAGTGAGCGTCACGCTGCGCGAGATCGAGAGTCAGCCGGCCGCGTGGAGGCGCGCCGCGGATCTCGCCGGGGAGGTCGGCTTCCAGCTGCCGTCGCCCGGCCAGCGCATCGCCGTGATCGGCTGCGGGACGTCGTTCTACGTCGCCCAGGCCGTGGCCGTTGCGCGCGAGAGCGCCGGCGCGGGCGAGAGCGACGCGTTCGCCGCCTCGGAGATGCCGACCGGGCGCAGCTATGACTCGGTCCTGGCGATCTCTCGCTCGGGAACGACGACCGAGGTCGTGCGCGCGCTCATGGGCCTGCCGGCGCAGACCCCGTCGCTGGCGCTCTCTGCCGTGCCCGACTCGCCGGTGGTGCGAAGCGCGCGCGACGCCGTGGTGATGGCGTTCGCCGATGAGCGTTCGATCGTCCAGACCCGGTTTGCGACGAGCGCGCTGGCGCTGATCCGGGCTCACATCGGCGAGGACCTGGAGCCGGCGATCGCCGACGCTGAACGCTGCCTCGCCGAGCCGCTCCCCGTCGACCCCGCGGACTTCGAGCACTTCGTCTTTCTCGGCGCGGGGTGGACCGTCGGGCTGGCGTGCGAGGCGGCGCTCAAGTTCCGCGAGGCGGCCGGCGCGTGGACCGAGGCCTATCCGGCAATGGAGTATCGCCACGGGCCGATCAGCGTCGCGGGCGCCGGCTCGCTCGTGTGGATCCTCGGCCGCGCCCCCTCCGGGCTGGTGGCCGACATCGAGCGCACGGGAGCGACCGTGCTGGAGGGTACGGTCGACCCGATGGCCGAGTTGGTCCAGATCCAGCGCGCGGCGGTCGCGCTGGCGCAGGCGCGTGGCCTTGATCCCGACCAGCCTCAGCACTTGACGCGGTCCGTCGTGCTGCCATGAACTGACGGAGGAACCCCATGAAACGTGCATGCCTGTTCGTC
>DATAUL010000007.1:0-15719 GCA_036268255.1 Solirubrobacteraceae bacterium | reverse complement strand
CGATGCCGTGCAGGCCGTCGCGTTGGTGCTGCTCCACGTCAGCGTGCTCGCCGCGCCCGTCGTGACCGAGGCCGGCGACGCCGACAGCGACACCGTAGGCGCGGGCGTTCGCTTGGACTTTGCCGCCGACGCGCCTGGCGCTACGGCCCCCAAGCCAACAGCCGACAGTACGAACACCACGAGCAGTCTTCGATGAGCCACGGCCAACACCCCTGAGCGCGCCCAGCGCTCCATCGCTACCGGTCCGGGCCGAGTTTATGACTCTTTGGGAGAAATAGCGAGCGCGGGAGAAATAGCCGGCGCGCGGCGCCGCGCGGCAGCGGCACCGCGGCGGCGGGTCGGCAGCCAGGCGATCAGGCCACCCATCGCCGGCACCCAGATCGAGATCGCGTGGTAGACGAGCACGGCGCCCACCGAGGCGGTCGGCGGCAGGCCGTAGAGCACGAGGGCGGCCGCCAGCCCGGAGTCGAGCACGCCGAGGCCGGCCGGAATTGGGATCGTCGTCGTCAGGTAGCCGATGCAATAGGCGATCACGAGTGCCGGGATGCCGATCGGATGGCCGGTCGCGCCGCACGCAGCCCACAGCGCGCCCATGTCCAGGCACAGAAACCCGGCTGCGCCGAGCAACCGCCAGTGCGGGGTTCCCGCCGCGCGCCACGCGCCCTCCAATCCGACGGCGACGCCGCGGACAAAGCGCGGCGCGCGCTCGCCCCAGCGCCGGATCACGAGCGCCACCCCGGTCGCGGTCCCGAGCACGCCGACCGAGACGAGAATCGGGATGCCGGCGTGGCTGAGATCGTGCGGACCGCCCGGCAGCCCGATGAGCAACAGCACGCCGGCGACGCCGTTGACGACGAAGCCGAACGCGGTCAGCAGGCACAGCAGCGCCGCGCAGCGTTCCAGCAGGTGGCGCGGTCCGATCCCGTGACGGCGCAACAGCCATCCGGTGGCCGCCGCCGAGGAGATGTTGCCGCCGGGCAGGACCGCCCCCGCGCCCATCGCCATCCAGGCCACCTGGTGGCTGGCGCCGCGGGGAGGCTCGGGAAAGAAGCGCCGGAAGACGACGACGTAGCTCAGACACGAGCCGATCTCGAGCGCGATCGCCGCCAGCACCCAGTGCAGCTGCATGTGGCCGATCTGCGCGATCACCTCATCGAGCGGCGCCACCCACAGCAGCAGGCCCAGCGACCCGGTGGCCACGAGCGTGACGACGAGCGCGCGGACTCCGGGTTGCCACCGTCTCCCCTTGCGGGATACGACGTCGGCGGGGTGCTCGTCGTCCATCCGCCCACATCGTCGCGCATCCCGGCGGCGCCGGGGCTGCGCCCCGGTCCTGCTCAGCCGGCAACGCTCTGCGCCGTCCGCTCGGCGCCGTCCCGGGTCAGCCGCTCCAGGTGCTCGACGAGGAGATCGCGCAGCCGGCGGTCGCCGGCAAGCTCCTCGGAGAAGATCTCCCGCAGGGAGAGCAGCCGGTCGACGACCTGGTGGGGCGCCGTCCGGGCCCCGAGCCGCTGCGCGATGGTGTCGGCGAGGGGGTCCTCGACGTCGAGGGGGCGGCCACTGTCGGAGTGCCGGGCGCTGATGACCCGCATCCAGGCGGCCACCCCGAGCGCGGCCGCGATCGGCTGGGCACCGGCGCCCAGCCGGTCGCGGACCGTCCCGAGCAGGCGCTGCGGGAGCTTCTCGCTGCCGTCCGTCGCGATCTGAGCCGTGCGATGGCGCAATGCGGGGTTGGCGAAGCGCTCGAGCAGGTCGTCACCGTAGCGACCAAGGTCAAAGCCGCGCGGAATCTCCAGCGTCGGGGCGACGTCATCGTGCAACAGCGCGCGAAGAACCGCCGCCAGCCCCGGCGAGGCGACGGCGTCGGCGACGAACTCGTGATCGGCGAGCTGACCCAGATAGGCGAGCGTCGAGTGGCTGCCGTTGAGCATCCGCAGCTTGATCCGCTCGTACGGGGCCACGTCGCCGGTCAGGATCGCCCCTGCCTGCTCCCACGCCGGGCGCGGTCCGGCGAAGTCGTCCTCGATGACCCACTGGCTGAAGGGCTCGGTGACGACGAGGCCCCGGTCCTCGGCGCCCAGCCGCGCCGCCACCTGCGCCCGGTCCGCGGGCGTCGTGGCGGGGACGATCCGATCGACCATCGTCGAGGGGAACCGGACGTGGTCGGAGATCCAGGCCGCCAGGCCGTCGTCGCGACGCCGGCCCGCGACGAAGTCGGACACCAGCGCCTGCACGACGCGTCCGTTGCTGGGGAGGTTGTCGCAGCACACGACGGTGATCGGCGCGGCGCTCTGAACCCGGCGGCGATCCAGGCCCTCGACGAGCTGCCCGAGGACCGTCCGCGTGGTCCGCTGCTCGATATCCGCCGCGATCTCCGGACTGTCGGTGCGCAGCCGATCGGTGGCGGGGTCACGGTGATAGCCCTTCTCGGTGACGGTGAGCGTGATGACCGTGGTCGTCGGTGCGGCGATCCGCCGCAGCAGCCGTTCAGGTTCGGCGCGCGCCCACACCACCTCCCGTACGCTGCCCGCCACGCGCAGGCGCTCGCCGGTCGCGTCGCGCGCGGCCACCGTGTACAGCCCGTCCTGGGGGACGAGTTGGTCGACGACGACGCCGCTGCGCTGGGTCACGCCGCAGATCCCCCAGTCTCCGCCGGCCGCCGCCACGGCGTCCTCGGTGAACACGGCCTGGTGAGCTCGGTGAAACGCTCCGAGCCCCAGGTGCACGATGCCGACGCCCAGCGATCGGGGGTCGACGCGGGGGCGCATCTCACGCGGGAGGGACGGGAGGACGTCGAGGTCGAGGCGACGCGGGGGGCCGCCGATCGCGCCGCTCACATCACCGCGCCCAGCTGCCAGGGGGTGAACTCCTGGTCGCCGAAGTCCAGCTCCTCGCTCTTGGTGCGCTGACCGGAGGCGACGGCCAGGATCTCGTCAAACAGGGCCTCCCCCAGCTCGGACACGCTCGCTCGGCCGTCGAGCACCGGTCCGCAGTTGACGTCCATGTCGTCGGGCATCCGGCGGTACAGCTCCTCGGTGGTCGCCAGCTTCAGGCTCGGCGCCGGCTTGCACCCGAATACCGACCCGCGCCCGGTGGTGAAGCACACCACGTTGGCTCCGCCGGCCACGATCCCCGTCACCGAGACGGGGTCGTATCCCGGGGTGTCCATGAACACGAGGCCCTGCTCGGTCACCGGCTCGGCATAGCCCACGACGGCGCGCAGGGGGCTCGAGCCGCCCTTGGCGACCGCGCCCAGCGACTTCTCCTCGATCGTCGTCACGCCGCCGGCACGGTTGCCGGGCGACGGGTTGTTGTTAAGGTTGCCGCCCTCGGCCGCCGCGTAGCGCTCCCACCAGGCGACCCGATCCAGCAGCTGCTGTGCGATCGCAGGCGAGGCCGCGCGGCTCGTCAGCAGGTGCTCGGCCCCGTGGATCTCCGGAGTCTCGGCGAGCACGGCCGTCCCGCCGCAGGCGACGAGCCGGTCGACGGCGATTCCGAGCACGGGATTGGCGCTGACGCCCGACCACGCGTCCGAGCCGCCGCAGTTGAGACCCAGCATCAGCGCCGAGGCGGGCACCGCGCGGCGCTGCACCGTTCCGGCGACCCGCAGCATCTCGGAAACCTCCTCCACGCCCGCGCGCACGGTGGCGACCGAGCCGCCCAGGTGCTGGATCGTCATGTGACGGACGGGGGTGGAGTCAGGCAGGTCGAAGCGGTCGACGAGTCCCGCAATCTGGTTGACCTCGCATCCGAGCCCGACCACGACCACGCCCCCCACGTTCGGGTGACGGGCGTATCCGGCGAGCGTGCGTCGCAACAGCTTGAGACCCTCGCCATCGGCGCTCAGACCGCAGCCGGTGCCGTGGGTGATCGCGATCACGCCATCGACGCCGGGATGCTCGTCCAGCGCTCCCGGCGCGGAGAAGGCCGAGACGATTCGCCGCACGACCGTCGCCGAGCAGTTGACCGTGCTCAGCACCGCCACGTAATTGCGCGTCCCCACGCGGCCGTCCGGCCGCACGATGCCGTCAAACGTCGGGACGGCGCCCGGGGGGTTCGCGGCAGCTGACCCGGCTGCCGGGGAGGGCGCGGCGGGCGCCGGGGGCGCGGCGGGCGCGGCGGGCGCATCTCCGGCGGTGGCGGTGGCGCCGCCCGCCCGGGCCGCGGAGACGAGGTTGTGCTCGTGGACGTGGTCGCCGGCGGCGATCGGCCGGCTGGCGATCCCAATCGTCTGACCGTACTTGCGCACGGCCGAACCCTCGGACAGATCGACGAGCGCGACCTTGTGGCCGCGCGGCACGGGCGCGGTGGCCAGCACGACGCGCTCTCCGCCGGCAGCCACCTCGTCGCCGGGCTGCAGACCGCGACGGGCGAGCGCCACGGAGTCATCCGGGTGCAGGGCCAGCACCGCGTCGCTCAGCTGCACAGTGCTCATCGGCGCCATCACCCGCCCAACTGGACCCAGGCGTGCGCCGGATCGAGGTAGGGCATCATCTCCCGCCCGTCGCCGGCCATCACCCAGAGGTAGTACAGCGAGTAACCGGAGGCCGCGACCACGGGATGAAAGCCGCTGCGGATCGCCGCGATGTCGTCGTCGCGCACCAGGAAGGCCTCCTCGGACCCATCGTCCTCGTAGCGTATCTGGACCCCGAACCCGCCCGGGGGATCGACGCGGAACAGATAGACCTCCTCGAGGTCAACCTCGCGCGGCGGATCGTGGCGGTCGTGACGGTGCGGCGGGTATGACGACCAGTTGCCGGGCGGGTTGATCGTCTCGCCGAGCAGCAGCCGGCTGGCCGGGTGCTCCGGGCCGAGGATCGTCCGCACGCGGCGCGACCAGTTGCCCTCCCCCACCTCCGCGATGCGCTGATCGGCGGGGGTGATGATCCGCGGCGGCGGCGCGCCGTCGGGCGGGGCCTGCGCCGCGGCCACCGCCACCTGGGCGCCGCCATCGAGCGCGCGGAGATCGAGCGTGGTTCCGGGCGGCGCGTAGACCGTGTCGCCGGGGCCCTCGAACACCGAGCTTCGCCCGCCCGCGGTCCCGAGCGACAGGCCGTCGACCGCGGCATCGATCCGGCCGCTCATCACCACCACCGCGGTCTCCTTGCCGTCGGCTAGCTGCAGCTCCTCACCGGCGGCGAGGTCGGCCAGCCCCAGGTCGATGTGGTGGGTCTCCCGGCCGGCGGCTACGAGCGTGCGCATCGATGCAACTCCTTTCTTTCAGCGAGGCGTCATCCGCCCTCTGTAAGCGTTTTCATCAATGACTGTATGTGGAGCCCTTGGCCGCGGACGCCCGGCGGCGTTCGTGGTGAAGAGCGGGCGATGCTGGCCGTCAGACCGCGGACATGCGACGCTCGGCGCGCGGGGCGCGTGCCCGGTCGAGGCGGTTCGCCTCACGAGTCGCGCGGGTGACGGCCGTGGCCGGGACTGACCCGCGGCGGGCAGCGGTGGTCGAGGATGCCCGGGCGGGCATCGGGCGGCGGCGGCCGCCGACGACGGCGACGAGCCGGGGGCGGGTGTGGGGCTGCTCAAGAAGATTGGTCATGGGAACTACCGTAGCAGAGATCATCACGATTGTGTGATGATATTGGACTCGGGATGCTGGTAGTATCAGTACCATGCTTCGCATGCCCGATCAGGCGGTGTCTCCCGTTCACAGTCCGATGCTGCTGCTGCCGCGACTGGCCAAGCAGATCCTGCGGCGCGGCAACGAGGAGCTGCTCGGCATGTCGCCGAAGCTGATGCTGGCCCTCAGCTACCTCCAGGACCGCGGTGGTGGCCCCCAGCAGGAGCTGTGTGATGCCCTTGGCGTCGACGCCAACATGGTCGTGCTGCTGCTCAACGAGCTCGAGGACAAGGGCTACGTCGAGCGCCGGCGCGATCCCGAGGATCGTCGGCGCCATCGAGTGCAGATCACCGAGAAGGGGCAGGACGCCCTCGCTCGCACCGAGCCGGCCCGCCGGGCGATCGAGGAGGAGATCCTCGGCGCGCTCAGCGCTGAGGAGCGGGCCACCCTCGCGAACCTCCTGAGCCGGGCCGTCTACGGGCTCGAGCACCCAAACGTCGACTGACGGCCTAGCGCCGCTCCCGGGAGCGGCGCAGCAGCGGCACACCGAACCACAGGCCGCCGATGAACGCGAAGGTCAGCACCCCGGCGGCCACCGGGGCCAGGCCTCCGACCACGTAGTCGGAGAGCAGCACGAGGATCCCGGTGAAGCCGAGCGCGAGACAGCCGTTGCCGGCGATCGCCAGCCGGTTGCCGATCGTCACCAGATAGCGCTTCTCGTGGTGGCGGAACAGCAGGCGATGCTGGATCGGGGGCGCCATCAGCAGGAACGCCGCGATCGCGACAAACGCCAGGGTGACGAAGTAGTCGGTGCGCTCGAACGAGGTCGTCTTCTTCCAACCGGTGTTGAAGGGCACAACGAGCAGAAACGCGAACATGACCTGGATCCCGGTGGCGGCGATGCGCAGCTCGTTGAGCAGCTCGATCGTGTTGCGGTCCAGCGTCTCATCGGTGGTCTCCTCCCGGTCGTCGTCGGGTGCCTGCGGATTCGCGTCCGCGGCGCTCACACCGTCAGACCCCCGTCGACCGGCACGACCGCGCCGGTGAGGCCCGAGGACTCGCGACCGGCCAGCCACACGAGCAGCGCCGCCACCTCGGCGGGCTCGAGCAGGCGCTCGACCGGCTGTTGGGAGGCGAACGCCTCGGCTCCGGGCAGCTCGTAGAGGCGCGCGGACTCGTCGAGGATCGGGGTCCGGGTTGAGCCCGGGCAGATCGCGTTGGCGCTGACCCCTGTTCCCCGCAGCTCCATCGCCAGCGCGCGAATCGCCCCGACGACGCCGGCCTTGGCCGCGCAGTAGGCGGCCAGCATCGGCAGTCCGCGGATGGCCGCCGCGGAGGCGACGGCGATGAACCGCCCGGACCGCGGCTGAGGGCGGCGCAGCAGCGCCGGGATCGCCACCCGCGCGCCGACGAGCACCCCGTCCAGGCAGGTGCTGAGGACGGCCCGCTCCTGCTCGATCGGCATCTCCCACAGGGGCACCCCGCCGGCGATCACGCCCGCGCCCGCGATGAAGGCGTCCAGTCCGCCGTGGCGGCGCTCGGCGCCCGCGATCACGGCCCGCATCCCCTCGGTGTCGGTTGCGTCGGCGACGACCGCCTGAGCGCCCGTCGCGCCGGCGACCGCGTCGAGCTCGGCCCGCGTCGCCATCGGGTAGGGCAGCCGCGGGTCATCGGCGCACGCGTCGACGGCCACCACCGTCCACCCGGCGGCGGTCAGTCCCGCGACGGTGGCGGCGCCGATCCCGCGGGCCGCGCCGGTGACGAGCGCTACCGAAGCCATTCGCGCACCATACGCGTGATCCGCTCGTGCTCGGCGGCCAGCAGGGCACGGCCGTGCTCGGCGCTGGCCTGGGCGGGATCGCCGAGCACGCCGTTGGCGCTGACCGCGCGCACGCCCTCGGCGCGCATCACCGGCATCAGCTCGGCCAGCGGCGCGGGGTTGCCGATCTGGGCACGCTCGAGGCGGACGCGCTCGGGTGCGATGGCCAGCATCAGCGAGGTCTCCAGGTGGCCGGCGTGGGCATCGCCCGACCAGCGGGGCGACCAGGCGCGAACGTCGCGTCCCTCGGCGCACAGCTTGCCGACCGCGCCCGAGAGCGCCTCGGCGTTGCCGCCGTGGGCGCAGATGAACAGCACGCGCGCGAACGTCTCGGTCGACGAGCGCCCGAGCTCGAGGAGCACCTGCGCGGTCGCCGACGAACCGATCGAGAGCGTTCCGGGAAAGGCCTGGTGCTCGCCGGAGGCGCCGTAGGGCAGCGCGGGAGCCAGGCAGGCGCCGGGCAGCGCGGCCGCCAGGCGGGTCCCCAGCGCCTGCGCGATGTCGGTGTCGGTGCTGAGCGGCAGGTGCGGGCCGTGCTGCTCGGTGGCCCCCACCGGGACGATCAGCAGCCGGGCGCCGCCGAGGTCCGGCCAGGCGGCCCTGTCCAGCGCGCTCACCGGCGCGGACCCCGGACGAGCGCCGGCACGAGCGGGCCCGCCGTGCGGGCGCGCAGGCAGCCGAGCCATACGCCGGTCGCGTACGCAAGGTCATCGGCGGTGCGCAGCGCACCGAAACGCACCGGGTCCAGGCGCGGGCGCCGCTGCCCCCAGTCGGCGGCGATCGAGACAGCCAGCGCCCCTGCGGCGACGCCGCGGGCCCGGCGTGAGCGCCGGGCGGCCGCGAAGACGAACGGCGGGTAGGCGCGCCACGCGGCGTCGAGCAGCTGCTGGCCGACGCGCAGTTGCGCCGCGGCCGCCACGGCAAGCATCTGCGCGGGGGCCTCGGGCACCGCCGGCAGCCGCGCGGCCAGCACCCCGGTGGACGCGATCGCGGCCAGCCCGGCCAGGCGCGGACGTCCGGCCGCCGCCAGCAGCCACGGCGCCAGGGCCCACGTGGGCATGATCACGTGCGGCAGCCGGCCGGGGTGGCGCCGGGCCAGAGCTCCGGCCGACGCGCCGTAGGCGACCCGCTGGCCAAGCCAGGCGCCGGCCGCAGCTCGGTGCGGGTGCTCGACGCGGGCGGTCGGCTCGTAGCGCACCGTCCAGCCGGCCGCGGCCAGCCGCCACACCAGGTCGACGTCCTCGCCGACGCGCAGCGCGCCGTCAAAACCACCGGATTGGGTGAGCGCCTCGCGCCGCACGACGAGCGCGGCCGCGGGCACGAAGCCGATCCGCCGATCCGGCCCGACGACGCCCGGCGCCGCGCCGAGATCCAGCGGTGAGCGGACGGCCTCGTAGGCGGCGAGCGCTCCGCGGCCGGCCGGGACGGCGATCCGCGGAGCAACCGCGGCCGTCCGGGTGTCCTCGAAGTGGCCGAGCAGCGGCTGAAGCCACCCCGGGTCGGGGCGCGTGTCCGAGTCCAGGAACGCCACCAGCAGGGCGGTCGTCGCGGCAATGCCGGCGTTGCGTGCCCCGGCGGGCCCGACGGGTCCGCCGGTTCCGGCAGGCCCGCCACGGACGGCGGCGCGTACCACCCGCGCCCCGCCCTTCCGAGCGGCGG
Organism: Solirubrobacteraceae bacterium; assembly: GCA_036268255.1. Lineage (GTDB taxonomy): Bacteria > Actinomycetota > Thermoleophilia > Solirubrobacterales > Solirubrobacteraceae > Palsa-465. Next base: position 6,675 of record DATAUL010000007.1, on the reverse strand, counting down.
CGGCGATCGCCGCCGGATCACGTGAGCCGTCATCGACGACCACCACCTCGGCCGCGGGCCCGAGCCGGGCCAGACACTCGGCGAGCAGATCGGCGCGGTCGCGCGCCGGGATCACGACCGCGACGTCGGCGGTCGTCCACTCGCCACCGGCCGGGAGCGGATGGGCCAGCCCAGTGTCGATCAGGCGCGCGGCCAGCCGCCGGGCAGCGGGCTGGTCGCCGACCGCGCCACCGTCGCGCCAGGCCGTGACCAGCTTTGCGCCGGCCGGCGTCAGGCGCAGCATGCGCGCCGGCCGCCCGCCGAGCACGACCGCCCCGCGGGCCACCAGACGCGTCGAGGGGTCCAGCGCGAGCCGCACGTCAGCGCTCAGGCCGGAACGCCGGCCCCCTGCGTGAAGCCGGCCGGAATGAGCACGTCGGCGGGCTCAAGCTCGTCGACCGAGGCGCGCCCCAGCCCGCGCAGCGTCGAGTCGATGCCGCCGTGCAGGATGTCGAGCACGTTCTCGACGCCCGCCTGGCCGTTGGCGGCCAGACCCCACAGGTAGGCGCGGCCGATCATCGTCGCCCGGGCGCCCAGCGCCAGCGCCTTGACGACGTCCGAGCCGCGGCGCACGCCGCTGTCGAGCACGACCTCGATGTCGCCACCGACGGCCTCGGCGATCGCCGGCAACGTACGAATCGAGGCCGGCTGGCCGTCGAGGTTGTTACCGCCATGGTTGGACACCGAGATCGCCGTGGCGCCGATGTCGACGGCCCGGCGCGCGTCGTCGGGCCGCGCGATTCCCTTGATCATCACCGGCCCCTCCCACCACGAGACGAGCCATGCCAGGTCGTCCCAGGTCGGCGGCGGCGTCTGCATCCACTCGCCGTAGGCGGCGAAGAAGTTCGGCGGCTCCTCGCCGCGAATCGTCATGTTGGGAACGGTCAGCTGCGGCGGTCCGCCGGACCGCGCGTACGCGAGCAGCCATTGGGGGCGGATGATCGTCTCCGGGGCGAAGCTGAGCATCGTCTTGAGGTCCAGCTTGTCCGGGATCCTCGGGCTGCCCCAGTCGCGCCCGTGCGAGAACTGCCAGTCCAGCGTGATGATCAGACCGGCCACGCCGGCCTGCTTGGCCCGGCCCAGGCGCTGGGTGAGACGGTCCCTGGTTCCGCACCAGTACGTCTGAAAGAAGGTCTGCGGGTTGGCCGCCACGACCTCCTCGACGGGCATCGAGCCAAACGAGCTGAGCCCGATCGCGGTCCCGCGGGCGGCCGCGGCGCGGGCGACCGCCACCTCGCCCTCGGGATGAACGGCCTGCACGCCGGTCGGCGAGATCATCACCGGCAGCGCGATGTCCTGGCCCATCACCCGCGTGCCCAGCGCTCGCTCGGCGGGGGCTTCGGCGACGTGCGGGGCAAAGCCCAGCTCGCCGAACGCGGCGAGGTTGTCGGCGAGCGTCGTCCCGCGCTCCGAGCCGGCGATGATCGCCAGGTAGACGGACTTGGGCAGCGCGCGGCGGGCGCGTCGCTGCGCCTCGGCGACCGTCTCGAACCAGCCTCCCGGCACTAGTGGCCCTCCCGCAGACGCTTCTTGGAGTGGCCGGGGTCCACGAGCGGGCGATCGCCGGCGGCGACCTTCACCAGTTCGAGCTCGCCGTGGCCGAGCACGCACTCCGGATCCGGGCCGTCAAGCGGCATCCCGGTGAAGAACTTGGCCGCCATGCAGCCCCCCTGGCACTTGTCATACAGCCCGCACGAGGCGCATGCCCCGGCGCTCTGTGGCTCGCGCAGCTCGGCGAACAGCTCGGAGCGGCGCCACACCTGCTCAAAGCCGCCCCCGTCGCGGATGTTGCCGGCGAGGAACTCGTCGTGCAGCACGAACGGACAGGCGTACACGTCGCCGACCGGATCGACCAGGCAGACAACGCGCCCGGCGCCGCACAGGTTCAGGCCCGGCAACGGCTCACCGAGGGCGGAGAGGTGAAAGAAGGAGTCACCGGTGAGCACGTCCGGGCGGGCGACGAGCCACTCGTACAGCTCGCGCTGCTGCGCCGCCGTCGGATGAAGCTCATCCCACACCGACGCACCACGGCCGGAGGGACGCAGCCGGGTGATCCGCAGCTGCGCGCCGTAGTCCGAAGCGATCCGCTCGAGCGCGTCGAGCTCCGGAATGTTGTGACGGGTCATCACGACCGAGATCTTGAACGGCCCGAAGCCGGCCTGCGCCAGGCGATCCATGCCCCGCCGGGCCATCGCGTAGCTGCCGCGCCCGCGCACCGGGTCGTTGGTCTCCGGCGTGGCGCCGTCGATCGAGATCTGCACGTCGAGGTAGTCGGTGGCGGCGATGCGCCGCGCCGCCTGAGGAGTGATCAGCGCGCCGTTGGTGGAGAACTTCACGCCGACCTTGCGCTCGACGGCGTGATCGACGAGATCGAGGAAGTCGCGGCGGACGAGCGGCTCGCCGCCGCCGACGTTGACGTAGAAGACCTGCATCCGCGCCAGCTCGTCGATCAGATGGCGGCACTCCTCGGTGGACAGCTCCCGGGGGTCACGCTTGCCCGAGGAGGAGAGGCAATGGGCACACGCGAGGTTGCAGCCATAGGTGACCTCCCACGTCAGGCAGATGGGGGCATCGAGGCCGTGCTTGAAGTGGTTGCGCAGTTCCGGACTGGCGGTGTCAGTTGACACTGATGACCTCCGATGACTCGAGCGTGGCGAGGGCACGCAGCAGGGCGGGCCGTCGCCCTGGCTCGATCTCGTGGGCGTCGAGAGCGGCGTCCACCGACGGGTAGTCGCCGATGTCGCGCACGATCGCGGTCAGCTGCGGGGACTTGAGGAACGTCAGCCGGCGCGTGCCGTAGTGATACAGCAGCGCGCCGAAACGCTCGGGACGCAGTGCCAGGTCGGGATGCAGCTTGTAGCGGCGGCTGGGGTCGAACGTGGCGGCGTCGGCGCTGCTAGTAGACACCGCACATGCCGTCGATCGAGACCTCCTCGACGAGCAGCTCGTCCTCGAGCACCTCATCGGCGGCCGGCTGTACCGGGACCGTCTCGGGCTCCGACTCTTGTGCTTGCACTTGCGGCTCGGACATGACGCGTTCCTGCCCTTCGTTGGGGACGCCGAAACTATCCCATAACGGGTGGCGTGCGCACCCGCCGCGGCCGGTCAGGCGAAGCGCACCGGCGTGCGCTCGTGCACGAGCGCGGCCTCAAGCTCGCCGGCGAGCGCGGGCAGGCGTGCCCCTTCGGTCAGCCATCGTTCAAGGCGCGCGCTCACGGCGCGCTGCACGCCGCCGTTGTCGCGCAGGAGGTCGGCCAGTCCTCGGTTGCGCCACGTGGTGCGCCGGGCGTAGCGGTGGCGCACGGAGTCATAGTGCTGTCCGAGCGCGCGCTCCCACAGCCGCTCGTCGGCTGCCAGTTCGGCGGTGAGCTGGAGGGCGGCCCGCACCGCGGTCAGCCCCCGCAGTCCGGCGGGCACCCGCTCGGTGGGGGGCGACGCGCCAGCCGCGCACGTGCAGGCGAACAGCATGCGCGCGGACTCCACCTCCGGCCCGGTCCAGCCGGGTGGAACCGTCCGCAGCCCGAGCGTGCGCCAGGTCTGCACGAGGCTCGCTGAGATCGCCCGCTCGGCCTCGTCGGCGGCGCTCGAGAGCAGCTCGGAGAACTCGGGCACGGCCCGCGTCACCCAGCGCAGCTCCTCCAGGTCCGGGCGCGTCCGCCCTCCGACCCATGGCAGCGCCGCGATGAACGCGCGGGCGGCGGCGAATGCCCCGTCCAGATACACGGTGTCGCACGTGCGCCGGTACGCGTCGAGCGCCGCGCGCAGCGGGCCCAGCTGGGCCAGCGCGTCCTCGGTCAGCGCTCGCCGGTGACCGAACGTCGGCTCCCGAGTAGCTAACTGCGAGACCTGTTCCCATCCCGATGTAGACAATGCTTACTCTTCCTTGGTAAGAATTGACCTGCCCTACCAAACACAAGGATACCGCCTCGCGGCCGGCCCGACAGAAGAAACTACGATCCGCCCGTCGCGAGCCAACCGCAGCAGCGTCGGGACCGTCGAGCCGCTGACCACGCCGGCCTATCCGAGACATCCGCCGGCCGCGTGCGATCATCGGCGGATGCGATTGACGACGCTGCTGGTGGCCGGAGCGCTGACGCTCGGGGGATGTGGCTCGGGCTCGTCGACGCTCCTGCATCGCGGCCACAGCCCGCGCTTCTCCGCCGGGGGCGCTCCCATGGACGCGGTGCGCGTCATCCGCGGCTGGTCGCGGGCTCTGCGCAGCGGACACGTCGCCGCTGCCGCGGCTTTCTTCCGGCTCCCCAGCGTGATCTTTCTCGGCGACGCACCACCGGTACGGATTCGCAGCCGCACCGATGCGCAGATCGCCAACGCGGCGTTGCCGTGCGGCGCCGAGCTGATCTCGACCCGCCGCGTGGGACGCTTCGTCAACGCCCTGTTCCGGCTCACCGACCGTCCGGGCCGGGGCGGTGGCGGCGGCTGCGGCTCCGGAACCGGCGAGACGGCGCGCACGAACTTTCTGATTGAGAACGGGCAGATCGTGGAGTGGCTGCGCGCGCCGGATCAACCGGGCGACAACGGCACGCCGAAGACCGGCCCCGGACAACCGCCGGCGCCCGGGCCGGGCACGACCACGGCGCCCCCGCGCGCGACGCCCACGACGCCGGACACGATCCCCGGCGGCGGGACCCCGCTCGCATGATGCAGCGAACCGACGTGGTGTTCAGCTCGGACGGCGTCGAGTGCGCCGCGTGGTTGTACCGGCCTGACGGCGAGGGCCCCACCCGGTCGTGGTCATGGCGCACGGCTTCTCCGCCACCCGCGAGCAGCGGCTCGACGCCTACGCCGATCGCTTCCGCACCGCGGGCATGGGCGTGCTCCTGTTCGACTATCGGCACTTCGGCGCCAGCGCGGGAGAGCCGCGTCAGCTGCTTGACATCGGACGCCAGCAGGCCGACTTCCGCGGCGGTCACACACGCGCGCGCGACCGACTGGATCGACCCGGCGCGGGTCGCGTTGGTCGGCTCATCGTTCTCCGGCGGCCACGTACTGATCGTCGCCGCCCGGGATGCCCAGATCGCGTCCGTCGTCGCACAGTGCCCCTTCACCGACGGGCTTGGCGACGCTGCCCACGCTGGGCGCCAGGAACATCGCGCTGTCGGCGATCGCCGCGCTGCGCGACCAGCGCGGCGCGCTCGTCGGCCGGCCTCCGCATTACGTCCCCGCCGTCGGGCCACCCGGGACCTTCGCGATGATGACCTCACGTGACGCCGAGCCGGGGTTCGCGGCGCTGACGCCGGCGCAGACGGGTTGGGTCAACCAGGTCGGCGCCCGGGTCGCGCTCCGTGTCGGGCTTTACCGCCCGGGCCGGCTGGTTGCCCGCCTGGACTGCTACGTGGGCGAGCCGTTCGTGCACGCGGTCTCCCACCAGGTCGAGTTCCTGCGGCGCACGCTGAACGTGAGCGCCCCGGCCGCGAACGCCTGACGTCCCGCCGGGTGGCGGGCCCGCGATTACCCTATGGGGAGATGCCCGCGCGCCCTGATCCCTACCAGACCCTCGGTGTCAGCCACTCGGCCGACGACGCGGAGGTGCGCGCGGCCTACCGGCGGCTGGTGCAGCTTCACCACCCGGACCACAACGGGGGTTCGGCCGAGTCGGCCCGCCGCTTCGAGGAGGTCCAGGAAGCCTATGCCGAGCTTCGGCGCCTGCGGAAGTCCGGCGGCCGGGCGCGCGTCTCCGGCAGCCGGCGAACGTCAAGTTCCAGCTCGACCTCCTCCGCGCCGGCCGACGATTCGGACATCGGCTCGCGTCTGACGGCGATGGAGGCCGAGTTGCGGGCGGCCCGTGACCAGGCGGTGCGCCGGGCCCGCCAGGCGGCCGCGCAGGCAGCGGCCCGCGCCCAGGGTGACCGCGAGCGTCCTTCCGACGAGGAGCTCGGCTACATCTCAACCGACGACAGCTTTTCCAAGATTCTCTCCGACGCCGCCTCGGGAATCTCGGACCGCGTCACCGAGGCTCAGAAGGAGGTCCGCAGCTCGCCGGTGACCAAGCGGTTCGCGGATCTGATCGACGAGCTCGGATCGAAGCTGACCGGCGAGCCGCCGGACAAGCGTTAGCGCGTCAGTCGCGCAGCGCCGCCAGCGCCAGCACGCTGAGGTCGCCGACGTGGGTGGCCTGGGCGGACCAGGCCTCGCTGTAGGCGGAGCCTTCGGGTCGCGGGTCGGTCAGTCGCTGGGCGTGCTCGAGCGCGGTGCGCAGTTGGTTGGAGCGGGGATCGGGGCGGGGCGGGGTCATGGGCGTATCCGTTCTGTCTCGTGTTCTGACCTCTCGCTGCCTCTCAGAAGACGCTAGAGGGCCAGAAGCATAAGATCCAGACGGGTTCACAGGCTCCGAGATAGGTAATACTTATGCCTAATCGTGAACCTGCGCCAATTCGAATACTTCGTCGCGATCGCCGAGTCGGGGTCGCTGACCCAGGCGGCGGAGCGGCTCCTCGTCTCCCAGCCGTCGCTCTCCCAGCAGATCCGCGCGCTCGAGGCTGAGCTGGGCGGCTCACTGTTCGAGCGCCTGCCGCGAGGCGTGCGCCTGACCGCGGCCGGACACGAGTTGCTCGCCGAGGCGCGGGCCACGCTCGCCCACGCCCAACGGGCGCGTCGGGTGGTGCGCCGTGCGCTCGA
>DATAUL010000006.1:0-3342 GCA_036268255.1 Solirubrobacteraceae bacterium | reverse complement strand
CTATCCGAGACGATCATCAGCAGATGATCGTCCTTCGCTCCAGGCTCGTCTCCAGTGTGGTGATTGGGACCTTCATCGCCGGTTGTAGCGCTGGTGGGTCCGGGGCTTTCACTGGTCCATCGCCCCGTACGGCACCGACGGCCATCGTCGAAGGCCGCGTCGCAAGGCACTCGGCCGAGATGTTCGCCGCCTCCGATGCCGGTACGACGACATGCCACCGCGACCAGCTGGCAGTTTCGATCACGGGAGATGGTGCCGGTGCCGGTACCGCCTATTCGAAGCTCACACTGCGCAACGACGGCCGCCACGCTTGTGCGATCACAGGCAACCCGGCGGTTGGCTACACCGAAGCGAACAATCAGCAGGTCGGGTACATCGTGAGCCGCAAGCGGACCCTCCGGGACCCACCCGTAATCATCAGGCCGCATCGCACCGCATTTCTGGTGATCGCGCTGCCCGATGGAGGAATGCTCACAGCGAAGGGATGTCGCCTTGAGCCAGTCGCGGCGACGCAGGTCTATCTCCGACCTTGGCCGATGTCATGGGCTCTTCCAGGGCGTGGAAATATTTGCTCCGGACCGGGCGGTGAGGGCTATATCTTCCGCGTCCTTCACGAAGCCAAGTTGGGGCGAACCTGTCGTGACGCAGGTGCCGTTCGTGATCGTCTGAACTGGCATCCCCGCACGGAAGGTGCCGCACGCGTGTGGGTGATCCGGCGCTACCGCTCGATTCTGACTGGCATCATCAGCTGGTGCATGCTGGTTCTGATCGACTGACTGAGCGGCTTCGGAGTCTCGATGACCGGGTGCTCGGCCGTGCGATCCCGGGCGATCGCCCGGTCTTGGAGAAGATGCGCCAGCCACGCCGACAAATGAGTTGGTCGCGACAGGGTCGGATAGCGGCGATATTGAACCTTGGTGTGTTCATCGGAGTTGAGGGCGTGTGGCCGACCGACACGGTCATAGACACCATCGCAATCGTGGGCTTCATCGTTGCCTCGGGATTCATCCTCGCCGCACAATCCCGACGAGCGTCCAGACAGTTCTTTAGCGACCGCGACCTATAGGTGCCGATCTCGTGTAGTCGACTCGGCGTTCTGAGTCGGGCATAAACCATCCGAGTTAGCCATAGATCGGACGAGGCCCATGACCTCACACTGTGCGTGTGGTGGAACTCGTCGCCAGGTACGCAAGGTGGGATGCCGAGCGAGCCGCGCAGCACGCCCGGAGCCCGAGACGGGTACTCGCCCACGCTTTCTGTTTCGTGCTGCCGTTGGCCGCGTTGGTGGCACTCACGTCGCAGGTCGCGTTCGTTGAACACGTCTGGGAGTACTGGATATGCGCGACGATTGAGTTCGTCCTCTTGGCGGCCGTCGTTCGACTCTCGATACATAGATGGCGGCGTGAGGTAGCCCGCCCGATCACCAAGCATGAATGCGCCGGGCGCTCATGAGCCTGGACGCTCCCAAACCGAGCTTTTGGCGTGACGAAACCCCGGCCGGCAGAGTTCGTCGCGTCGCAGCGGGCTGTGGGATTGGCGCGGTCTTCTTCGGGGTGCAGGCGATCTTGCTGTTCTCCACCGGTACGCGAATCGCGGCGGTCGCGCTGGCCGTGTGTGCGGGGTCCATGGCCATCGCCGGTGTCACCCTGCTGGCGTCGATGCGGAAACTCGGCGACGGGCCGCCGCGACGCACGATTTCGGTCGATCCGAGTCGCTACCTAGTCACTGATCACGGAAGTCCCGCAACGGTGGACTTTTTGAGGCGCACGCGAAGGCGGCGCCACCTGGCCGGCACGGCGGCGGTCGTAGCGGGCATGGCTGTCGCTGCCATCTCGACGCTCGCCAGCGGCGCGTCCGGTGTTGTGTACGCGCTGGTCATGGCTGGCGTTTCGATCTTCTTGCTGTTTCCAGCGATCGGATATCTCGCGTTTGATCGGCTCAGGATCAACCGGGCGATCGACGTGCTGATCTCGCCGAATGGCCAAGCGGCCAGCGATTAATAGTGGTGCCGAACTCCGACACACTCCCATCATGAGCTGGCTCGGGCCGGCCGTCTTCGGCGCGGTGATTGTCGGTGGTGTTCTCTTCGTCGTCATGGCCGTCATCGGGCTCAAGGCGATCAAGACCGATGGTTGGTCACCCGCCGCGGCAGTTATTGGCCGCAAGATCTGGTCAAAGCGGCGAGACCACAACGTCGAGTAAGTGCCGTTCTCGGCCACCTGAGGTAGACCGGTTGGGTGCCGCAGTACTACCTGTCCCGTCGAGCGGATCTCACGGCTGGCGATCGAGTGCGTATTACGGCGTGGGCTCTTCGGGACCAACTAGGAACCCTGATCCGGTCCGCGCGGTTGCCAAACGGCAAGCCCGCGTGGCTGGTGCAGATGGACAACTCGAAGGGACTGTTGCGAGGACGTACGCGGGTCGGCGACCGGTACCTAGCGCGCCTGTCGACCGACGTATAGCGCCGATAGCGTCCGGGGATGCCTGCCGTGCACCTCGAGATCGACGCTGGCGTGGCCGTCCTGACGCTTGACGACCCGGAACGGCAGAACGCGTGGAGTTCCGAGCTCGAGGCGATGTTCTACGAGCGACTCGATGCGGTCGACACGGATCCTGCGGTGCGGGTCGTGGTGATGACCGGATCCGGACGGATGTTCTGTCCCGGAGCAAGCAGCGACCGCCTGGCTCATATCGCGGAATTGGGTCTCGGCTACAGCGACCGGATCCCGTTCACCAAGACGCTGATGTTCCGCAAGCCACTGGTCGCGGCGATCAATGGCGGGTGCGCGGGGATCGGGTTCATCCAAGCGATGTCTGCGACCTCCGGTTCATGTCCTCGACGGCAACGATCACGACGGCTTTCGCACGTCGCGGCCTGCCGGCGGAGCATGCGATCTCCTGGTGGCTACCGCGGGTGATCGGCGCGGAGCGCGCCCTCGACCTGTTGCTGTCTGGTCGGACCGTGACCGCGGATGAGGCCATGCGCATCGGTCTGGTCAGCCGGGTCGTCGAGCCCGACCAGCTGATTCCCGCCGTCATCGAGTACGCCCGCGACGTTGCCGCGAACCGCGCACCGGGGGCGACGGAGACGATCAAGCGGCAGGTACGGACCGATCTCGACTCGACGTACGGCGAGGCGTTGGCTCGGGCCTACACGTTGACTGTCGAAGCATCACGCGGGGCGGAGTTTCGCGAGGCGGTCGAAGCCTTCACCAGCATGCGACCGCCACAGTTCTCCTAAACGCCGAGTGACCTGCCGACGATCTCTTTCATGATCTCGGTCGTGCCGCCGAAGATCGTCTGTACGCGAGCGTCGAGGTAGAACTTCGCGATCGGGTACTC
>DATAUL010000005.1:0-6527 GCA_036268255.1 Solirubrobacteraceae bacterium | reverse complement strand
TGGTGATCTCGCCGGTGTTGTCATCCATGATGATCGCCGGGGCGTGTCCGTACTTCTGGTTGAAGTCGAACGCTCCCATCAGCGACCCGGCCGCCGAATCAGCCGAGCCCGAGCCGATCCGGCCGAGGTTCCAGTTGTCTTGGATGAACTGGGTGATCGACGACTGGTCGGTCGTTGTGCTGTCGACGTAGTTCTGCTTCGCCCACGGTGAGATCACGAGCAGCGGGATCCGCGTGCCGAGTCCACAGCGATCGTTCTGCGCCGGGGCAGTCGCACCTGAACCGCACTTGCCCGGGCCGCTCAGGGTGTCGTTGTTGACGTCCTGCGACTGGCGGATGATCGGCCCCTCCTGGTGGTCATACCAACCGTCGGAGTCGTCGTAGGCGATGACCACCGCCGTGCTCGACCAGTCAGGCGACTGCTCGATCTGGTTGACCTCGTCGACCAGGAACCGCTGCTCGTCGAGTGGGTCGGAGTAGCCGGCGTGGCCGTCCTCGTACTCGGGAGCCTTGAGGAACGACACCGACGGCATGTCGCCCGCGGCCACAGCCTGGTTGAACCAGGTCAGGTCGTACTGATGGTTGACGCCCGCTGGGGCGCTGGTGCCGACCTGGCTCACCGAGCTGGGCGAGACGTGGTCGGGGTTGGAGGTGCTCGCGTAGTACTGGAACGGCTCGTGGTGCTCGGAGTAGTCGGCCGACGGCGAGTTGCCGATGTTGTTGTGCTTGCCCAGCATGTAGTCCGGACTGGTCGTATCGGTGACCGAGCCGCAGATCGCGCGGCCGCTGCTCCTCTGCGACGGCGTGAACCCACCCTGGAACCAGCCCCAGGTGAGGCTCTTGCGGTTGAGCAGGTCGCCGACATTGGTACCGGAGAGCGACGCGGTGGTTCCACCCGGTGTGCCGTCGCTGTTGAGCGGCGTACCGGCATTGGAGCACTGGTCATAGAGCGGCTCGACGTCGCCGATCATCGTCCCGTTCGCATACGACCCCGCATCGGTGGTCGCTCCGTGCAGCGTCGTGCCGTTGGTGTTGCCGCTGATCAGGTTCAGCGCGCCGGGAGTGGAGGGGCCGAACTGCGTGGTGTAGTCCTCGTCGTTGAGGGTGAAGTGCTGCGCGAGGTTCCACAGGCCGGTGACGGTGTTGCCGTCGTAGTAGTCCATGACGATCCCGTTGGGCCCGTAGCTGCCCGAGTCCGCGTAGGTCGTCTGGGTACAGCCGCCGCCGGTCGTGTCCTGGACGAACTTGTCCATGAGGCCCATGTCGAAGGCGCTCTGCTCCGCCGTGTAGCCGTGGTTCTGATCGCAGGTCAGGGCCTGAGTCGGAGCCAGCCGCTGCGGCAGGTCGCTGTTGGGGTTGGCGGTCAGCAGGCTGTTGGAGAGACCGTTGACCGATGGCGTGTTCGGCAGGGCGTGGAACGGCGGCTCGCCCGGCTTGTTCTCGGCGTAGGGATAGGTGCCGAAGTAGTGATCGAACGAGATGTTCTCGTCAAAGAGCACGACCACGTGCTTGATCGGCGTCTGCGTGGTGGCGGCCGCTGGGGTCGCCGGGTCCGCCGGGGGCCCCGGACTCGCCGAGGAGACCGACAGCCCGATGACAGCAGCGCCGGTGGCCGCGGCGCTGAGCGCTGCCGCCAGCAACTTCTTGCCAGAGTGCAACTGAGCTCCTTTGCTCGTTGGCGGACGGCTGACCTGGATGCGTGCCGCGGCCGCCCTCGCGACGACGCCCGGCATCCTCCGTCGTCCGCCCGCGACGGGTGTGAACCTGGCGTCAACCGGCCGTGTCCATCTTGGTGACGCGAGGGCCACACCGCGTTAACAAGCGTCGGCTGGCCGGCGGCTAGCGTGGCATCCGATGTCCCGCCTCCGTGGAGCAGTCGTCGTCGCACTGCTCGCCGTGATGGCCCTGGTGGGCGCGGCGCTGATCCCCGGATCGCACGATCGCACCGGCCCGGCACGTGCGCAGGCAGGCGTCGCCGCCCGTCAGTCGGGGACCAACACGCTTCACACCCACCAGGACACCGTGTTCGGTTCCAACATCTCCGCCCGCACCTACGGCACGCTGATCGCGGAGCGCGAGCAGGGAATCGACTCCTCCGGTCAACTGGCCTCCGACCTGGATCCCATCGGCCCACGCGTCTTCGATCGACCGATCGCCGCCTACCGCCGTTACGCCGAGCGCTGGGCGGCCACCCTCGCCCGGAACGTGACCCGCTTACGGGTGGCCCTGCGCGCCGGGAACCGCGCCGTCGCCCAGCGTGCCTGGACGACGGCGTTTGCCGACTACCTGCATCTCGGTGCCGTCTACGGCCTTCTCCCGGACGAGCTCAACAACGAGCTGGCCGGCGTACCCACCTCGCTCGGGGAGCGGCGGTTCACGGGGCTGCACCGGATCGAGAAGGGCCTGTGGACGGGAGCCCCCACGCGGTCGCTCCTCCCGGCGGCGGCGGCGCTGGCCACGGCGGCCGCCAGGCTGCGCCGGACACTGCCGACGGTCGCCATCTCGCCTCTGGACTACGCCACCCGCGCCCACGAGATCCTCGAGGACGCCCAGCGCGACCTCATGAGCGGATCACAGGTGCCCTGGAGCCAGGCCGGGGTGCTGGGGACCGCGGCCGGGGTGGCCGTCACACGCGAGGTCATCGGCACCCTGGCCCCGCTCCTGCAGGGCCGCGAGAACGCGCTCGGAGCCAGCCAGAACGAGCTGGCACGCCTCCAGCACGTCCTCAACTCCGTTCGCCTGCGCGACGGCGACTGGCCGACGTTGACGCAACTGAGCCAAACAGAGCGCGAGCGAGTCGACGGCAGCCTCGCGGGAACGCTCGGCGCCCTCTCGGAGGTCCCGGGGACGCTCGAGACCCAGAACGTGCCGCAGATCCCCAAGATTCCGCCACCCAAATGAACCCGCTCAACCGCCGTCGCTTCCTTGCGGGCTCGCTGGCATCGCTCGGCGCCGGCGGGGCTGCGGTCGCGTTGACGGGTGCGTCCGGCGCCCGCGCCGGGACTGCACCCGACCTGGCGACGGAGGCCGGCGTCGTGGCCGATCGCCAGCTGCTGGCACGGGTGCGGTTCGACGGCGCCCATCAGCCGGGCATCCTCACTCCCCGCCCCAACCAGGCGACGTTCCTCGCCCTTGACAGCGTCGCCACCACCCCGGCGGAGCTGTTCGAGTCGCTGCAGCAGATCTCCACCCAGGCACGCCTGCTCAGTCAGGGCGAGTTCGTCGGGGCGGCGCCCGTCGACGATCCGCCGCCGGACTCCGGGATCCTCGGGACCTACAACAGCCCGGACTCACTGACGGTGACGGTCGCGCTGGGCGCGTCGCTGTTCGACGAGCGATACGGGCTCGCCCACAAACGCCCGCGTCGCCTCACCCCGATGCCGGCGTTCGCGCTCGACGAGCTCGACCCCGCGCGGGCCGGCGGCGATGTCCTCGTGCAGGTCTGTGCCGGACAGCGCGACACGATCGTGCACACCATGCGCGAACTGATGCGCGGCGTGGCCGGCCAGCTGGTCGCGCGCTGGACGATCGACGGGTTTCAGACCGCGCAGCGCGGTCCTCACCCGAACAGCAGCACGCGCAACCTGTTCGCCTTCCGCGACGGTACGGCGAATCCCAGCGTCACCGACGCCGCACTGATGAAGCGGCTGGTGTGGGCCGCCGGCGACGAGCCACGCTGGACGGCCGGCGGGACCTACATGGTCGTGCGCACGATCCGTCAGCACGTCGAGTTCTGGGACCGGGTCGGCATGCTCGAGCAGGAGCAGATGATCGGCCGCGATCGGGTCAGCGGGGCGCCGCTGGGCGGCACGCACGAATACCAGGATCCGCGCTTCGACCTGGACCCGGACGGGCAGCGCATCCCGCTGGACGCCCACATCCGCCTGGCCAATCCGCGGACTGCTGCGACCACCGGCCAGCGGATCCTGCGGCGCGGCTACAGCTATCACCGCGGCGTCGACGATGCCGGCAACCTGGATCAGGGGCTCGTGTTCGTGGCCTTCAACCAGGACCCCGAGCGCCAGTTCGCCACGATCCAGCGGCGGCTGGAGACAGAGCCGATGACCGACTACATCACGCCTGTCGGGGGCGGCTACTTCTTCGCCCCGCCCGGTGCCCGCGGCGCCGCGGACTGGGTTGGCTCCGGCCTGGCCAGGGCGTGAGGAGTGCGGTAGCGTCGTCGGCATGGGAGAACGAACGCAGTACACACCCGGGACGTTCAGCTGGACCGACCTGACGACCCCCGACCAGCAGGCGGCGAAGGCGTTCTACTCGTCCCTGTTCGGCTGGGAGATCACCGACACGCCCATCGACGAGAGCACCTCGTACTCGATGGCGGCGCTCGGCGGCAAGCCAGTGGCGGCGATCTCGCCCCAACCCCAGCAGCAACGCGACAACGGGGTTCCGCCACTGTGGAACTCCTACATCACAGTCGATGACGCCGATGCCGCCCTCGAGCGCGCGCGGGAGCTCGGAGCGACGGTCCACGCGCCCGCGTTCGACGTCATGCAGGCCGGCCGGATGGGAGTCGTCCAGGACCCACAGGGCGCCTACTTCCTCGTCTGGCAGCCGCGCGATCACATCGGCGCGGCACTGGTCAACGCCCCGGGAGCGCTGTGCTGGAACGAGCTCGGGTCGCCCGATATGGAGGGCTCGGCCCAGTTCTACGGCGAGCTCTTCGGGTGGACCACGAGTCCGATGGAGGGCGACATGCCCTACCTGGTCATCACGACCGCGGACGGGCGCTCCAACGGCGGCATCCGCCCGCCGATGCCGCCTGGGGCGCCGCCGTTCTGGCTCGTGTACTTCGCCGTCGACGACATCGACGCCGCCGTCGCGCGCGTGACCGAGCTCGGCGGCGCGGTACTCGGCGAGCCGACCGACATCGGGATCGCACGCATCGCCGTCGCCACCGACCCACAGGGCGCCGTGTTTGCGCTCTACGACGGCAACCTGGACGACTGAGCCCGGGGAGCTCGGCGGCTCACGACGGCGGCGAGGGCATCCGGTAGGTCAGGATCCGGACGCGAACTCGGCGTAACGTGAGCGTCATCGTGGAACGGGTTCGGAGCCGGTACGGGCCGTCGCCGAACGCGTTGCCTTTCAGCGCCACGGTGACCACCTGCCGGCGCAGGGCGCCGCGGGACAGCGCCGCGCGCGTGAGCGCGTGCTGGCCCAACTCAGGTCCCGGCAGCGGGTGCGCAGCGGATCGGTGCCGGACGTGGACACGGGCGACAGCGACATGAGCAGGCGACCGGCGTGGCTCTGCAGCTGGACCGATGCTGCGTGTCTGATCCCGGCACTCCCCACCTTGGTGCAGGTCGGCCGCGACCGTGCCGCGCAGCGGCTGCTCACCACCGCCGGCCACGCCGAGCCGGGCCGGATTTCCGTGGGTGCTGAGCCCAACCGCTGCGAGCAGGTCGCGCCGAGGAGGCTTCGGCGAAGAGGGAGACGGATCCGCCGTGGGGGGGCGCGGGCGCCATCGTAATCGCACCGCTCAGCCCGCAGGCGTCGAACGGGCCACACTGCCCGGGGCCCGTCAGAGTGCGCACGTCCGTGACGGCGCTTGCCCGCAGGCGCTCGAAGTAGGTGACTGTGATCGCCCTGATCCGCTTCGCGTGCCCCGGAGCCGAGGGCGCCGGGACCGGGTGCGATGGGTGGGTGGCCCGCGCGCGACCCAGACGCAGGACCACGGTAGAGCGCACGACGCCTGAGAAGCCGAACTGCCGCCGGCCGTGCCGGCGGTACGCAAGGACGTCGAGATCTCCCCCACCCTGCGGCTGCCAGGAATCAGTCCCGACATATCCACATCCGCACTGTGCCAGGGCGTCGCTGCTGAAGCTCACCTCCACCTGGCCGGTCAGGCACACGGGAACGTCCGTCTCGCGGAGGAATGTGAGCAACTACACCACCTGCCGTGGACGTGGTCAACCGGGTTCGATGGCGGCAGCCGATCGTCATACTGAACAGCGTGCGCAAGCGCGGAGTCATCACGCTCGCGGCGGCAGTGGTGGTGTGTGCGGGGTGCGGCCAGTCCCATCCCTCGGCGCCCGCGCCGCATGCCCAGACCACGACGCGCGCCGACGCGCCCAGCTACCACGTGCACCCGCAGGCGGTGCAGCCGACGGCCGGCTCGGCCGCCCGGATCACGGCGCCGCCGTCGGGCGTCAGCGCCGGGGTGAGCGTCGAGCCCGCCGCGCAGGTCCGGTCGCTGCCTCAGCCGATCAGCGAGGCCGAGATCCGCAAGCAACTGGCCCAGAGCGGGATGACGGCCAACTCCAATCAGGCGACGCTGACCCCCGGCGGACTGGCGGTGGCGCCGGTCGGCGCCCCCGCCGAGGTCCAGGAGGTGATCGCCGCCGGCAACGAGATCGCGCGCCTGCCCTACCGCTACGGCGGCGGCCACATGACCTACGAGGACACGGCGTATGACTGCTCGGGGTCGATCAGCTACGTGTTCGCAGCCGCCCACCTGCTCGATCACACGGTCGTGTCGGGTGACCTGGAGAACTGGGGGAAGCCGGGACC
>DATAUL010000004.1:0-3630 GCA_036268255.1 Solirubrobacteraceae bacterium | reverse complement strand
CGCCGCCGGGCCGTGCGCTTGAGGTCGGCGATCTCGTCGGCGAGCGATGAGAGGTGGGCGTCGACGGCTTCCGGATCGTAACCCCGGCGCCCTACAGGGAAGTCCTTTTTCTCGATGCTCTGCCTGTCCAGCGCCACGCGTAACCTCCGTTGAAAGCTATAGAGAGCTGCCTCAGCGTATCGGAAACCCGCATGCGGGCGCGTGTTTTGGACAAGCAGCCGGATACCGGCGCGTCAGCTGGCGGCGACCGCTTGATCGAGCTCACGCCTGAGATCGCGGATCTCGTCGCGCAACTTGGCGGCGTACTCGAAGCGCAGATCCTCGGCGGCGGCGAGCATCTCCTCCTCCAACTCGACGATCGCCTTCTCGATCTCGGCGGGCGCCATCGAGCCGGCGGCGCGCCGGCGACGGCGCCTGGACTTGGGCACCTTGGAATCCGACATCAGGAACTCGGCGATGTCGGAGATGCCCTTGACGATCGTCTCCGGCGTGATCCCGTGCTCCTCGTTGTAGGCCCGCTGGATCGCGCGCCGGCGGTCGGTCTCCTCGATCGCCGACGTCATCGCCGCGGTGTGCTTGTCGGCGTACATCAGCACCGTGCCGTCGACGTTGCGGGCGGCCCGGCCGATCGTCTGGATCAGCGAGGTCGCGCCGCGGAGGAAGCCCTCCTTGTCGGCGTCGAGGATGCCCACCAGCGAGACCTCGGGCAGGTCGAGGCCCTCGCGCAGCAGGTTGACGCCGACGAGCACGTCGTACTCGCCGAGACGCAGCTCGCGGATGATCTGGATCCGCTCCAGGGTGTCGATCTCGGAGTGCAGGTAGCGGACCTTGAAGCCCATCTCGAGCAGGTAGTCGGTCAGGTCCTCGGACATCTTCTTGGTCAACGTGGTGACCAGCGTCCGCTCGTTGCGGTCGACGCGGACGCGGATCTCGTTCATCAGGTCGTCGATCTGGTTCTTGGTCTCGCGGACCTCCACCTCGGGATCGATGATTCCCGTCGGGCGGACGATCTGCTCGACGATCCGGGGGGAATGGCTGCGCTCGTACTCCCCGGGGGTCGCCGACACGAACACCATCTGCGGGGTGATCGAGAGGAATTCGGCGAACGTCTGCGGGCGATTGTCCAGCGCGCTCGGCAGGCGGAAGCCGTAGTCGACGAGGGTCTGCTTGCGCGACCTGTCGCCCTCGTACATGCCGCCGATCTGCGGCACCGTCTGATGTGACTCGTCGATGAAGCAGACGAAGTCATTTGGAAAGTAGTCCAGCAGGCAGTAGGGGCGATCCCCGGGGTTGCGGCCGTCGAGGATCCGTGAGTAGTTCTCGATCCCGCTGCAGAACCCCAGCTCGCGCAGCATCTCCATGTCGTACTGCGTGCGCTGGCGCAGACGGTGGGACTCCAGCAGCTTGCCCTGCTGATCGAGCTCGGCCGTGCGCGCGTTCAGCTCACGCCCGATCTCGGCGACCGCGTCCTCGATCATCCCGTCGCGGACGTTGTAGTGCGAAGCCGGCCAGATCGCGACGTGCTCGAGGTCGTCCTCGATCACCTCGCCGGTCACCGGGTCGAAGTGCTGCAGGTGCTCCACCTCGTCGCCGAAGAGCACGACCCGGTAGGCCGTCTCGGCATAGGCGGGGAAGATCTCCAGCGTCTCGCCACGGACCCGGAACGTCCCCCGCGACAGCGCGGTGTCGTTGCGCGTGTACTGGATCGAGACGAGCTTTCGCAGCAGCTTGTCGCGATCGATCATCTCCCCCTTGTTCAGCGTCTGCAGGTTGTCGTCATAGGTCTGGGGCGAACCGAGGCCGAAGATGCACGACACGCTGGCCACGATCACCACGTCGCGGCGCGCGAACAGACCGGCGGTGGCGGCATGGCGCAGGCGGTCGATCTCCTGGTTGATCGCCGAGTCCTTCTCGATGTACAGGTCCTTGGAGGGGACGTAGGCCTCGGGCTGGTAGTAGTCGTAGTAGGAGACGAAGTACTCCACCGCGTTGGTCGGGAAGTACGTCCGGAACTCGTTGCACAGCTGGGCCGCCAGCGTCTTGTTGTGCGCGATGATCAGCGACGGGCGCTGGACGGCCTGAATCGTCGCCGCCATCGTCATCGTCTTGCCGGTTCCCGTGGCCCCGAGCAGCGTCTGAGCGCGCTCGCCGGCCTCGATGCCCTGGGCCAGCGACTCGATCGCCGCGGGCTGGTCCGCGGTGGGAACAAAAGCGCTATCGAGCTCGAACTTGGGCACTTACTTGAGCTTAGTCGGCGGTCCGGGAAACCCGGCCGTGCCCGCGGTCAGCTTCGGACCGCGTTTGCGCACTAGCCGTAGCCGAGCTGCCCGGCGTACGAGCGGCGGTAGTCGCCGCGAGCGGAGAGCACGCGGCTCACGTAGGCGCGCGTCTCGGGGAACGGGATCTCGTCGATCGTCAGCTGGGCGCCGTGGGCGGCCGCGATCCAACGATCGACATTGGCCTCGCCCCCGTTGTAGGCGGCCAGCGCCAGCACCCGGGAGCCGCGGTACTCGTCGAGCAGGTACCGCAGGTAGTAGCTGCCGTAGGCGATGTTGACCTGCGGCCTCGACAGATCGGCGGGCGTGAAGGTGGTCGCCCCCGAGCGACGGGCCAGGAACTCCGCCGTCTGGGGCAGGATCTGCATGAGCCCCACCGCGCCCGCCGACGAGGTCCGCGGGTCGAACTTCGTCTCGGCGTAGATCACCGCCGCGACGAGCGCCGGATCCAGCCGCTTTTCCGCGGCCTGCTGGCGGATCACAGCCGAATAGTGCAACGGCAGGCCCAGCTCGTCGACCGCCTGGCGGGCCAGTGGCATCGCCAGCACGAACCCCACCACCACCCCCGCGGCGACGACCAGTCCGATGAGCCCGCGGCGACGGCGCCGGGCGGTCGCACGGCGCCGCGCGACGGCTCCACCGGCCTGCCGGCGCTGAGACTCGCGACGGGCGGCCGTGGCGGTCTGGGGACTCACTGGACCAGTGTGTCAAGGATTGACGACAGCTTGGACTCCAGCTCGGCCTCGGTCCCGTCGTTGACCACGGTGTACGTCGCTCGCTGCGACTTTTCCTCCTGCGTCAGCTGGCGGGCGGTGCGCTCGCCGAGCGCCTGATGACCGCGACCGGACGCCCGCTCGTGGCGCACCGCCTCGTCGGCGATCACCGCGATCGTGGCGTCGTAGCCACGGTCCAGCCCGGACTCGAACAGCAGCGGCACCTCGACGACGAGCGCCCGCGGCGGCGGGTCGGCGCGCTCCTGCTCCCGGCGCCAGGCCAGCATCCGCGCCCCCACGCGCGGCCACAGGAGCTCCTCCAGCCAGCGGCGGCCTTCGTCGGTGGCAAACGCCTTGCCGGCGACGGCCCCGCGGTTGATGCTGCCCTCGGTCAGAACCTCCGGGCCGAAGCGGTCGACGACCGCGTCGCGGACGTCCGGAGACCCGTAGAGCTCGTGGACGACCCGGTCGGTCGACAGGCAGGCGGCACCCAGCCGCTGCAGGGCGGCCAGGGCCGTGGATTTACCGGCGCCGATGCCGCCCGTCAGCCCGATGAACGGGACACGCGCGATCGTCAGGCCGAGGGCGCGTCCGGCTGGGGCTGCTCGGCATCCGGGGCGGCGCCGTTGACGGCGTCGTCC
>DATAUL010000003.1:0-3560 GCA_036268255.1 Solirubrobacteraceae bacterium | reverse complement strand
TCGTGATCGCCGGACTCGGCCGATCTGCTCAGTGGTATCTCAACGTTCGCGCGGGACTTGCGGTCGACGTCGCGATTGGCCGGGACCGCTTCTCCCCGGCGTCTCGCGAGTTCGATGTACCTGAGGCGGGGCGAGTGCTCGCTGACCATGAGCGGCGAAACGGTGGGCGGCGCACTTGATCCCCGGGGTCGTGACCTGGCTGGTCGGCTGGACTTTATGACGGAACCGACGAGCAGCGGCGCCGGCCCGCCCACGAGTTGCCGATGGTCGCGTTCCGGCCCGGCTGCCTGCAGTCCGCACGCTGACAGATCCCGCGGGCGGCTGGCGCAACTTCGTCTGAACCGCGCTGTTCTGATGGATGCCGAGTCCCCGGTTGCCAACCCGGGGAGCGGGGAACCCAATCCTCCCCCGGGGCGAATCCGACGGTGATCCGTCGGTAGCGCTCAAGCCGAGTGCGAGCCCGTCAGCTAACCCCGCAGGCGCCAGGTAGTCAGATCACCGTCGACTCACTGGGAGGAATCCCCATGCTCGGAAGCAGGAGCTGCATGACCGCCCGCCGCCGCGCCTTGCCAGTTGCTGCTAGCCACGTAAGGGCCTGGATGCTGGTGCTCTGCGCGGTGGTGGCGTTGGACCTCGCTCCTGCGCCGTCCAGGGCCGCGGGCTCTCACCCGGCGCCGCTGCGCCGTGTTCTGCGAGTCGGCGACCGGGGGCGCGACGTCCGGACGCTGCAGACCTATCTGACCGAG
This sequence comes from Solirubrobacteraceae bacterium, assembly GCA_036268255.1. Lineage (GTDB taxonomy): Bacteria > Actinomycetota > Thermoleophilia > Solirubrobacterales > Solirubrobacteraceae > Palsa-465. Next base: position 2,814 of record DATAUL010000003.1, on the reverse strand, counting down.
ATCGGGATCGCCACGAGAGCCGACGGCGTGTTCGGGCCACAGACGAAAGCTGCTGTCAGGCGGTTTCAGATCGCCGCACACCTCCGTCCGGCCAGTGGCACCGCCGGCGCACGTACCGCACGGACACTTCGGACGTGGATCGGGCACGGCACGACGATCGCATCGAGCCCGGGTACCCCGAGATCGCCGAACCCGACGAACTCTCCGGGCGACGCCGCCACCCTGGTCGACGGACTTGCGGTCGCCCCGGCCGATGCGCCGACGCGGGTTAAGCAGGTAATCGCGGCCGCCAACTCAATCGCGTTCACCCCCTATATGTACGGCGGCGGCCACGGGGGCTGGCACTCATCCGGCTACGACTGCTCGGGGTCAGTGGGCGTTGCTCTGCACGGGGGTGGCCTTTTGTCCGCGACCGAGGACTCAGGCGAGATGGAGTCCTACGGAGTGGTTGGCGCCGGCCGCTGGATCACCCTCTGGGCGAACGCAGGCCACGTGTACGCGAACATCGCCGGCCTGTGGTTCGACACGGCGGCACAAAGCTCGGCCAACGGGAACGATCGCTGGTCCAGCCGGCGGGTCTCCCCCCGCAACGGCTTCACCGAGCGCCACCCACGAGGCTACTGACCGGCTCAACGAGCGTTTGCATGGGGAACACGCCCCACGCGAACGCCCGGCAAGCGCGCCGCCGGCCGCCGCCGCCGTCACCGAGTCAGAGCTGAAGAACATCGGCGCGCACAGCCGGTTTTCTGCGCCCTAGCCCAAGGATCGCGACCCGCCGGCCTGGGAGACCAGGACGGTCGGGCCGGCGGTTTCAGGTTTGCTTCGGTGCCTGCGGCAACCTGACCGGCGTTGGCCGGTGTGGGTCGATCGTGGCGCAGATGATCGGGTCGCTGCTTGACAACGCGCGTCGGCCAGCCCGGGCGGCACTATCGACCTTGAGGTGCGTCGCGTCGGCCAGGGTGCTGAGCTCAGGGTCCATGACGACGGTCCACGAGTCCCGATCGAGCAACGCCAGCGGATCTTTGAGTGGTTCGTGCGTCTGAACACCGGCCGCGCACGACATGTCCACGTACGCAGCTCACGTCGTCTCATCCGGTCCGCGTGTGCTGGCGCCGAACTAAACCATGGCCAGGAGCGCACGTCCGGAAGCCCTGGATGTGTCATGGCGCTGACATCACTCGGTGTGGCGTGCTCTCGCGATCCCGGCGGCGAGCGCTCCGCCGCTAAGCCCCCACGTCGCATCGGACCACTCGAAGGGAATGATCTGTTGAACGCGCGGTACCCGCGAGAGCCCAACGATGGCCTGCCGGATGTTTGAGGCCAGGATCCGCTCGGGAATCGCCTGCCAGCTCTTGGGAACCGAGTTCCAGCCGTACTCGTTGACGACGAGCGGGACCCGCCCACGACCGTAGACGATCATCTCGTGCTCGGCCCACCGCGCGACCGCCACCGTCGCCCGCGCGTTGACACCGTAGGGATGAACGGCCAGCGCGTCGAGCGGCATCCCCTGGAAAGCGTGGAGAAGCCGCGGCAGAGACGACCGGGTGAATGCCAGACCGCCGGTGAGGACGACCGAGTGACGATCGACGCGCTTGATCGCCTGGCGGGCCACCGTGTAGAGACGGGCGTACTCCTCGAGGTCGACGCCGGGTCCCCAGGTCCATTTGCAGTCGGGCTCGTTCCAGATCTCAAATGTGGTGACCGGCAGGCGGGGAAGGTGGGGATGCTGGCGCCAGAAGGTCCCCACGGCCCCGTAGCGGTGGGCGAAAGCTGCCACGTAGGCGCCATACACGCTAAAGCGCGCCGGGGGCAGCGGCGAGGAGAGGCTCCCGCTGCGAGCAGGCCGGATGTGCTGCTGAGCCCACTGGGGGGTGTAGTCCAGCGAGGGCTCCCAGCGCAGGTGAGCCTGCGCGAGGCCGCGGACAATCACATCGTCGTGCTTCCAGTCATAACGGCGTCGACCGCGCCGGGGCCGACGCGGCTGGGTGCCGGCCCAGTCGGACCCGGTCCGTGCGAGCGTGGCGCCGGTCGCTCGCAGATTGTGAAGCGACTGCTGCAGCTGGCTCCAGCTCCAGCTGCCCAGTAGGTAGTAGTTGAAGTCGCCATCCACCGACGCGCCGAAGCCGGTCGCGCGGGCGGCAGCCGGCCATCCGAAGACGGCGGTCAGCAGGGCGATGAGCAGCAGTTGGTGCAGCCGAGACACGCGGCGGTTAGAACCCGCCTGTCGGTGTTCTGGAGCGCCGGTGGCTCCCAGGCGTCATCTCTCTGACATTCGCGCCGCACCGCCCGAGGATCGGGTTCGCCGACCGGCTCGACGGGTTGGAGGCACGATGATCCGGCCGGCGATTTTCGTCAGTGCGCTGACCGACTGACCGGTCTGCCGCGACACCAGCGCCGGGTGCGGGTTGTGGGCATTCAGACCTAGGACGCGAACCCGGGCCGCGCTCCGTTGCGATGCCGGGCTGTGGTTGCGGTCCTGAAACCCGCTCAACCCCGGAGTCCAGACATGAACGTGCTCACGCCTCACCCACTCCGCTCGGTCGTCACCTCGGGCGTGGCGGTCGTGATGGTCGCGCTCGCGTGCCTGGGGGCGCCTGGTGTCTCTCGGGGCGCAACATCCCCGGTCGACGTGTTCCCTGTTCCCGGCGGGCGCGTCGCAGCACCCGGGTCGCAGATCACCTTCCGCGGGTTGCCGGCCGGTCAGGTGGGGCCCGTCTCGGTCACGGGCTCGGAGAGCGGTGCCCACGCCGGCAGCCTCGTCGCCGATTCCGACGGGCAGGGAGCCAGCTTCGTGCCGAGCACGCCGTTCACCGC
>DATAUL010000002.1:0-17056 GCA_036268255.1 Solirubrobacteraceae bacterium | reverse complement strand
GCGGCCCGCTCGGGGCGGCCGATGTAGCCGAACTGCAGATGCTCGGGCAGGACCTGGAGCAGGCGCGGTGACATGTAGGCGCGGGCACCCATGTTGCGCGGCTCCTCCTGGACCCAGACGACCTCCTCGAGCTTGGGATAGAGCTCGACCAGCGCCATCAACTCGGCCTGGGGGAACGGATACAGGAGCTCGACCCGGCCGATGGCGACGCCGGGGTTCTCCTCGCGAGTCGTGGAGGCAAGCAGGTCGTAGTAGATCTTGCCGGTGCACAACACGAGGCGGGTGACCTGCTCTGGATCGACGCCGGAGTCGCCGAGCACCGGCTGGAAGCGGCCGTCGACCAGCTCGGACACCGCGCTGGAGGCCTGCGGCAGGCGCAGCAGGCTCTTGGGCGTCATCACCACGAGCGGGCGCTGCTTGGCGATCCTCGCCTGGCGGCGCAGCAGGTGGAAGTACTGGGCGGGCGTCGTCGGGTAGGCAACGCGAATGTTGCCCTCGGCGGCGAGCTGCAGGAAGCGCTCGAGCCGGGCCGAGGAGTGCTCGGGGCCCGAGCCCTCGTAGGCGTGCGGGAGGAGCAGCGTCAGGCGGCTCGTCTGGCCCCACTTGGCCAGGCCGGAGACGATGAACTGGTCGATGATGACCTGGGCGCCGTTGACGAAGTCGCCGAACTGGGCCTCCCACAACACGAGCGTCTCGGGCCCCTCCTGCGAGTAGCCGTACTCGAAGCCGACGCATGCCATCTCCGAGAGCGGGCTGTTGTGCAGCTCCATCGGCGCCAGCGAGCCGGGCAGGTGCTGCATCGCGCAGTGCTCCTGGCCGGTCTTCGGATCGTGAAGCACCATGTGGCGCTGGCTGAAGGTGCCGCGCTCGGTGTCCTGGCCGGTGAGCCGGATCGGGATGCCCTCGGTCAACAGCGAGGCGAAGGCCAGCGCCTCGGCGTGCGCCCAGACGATCTTGGCCTGGTCGGGGTGGTCGGGATCGACGGCCTCGCGCCGCTGGTCGAGCTGCTTGACGAGCTTGGGGTGGACGGTGAACCCGTCGGGCACGGCCAACAGCTCCTCATTGAGCACGTGCAAGCGCTCGAGCGGTACCGCGGTCTTGACCTCCGGCGATGGCGTGCGATCCAGCTGGTACTCGCCGGTGGCGTGATCGACATCCTTGGCGGCGGCGATGCGCTGCTTGAGGTTGGTATGGGAGTCGGTCAGCACCGCCCACACGTCGTCGGTCATCTCGGTCGACTCCTGCTCGGTGACCACGCCGCCGTCGACCAGCTGGCGGGCGTAGAGCTCGCGCGCCGAGGGGTGCTTCTTGATCTGCTGGTACATCTCGGGCTGGGTGTAGGCGGGCTCGTCGGCCTCGTTGTGACCGAAGCGCCGGTAGCCGATCAGGTCGATCAGCACGTCGTGGCCGAACTCCTGGCGGAAGGCGAAAGCCAGCCGCACGGCGCTGATGCACGCCGCCACATCATCGGCGTTGACATGGATGATCGGCACGTCGAAGCCCTTGGCCATGTCGGAGGCCATCGTCGTCGAGCGGGCGTCGTCGGCGTCGGTGGTGAAGCCCACCTGGTTGTTCTGGATGATGTGGACGGTGCCGCCGACGGTGTAGCCGTCCAGCGCCTGCAGATTGAGCGTCTCGGCGACCACACCCTGGCCGGGGAAGGCCGCGTCGCCGTGGAGGATGATCGGGATCGCGGCGTTGGTGTCCTGATGGGCGTGCGGCCCCTGGCGCGTGGTCTGGGCGGCGCGCGTCGCGCCGGAGGCGACCGGGCCGACGAACTCCAGATGCGACGGGTTGGACTCCAGGCGCACGATGATCGACTCGAACCCGTCCCCCCCACCCAGCTGATAGGAGCCCTGGGCACCGTGGTGATACTTCACGTCACCGGTCCCGCCCTGGGGCAGGGTGGTGATCGGCTCGAGCGTCGAGGAGCCCTCGAACTCGGCGAAGATCGTCTCGTAGGGACGCCCGAGGTTGTGGGCGAGGACGTTGAGGCGGCCGCGGTGAGCCATCCCGACGACCACCTCTCGCGCACCGCGCGTGGCCGAGAGCTGGGTGAGCTCGTCGATCATCGGCACGGTCATGTCCAGTCCCTCGACCGAGAACTGCTTCTGGCCCAGGTAGGCCTTGTGCATGAAGCGCTCGAACGCATCGACCTCGGTGAGGCGCTTGAGCAGCGCCTTCTGCTCGGCGTTGGTCAGCGGGTTGCGAAATTCTCCCGATTCGATCGCCTCGCGCAGCCACAGCCGCTGACGGCCGGACGCGATGTGCTCGATCTCGTAGGCGATCGTCCCGCAGTACGTCTCGCGCAGATGCGGCAGGGCCTCGGCCAGGGTCTCACCGGGCACGTACACGCGCAGGATCCTCGTCGGGATGCGCTCCATCAGTTCGGGCGTGAGCCCCAGCGGCCCGGGATCGAGCGACGGATCGCTCTCGGGCTCACGGCCCAGCGGGTCGAGCCGGGCGGCCATGTGCCCGTGGGTCCGGTGGGCCTTGATCAGCGACGTGGCAGCCTGCACGGCCTGCATCAGGTCCTCGATCTCCTGAGCCGACTTGCCCGTGGGCCGGGCCTCGGCGGGCGCGGCCGCCGGTGCCGGCGCGGACGTGGCGACGGCCGCGGCAGGCCCGGGGGGTGCCGGCAGGTCGGTGAGCGTCACCCCGAGGTCTGAGAACACGGCCTCGTAGAAGCTCTCCTCGCCCTGCAGCAACGCCTCGATGCGCTGCAGAAACCGCCCGGACTCGGCGCCCTGGATGATCCGGTGGTCGTACGTGGAGGTCATCGTCATGACCTTCTCGGCGCCGATCGCTGGGCCGATGCGCTCCAGCCCAACGGGGTAGGCGATCGAGCCGGTGGCCACGATCGTCCCCTGGCCGATCATCAGGCGGGGGACCGAGGCGATCGTGCCGATGCCGCCGGGGTTGGTGAGCGTCAGGTTGCCGCCGGTGAGGTCGTCGGCGGACAGGGTGTTCGTGCGCGCCTTCTCCACCAGGGCGTTGTAGGCATCCAGGAACTCGGCGAAGCTCATTCGGCCGGCATCACGGATGACCGGGACCATCAGCGTCCGGCTGCCGTCCTTCTTCGCGACGTCGACGGCCAGCCCGAGGTTGACCGCGTCGTCGTCCAGACGGTACGGCTTGCCATCACGCTCCTCGAAGTGATGGGCCATCACCGGCATCTCCTCAGTGGCGACGCGGGCGATCGCGTAGGCGATCAGGTGCGTGAAGGAGACCTTGAGCTCGGCGGCCTTGAGCTGCTTGCGCCGGGCATCGAGCGTCGTGACGGTGAGCGTCCGGAAGGAGGTCGCGGTCGGGATCGAGCGACTCTGGTCCATGTAGCGGGCGAGTACGGCGCCGCTGCCCTTGATCAGCTGTGCGCCGCCGGCGGCGGGCGCCGCCGGCGGTGCCGAGGATCCACCGTTCGTCTGGGCGGCGAGCACATCGGCCTTGGTGATCCGCCCCCCGCGGGCGCTGCCCTGCACGCCGTTGAGATCGACGCCCTCGGCGGCGGCCACCCGCCGCGCGACCGGCGAGGCGTTGGCAGACGAGCCGTTGGAGGCAGTCGCCCCATTGGTCGCGGACGCGCCCGGCTCCAGGTCGGACGGGCTGGACGGCGAAGACGGAGCTGGGCCTGCCGACACGGACGCGCTCATCCGCCCGATCACTTGGCCGACGCTCACCGTCTCGCCCTCCTCGGCGAGGATCTCGGTGATCGTGCCGGCGGTGGGGGCGGGCAGCTCCATGTCGACCTTGTCAGTGGAGATCTCGACGACGGTGTCGCCATCGGCCACCGTGTCGCCGACCTTCACCGACCACTCAAGGATCGTGCCCTCGGTCACCGACTCGCCGCCCGTGGGGGTCACGATCTCCACGGTCTGGCCGGAGCTGGCCTCGGCTTCGGCCAGTCCCTCGGCCTCCTGCGCCGCGCCGGCGACCGCTTCGGCCTTGGTGGTCGGGGGAGACTCGCCGGAGACCGGGCCGGCGGCGGCCGGAGGGGCGGAGCTGCCATTGCCGGCGGCACCATCTCCGGCGTTGCTGGTGCTGGCGACCGGCATGTCACCGTTGGTGGAGATCTCGGCGAGCACGGAGCCAACGGTGACGGTGTCGCCCTCGGCGGCATGGATCCTGACGACCGTGCCGGCGACGGGAGAGGGCACCTCAGCGTCGACCTTGTCGGTCGAGATGTCGACGAGGGTCTCGTCCACGGCGATCGAATCGCCCTCCTGCTTGTGCCATTCCAGAACCGTGCCCTCGGCGACGGAGTCGCCCATGGCCGGCATCACGACTTCAATTCTGCTGGTCTCTACAGGCATCCGGGGCTTGCGTTCACTCTACTGCGTCGCCATGGACCGTCGCCGGTCGGCCACCAGAAAACCGATCGACCCGGCGAACGGCCCCAGGCCGCCCAGCACGGCGACCGTCACCGCCAGCCAGAAGGGAATCACGTGGGCCCTGGCAGCCGCGATGCAGACGAGCGACATGACGATCCAGATCAGGCCATGGGCGAGGCCGAGGGCGAACGTCTCCGGCTGGGGATTGGAGAACACGAAGGCGCATAGCAGCAGCGCCAGGTAGACGAGCGAGTGCGTGAAGGACGCCACCTCCAGGCGGCGGAAGGTGACAAATCGCATCACGCAGCGGCGGAGAGCAGCTCGGCGGTCCGGCGCAGCGGATCGTCAGCGTGCTCGGGCCAGTGCGCCACGTCGGCCGGCCACCAGGCGAAGTCGTCGTGCTCGGCGTCCGGGGTGACCGTCGCTCCCTCGGCGAGCCAGGCCATGCCGACGAGCATCGTGATCCCCGTCGGTAACCCGACCAGCGCCTCGACGCTGAGGCGCTCGGGCTCCACCGCCCACTCCTCCTGCAACTCTCGTGCCAGCGTCTGCGCCGGGTTCTCGTCAACCTCGACCGAGCCGGCCGCGCCCAGCGCCCAGCGGTGCGCCCAGGTGGCCAGCCACGCCGCGCGGCGGCCGGCCAGCCAGCGTCCGTCGGCGGAGCGCACGACGCACAGCGCCGACAGACTCTGAACGGCGTTTCCGGGGAGCAGTCGCAACGCCCAGCGCACCGGCTCGCACTCCAGGCGCAGCTTGCCGTCGAAGACCTCGTAGCTGCGCAGGCGGGCCGCCAGCCCGTCATGACTCGGCGAGCCCCGCTCGCGCAGTTGCGCCAGCGCGCGGTCGGCCTCGTCGATCACCTCGGCGGAGGGCGCGTAGGGCTCGGTCCGCCAGCTGACCTCGATGTCCTGCGGACGCCAGGGGCCGCGGGCAAGGATTCCGGAGGTCGCCGTCATCGCTACACCGTACCGGCGGCCGTTGTGCCGGCGACTGGTTCTGACGCTCGGCCGGTTACCCCGCCGCCTCGGCGATCCGCAGACGCTCGAGCAGCTCCGCGGCCACCGGCCACTGCTCGGGCGCCAGCCGGGGGAGCAGCTCGCGCCATCCCGGCTGCTGGGCAATGGCCGAGGCGACGAGCGCGAGACCATCATCGGCCTCCGCTCGCTGGGCGGCTCCCAAACCCGCCCAGAAGCGAAGCTCGTGCGCGTCGGGAACGAGCTCGTGGGCCCGCTGGTAGAAGCGGGCGGCCGCGTCGATGTCGCCCGCCGCCACGCGCTCGTCGCCCTCGCCGGCCAGCTTGTAGGCGGCGTCGAGCACGAGCAGCCGGTCGAGCTCGGCGAGCGGCTCGGGATGGTCCTCGACCCGCAGCGAGACGATCGTCGACCCGGCGCGTGGCGCGGAGCGGGTCGGCAGCGATGAGCTCGCCCAGGGCCGTCGCGGGGGCCGCCCCGCCGGACAGTAGGTCCAGGCCCCGCGGGCCATAGGAGACCTCGAGGCTGGCCTGCGTGGCCACCGCCCCGACTCCCGGCAGGCACCACGGTACGAGCGGGCCAACCGAGAACCAATGGGACTGGACCGCCACCCCTAACTCCCCGGTGGTCGGGTCCCGGGCGACGATCGAGTACGTGATCGGCGGATGATAAGCCGACGCCCGATCAGGCGGCCACCGCGCGGCTGAAGCGCCGCAGGGCGAGTGGCACGCAGACTGCCATGAGCAGCAGGCACCAGCCCACCATCGCCAGTTCGGGATGGTCCAGCTGCCAGGAGCCGCCGGTATGGACGCCCGAGGTCAGCGAGCGCACCGTGGCCACCAGAGCCGAGATCGGATCCCATTGCGCGATCGCCCGCGGGATGGCGTCCATCCCGGAAATCGGAACGAACGTGCCCGCCATGAAGGTCAGCGGCAGGATCACGATGAAACCCATGCCCTGGACGGCGTCGGGCGAGCGCACGAGCATCCCCACGAGGACGCCGCACCAGGTGAAGGCCAGCATCCCGAGCCCGACCAGGCCTACCAGCTCAACCCCGTGCACCAGCGTCACGTGAGGGTCCCACCCGAGCGCCAGCCCGAAGGCGACGGTGATCACCAGGCCGAGCAACTGCTCGCAGACCTGGCCCATCACTTCGCCGCTGATGATCGACAGCCGGCTGACCGGCATCGAGCGGAAGCGGTCGATCACGCCCTCCGTCATATCGCTGGCGGTGGCCGTGCCGGCACCGATCACGCCGAAGGCCAGCGACTGGCCGAGGATGCCCGGGAACAGGTAGTCCTTGTAACTGATGCCGTGCACGTGGATGGCCGAGCCGAACACGTACAGGAAGAGCAGGATGAAGACGATCGGCTGGATCGTCACGTCGAGCAGACGCTCGGGCACGCGGGGGATCGCCCGCAGGCTTCGCCCGGTGAGCAGCGCCGTGTCGCGGAGAAACCGGACGGGCCCGCCCGAGGACGGCGGAGCGGCCGGGGCGGGACGGGCGGCGATCGCGGTCATGCCGCCACCTCCTGGGGGTCGGTGACGTCGGCCGTCTCGGCCGAGCCGGGCTGGACAGGGTGGCCGGTGAGGGCCAGGAATGCGTCGTCGAGCGTGGGACGGCGCAGGGCGATCTCGTCGACGGCGATGCCGGCGGCGCGCACGGCCCCCGCCACCTGCTCCAGATCGGCGGTCTCGTCGGGCGCCGCCACCGAGACCGTGCGCAACTGCTCAAGTGGTGTCGTGTCGAAGCGCCCCTCGAGCACCGCGCGCAGCTGCTCGAACCCGGCAGCGTCGGCGGCGACGACGTCGACGCGCTGCTGGCCGACCTGCGCCTTGAGGGCCGCTGGGGTTCCGGCAGCGACCTCGCGACCGTGGTCGATGAGCACGACGCGGTCCGACAGTGCGTCGGCCTCGTCGAGGTACTGGGTGGTGAGCAACAGGGTGACGCCGTCGTCGACGAGCTCCCTGATCGTCGACCACACCACCTGCCGACTGCGTGGATCGAGGCCGGTCGTCGGCTCGTCGAGCACGAGCACGTGCGGGCGATCGATCAGGCCGGCGGCCAGGTCGACCCGGCGTCGCTCGCCGCCGGAGAGCTGCTTGACGAGGCGGTCGCGGAACTCGATCCCGTCGAAGCGCGCCAGCAGCTCGTCGGCGACCGCGCGTGCCGCTCGCCCACTGCGTCCCCGCAGGCGGGCCATGAGGATGAGGTTCTCGCGGGCGGTCAGGTGCTTGTCGAGTGCTGCGAACTGCCCGGTCAGGGAGATCCGCTCACGCACGCGGGCGGCGTCGCGCACGACGTCGTAGCCGGCGACCTGAGCTTCGCCGGCGTCGGGCGCGATCAGCGTGGCCAGCATCCGGACGGTGGTCGTCTTACCGGCACCGTTGGGCCCCAGCAGCGACACCACGGTGCCCTCGTCGACGTCCAGATCGAGGTCGTCGACGGCGATGAACGACCCGAACCGCTTGGTCAGGCCTTGGGTGTGGATGGCTCTTTCAGTCATGGCTTGTAAATATACAGTTACTGAAAAGATTCTGCAAGTGAATTTCCTGCGGGTATCCTCCGGGGTAGACCCAGCCCGACTCCGGAACTGATCGATGGACACCGACAAACCCACCGCCGCAGACTCGCCGGACGCCGACCGCCCGGCGGCACCCGACATCGACGAGGCCCTCCCCGACGGCCCCGACGATGATGTCCTGCACCGGCTGATCTCCGACGAGATGGGCGACCGGATCGCCGAGGTCATGCGCATGACGCGCCGCGCCCAGGAGGCCTGGCACCGCTCCCGATACCCGGAGGAGGGGCTGCGAGAGCGCAAGCGGCGTCTCACCCGCCAGCTGATCTCCGACGCGGCGACGACGATGTTCGCCACCCGCGGCTTCGACAAGGTGCGCGTCGCCGAGGTCGCCGACCGGGTCGGCGTGTCGGAGAAGACGATCTACAACTACTTCCCGACGAAGGAGTCGATGGTCCTCGACACCGCCGACGAGGCCGTGGAGGCGCTCGCCGAGGCGCTGCGCAACCGCGCCCCGGACGAGACGATCACCGCCGCGGTCGTGCGGGCGATCAACGCGGACATGGAGCGCTTCGACAACGTTCCCGACGAGCTACGCGAGTTCGTGCCCGCGTTCGTCTCGATGATCGAGGACACGCCCGCTCTGCGGGCCGCCTGGCTGGAGCTCCACGATCGCCTGGCCAAGGTGGCGCGCGACGAGCTGGCCGCCCAGGCGGGCGTCGACCCGCGCGAGCCCGAGCCCACCGTCGCCGGTCGCGCGCTGGCGGGGCTCGCCGAGGTGGCGCTCGAGTCCCGCGTGCGCTACATCCAGGAGGGCCTGAAAGGCGACGAGTTGCGGACGGCCGTGTCCGGCGACATCGAGCGGGCCAGCCGGCTGCTCGAGACCGGCCTGTGGTCGTTCAGCCTGATGGCCCTCGGGGCGCGTGCCAAGCGCCAGGCGCGCGATGTGACCGAGGCGGCCGAGCTCACCCGGACCCAGGTCGTGGCCGCGATGGAGCAGGCGCGCACCGCCTTCAAGGAGGTCCGCCGCCAGGGCCAGGCCGCGATGAGACAGGTCAGGGCCGACGTCAGAGCGCAGCGCGGCGACAGACGTCGCGGGCCGCCGGGGCGCTGACGGTGCCCTCGATCGCCGTGCTCGGTTCGGGGGGCGTCGGCGGCTTCGTCGCCGCGGCCCTCGCGCGCGCCCGCGCCAACGTCGTCCTCGTGGCACGCGAACCGGCGGCGACCGCGCTGACGCTCACCGGCGTGAGCGTGCGCAGCACGGCGCTCGGCAACTTCGTCGCCCATCCCGGGGTGGTCTCCGAGCTGACCGACCCGGTCGACGTGCTGCTGGTGGCCACCAAAGCCGCCGGACTGACGCCGGCGCTCGATCGCATTCACAGCGAGCCGGGACTCGTGGTCCCACTGCTCAACGGCCTCGAGCACCTGAGCGTGCTGCGCGAGCGCTTCGGCTCGGGCCGCGTCGTCGCCGGGGTGATCCGGGTCGAGTCCGACCGCCCGCGCCCGGGCGAGATCGTGCAGGCCAGCCCGGCCTGCCGGATCGACATCGCCGGCACGCGCGCGGATGTGATCGCGCTGACGCAGTCGCTGGAGCACGCCGGCATCGCCGTTCGGACGGGCGACTCCGAGCCCAACGTCCTGTGGTCCAAGCTGATGCGCCTATGCCCACTGGCGCTGACGACGAGCGCCTCCGATCGCCCGCTGGGGTTCGTGCGCTCGGATCCGCGCTGGCGCTCGGCGCTGGACAACGCCGTGGCCGAGACGGCGCGGGTCGCCGCCGCCGGGGGGGCCGCGCTCGATCCGGCGGTGACGCTGGCCGAGCTCGAATCAGCGCACGCCGAGCTGGGCTCCTCGATGCAGCGCGACATCGCCGCCGGCCGCGAACCCGAGCTGGACGCGATCGCCGGCGCCGTCCTGCGGGCCGGCGCCCGCCGCGGGATCCGGTGTCCGACGATTGAGTGGCTGGCCGGGCGGGTCGCCCAGCGCGCCGGGATCTCGGGGTGGGCGCGGTCCGGTGCTACAGCGGGGGCCTGACCGGCGGCGGCTGGCCACTCTCGACGTACACCGGCTCGCCGACCTCCTCGGAGGCGACCGCGTCGACGACCTCCTGCTCTTCCATCTCGCCCTCGCCGTCATGCTGGCCGTCGCACAGCACCCGGAAGTTGCCGGTCACGCCGCCGTCGGTCTGCAGCACGATGCCGGGAAGGATCTCCTCCCCCTCCTCCAACCCGAGGCGCTCGATGTCGAAATGGGCCATCCCGATACCCCAGCTGTTGTGGTCGGGGTTCTCGCGGTCGTGCGCGGCCACGCCCTGCGCGAAGCGCTCCAGCAGCTTGCCCATCGTGGCGTTATCGACCATCGTCCGCGGCTCCCCTCAGCCCCTTCAGGGGCGCTCGATCAGCTCGATGCGGTACCCGTCGGGATCGCGCACGAAGCACAGCCGGTTGCCGCCCTCGCGGATCGTGTACGGCGGCTTCTCGGGCTCGATCCCCTGCTCGGCGAGCTGGCCGAGCGTGCCGTCGAGGTCGGCGGTGGTGATCGCGATGTGGCCGTAGCCGGTGCCGATGTCGTAGGGCTCTGACTGATCGAAGTTGTACGTCAGCTCCAGACGCGGCTCGTCGCCGTCCTCGGGGAGATTCATGAAGACGTTGGTCGCCTCGTCGCGGATCGGCACGCGACGGAGCTCGTTGAAGCCGAGCGCTGTGTAGAAATCGACGGAGCGGTCGATCTCGAAGATGCGGTAACAGGTGTGAATGAGGCTCATGTCTGGCCAAAGGCTACCCTCGAAGCATGATCGTTGAGCGCTCCATGAGTGACCCGTGGCTGTCCAACACCTACATAGTGGCCGACGAACTCGGCGGCAGTGCGGTGATGGTGGACGCCGGAGGGCCGGTGGCGCCGCTGCTGGAGTACCTCAACCGCGGTCAATTCGACCTCACGCACATCCTGCTGACGCATCACCACCATGACCACATCGCCGATCTCGACGCGGCCCTACGGGCCCATCCGGGCACGCCGGTCCTGATCCACGAGCGCGAGCGGCAGTTCGTGCAGCCGGCGACCGGCACGATGGCCGAGGGCCAGGCGATCCAGTCCGGGGCGATGACGATCGAGCCGATCCATACGCCCGGGCACACCTCGGGGATGCTGTCGCTGCTGTTCGACGGCACCGACGTGTTCACCGGCGACACGTTGTTCAAGGGCTCGGTCGGAGGTGTGCGCGCGCCTGACTCCACCAGCTACGCCGATCTGAAGAGCTCGATCATGGACAAGCTGCTCGCGCTCCCCGCGCAGACGCGCATCCACCCCGGCCACACCGACCCGACCACGGTCGCCGACGAGCTGGAGCACAACGGTTTCGTGCGCATCTGGCGCGGCGTCGACCCCGAGGGCTCGGCCGACTGCACCGCGCTCGGCGAGCCGGCCACACTGATCTTGCTCGGCGACGACTACGACGGCGGGCACAAGGCGTGGGTGCGATGGCCCGACGGCGCGGACGACATCGTCCCCGGCTCGCGGGTCCAGGCCGCCTAGACTCGGTTCCAGTGGCCAAGGACAAGATCCCCACCTCGCGCGTGGGGCGCACGGCCAAGATCGGTGGGCTGGCAGCGGGACAGGCGATCAGGCAGGCGGGTACGCGCGCGGCCAATGTGACGCGTTCTGAGGAGGGGCGCAGCGCCGCCCTGGAGAAGCGCCACATCGAGGCCGCCGAGCAGATCGTCGATGCGCTGGGAACGATGAAGGGCGCGGCCATGAAGATCGGCCAGGTGATGTCGTTCCTCGACGTCGGCCTCGTGCCCGAGGAGTACCGCGAGGAGTTCCAGCGCAAGCTGGCCAAGCTGCGCGACTCCGCCCCGACGGTCACCTTCAAGGACATGAGCAAGGTGATCGTCGATGAGCTCGGCGAGCCGCTGCGCGAGGTGTTCGACGAATTCGACGAGCAGCCGATCGCCGCCGCCTCGATCGGTCAGGTGTACCGGGCGCGGCTCCACGACGGACGTCAAGTGGCGGTCAAGGTCCAGTATCCGGGCGTCGCCGCTGCCGTGCGCGCCGACATGCAGAACCTGGGGCTGATCCTGCGACTGGCCAAGCGGATCGCGCCGGGCATGGATCCGAAGGCGATCGGCGAGGAGATCCGCTCGCGCATCGGGGAGGAGCTCGACTACGAGCTCGAGGCCCAGAATCAGCGCGCCCTGGCGCGGATCTTCCGCGGCCATCCGTTCATCGTCATCCCGGACGTGATCACCTCGCTCTCACACGAGCGGATGATGGTCTCCGAGTACGTCCACGGGGCCGGCTTCGAGGAGCTCAAGACCCGCCCTCAGGAGGAGCGCGACCGGATCGGCGAGATGATCTTCCGCTTCTACTTCAGCTGCCTGTACCGCCACGGCCAGTTCTCGGGCGACCCGCACCCCGGCAACTCGATGCTGCTCGATGACGGCCGGATGGCGTTCTTCGACTTCGGGTTGTTCAAGCGGATGCCGCCCGGATCGGTGGACCTGGAGATCAACGTCGCCCGCGCGATCATCGAGGGCGACTCCGAGAAGATCATGCGCCTGGGGACCGAGGTCGGATTCTTCCGCGATCCCAAGAAGTTCAATCCCGACCGAGTCCTCGCCCACTTCCGCGCCGCCACGTCGTGGTACACCGCCGACCGGGAGATCGAACTGACGCCCGAGTACGCGACCCAGGTGATGATCGACATGTCCGACCCACGCTCGGAGTACTTCGGCTATCTGCGCCAGGAGTCGGCCCCGCCGGATCACATCTTCGGCCGGCGCATGGAGGTGCTGACGCTGGCGGTCATCTCCCAGCTGCACGCCCGCGGCAACTTTCACCGGATCGCTCGCGAGTGGTTCTACGACGATCCGCCCAGCACCGAGCTTGGCCGCGAAGAGGCCGAGTTCTACGGCCGCGCAGCCGCGTAAGCGCACCGTTCTAGTTGCGCCCGCTGCGGCGGGCGAATAGGGTGCCCGCGCAGGACCGTTCGATTCAGGGGTCGGAGGTGCACATGTCCAGGTTCTCGTCGCGAATCGCGGCCGTCTCGCTCGCGCTGCTCACGACGCTCGCCGCAGCCGCCGCCGGCGCGGCGCTCGCCCGGTCCACTCACCGTCGCGCTCCGGCCCGCCGGCATCGCTCCGCCCTCTCGCTGCGCCGCCTGCGCGCCGCCAACGGCCAAGCGCGCAGCCGCGTCATCGTGCTGCTGCGCAACCAGCACACCGACCTTCCACCGACAACGGGACTGATGCAGGCGCGCACCGCCGCCGTGCGCTCCAGCCAGGCTCCGGTGGAGTCGGCGGTGCGGACCTCCGGCGGCAAGGTCTCGCACAGCTACCGCACCGTCGATGCGTTTGCCGCCACCGTCTCGCCGACCGAGCGCAGCCGGCTGGCCGCTGACCCGGCCGTGGCCGAGGTCGTGCCCGACGCCACGATCACGATTCCGGCCCAGGGCGCGGGAGCGAAGTACTCCGACCGCCCCATGGCCCGCTCGCACGCGCACGCCGACGCCGATGCCGCCGTCGCCCCCACCGGCCAGCAGATCTGTCCCACCGATTCGAGCAAGCCCCTGCTCGAGCCCGAGGCGCTGTCGCTCACCGACGCCACCCAGGCCCAGCAGCTGGTCACCGGGGCGGGGGTCAAGGTGGCGTTCGTCGCCGAGGGCATCGACATCAACAACCCGGACTTCATCCGGCCCGACGGCTCGCACGTATTCGTCGACTACCGGGACTTCACGGGCGCGGGCCTGGGCGCTCCGACGGGCGGTGGCGAGGCATTCGGGGACGCATCCTCGATCGCCGCTCAGGGCCACGTCGTCTACGACCTCTCACAGTTCGTCAACCCCGCCCATCCGCTGCCCCCCGGCTGCAACATCGTGCTGCGTGGCGTCTCGCCCGGCGCGTCGCTCGTCGGGATGGACGTCTTCGACGTCAACGGGGTCGGGTTCACCTCGACGCTGCTGCAGGGCATGGACTGGGCGGTCTCCCAGGATCACGTCAACGTGCTCAACGAGTCCTTCGGCTCCAACCCGATTCCCGACACCACCGAGGACGTGCTCAAGCAGTTCAATGACCTGGCCACCGCCAGCGGCCTGACCGTCACGGTCTCGAGCGGGGATTCGGGAACCACGAACACGATCGGCTCGCCGGCCAACGACCCCAACGTGCTCGACGTGGGCGCGAGCACCCAGTTCCAGGGTCTGGCCCAGACCGGCCGCGGCGGGTATCCCCTGTCGAGCGGCGGGTGGGCCAACGACAACATCGCGGAGTTCAGTTCGGGCGGCTTCACCGACAACGGCCGCACGCTGGACCTGGTGGCCCCCGGCAACGAGAGCTACGAGGCGTGCACGGCCAGCGACACCTACGGCGACTGCCTGAACTTCGCCGGCAACTCGTCGAACCTCAGCTCGTTCGGCGGCACAAGCGAGTCGGCGCCGCTCACCGCGGGCGTGGCCGCGCTCGTCATCCAGGCCTACCGCCAGAGCCACGGCGGCGCCACGCCTGCGCCGGCGCTGGTCAAGCAGATCATCACGGGCAGCGCGCGTGACCTGGACATCCCCAGCGACGAACAGGGCGCTGGCGAGCTCAACGCGCTCAACGCCGTCAAGGCGGCGGAGTCGGTCAACGGCGGGTCCGGATCGGCCAGCGGCCACCTGACCAGCCCCAGCCAGCTCGACCTTGCCGTCCCGGCGGGCAGCGCCGCCGACGGGTCCGTGCGCCTGACCAACTCGGGCAGTTCCGCCGAGACCTACACGGCCACGCTGCGTACGCTCACCACCCAGCTGTCGGATCAGAAGGCCGACGTGACCCTGGATCCGAGTACCGATCCCCAGTTCGTCAGTCACCTCGGAGTGCCCCAGGCCTACGCGGAAGTCCACTTCACCGTCCCGCCGGGCGCGGACCGAATCGATGCCTCGCTGGCCCACCCCGGCCCCGACTCGACCGTCAACATGACCCTGCTCGACCCGAGCGGGGCGTTCACCGCCTTCACCTACCACCCGGCCGATGACTTCGCCGACTTCAGCCATATCGACGTGCGCCAGCCGCCCGCCGGGATGTGGACTGCGGTGTTCTCCACCCCCGCCGACGGCACCGGCTTCAGGGGCGCCGTGCATTACGACATCAGCACCTCGCGCTTCGGCTCGGTGGGCAGCGTCAGTCCCTCCTCGGTGACGCTCGCCCCCGGTGCCAGCACCTCGCTGCACGTCTCCCTCCCCACGCCCTCGATCCCCGGCGACAGCAGCCGGGATCTGCAGATCTCCGGCGACGGACAGACGAGCGTGGTGCCCGTCGTCGTGCGCTCGCTCGTCCCGCTGCACGGCGGGCGGGGCACATTCTCCGGCGCGATCACCGGCGGCAACGGCGACTTCACGGTCGGCCGCGAGGACACGTTTTCGTTCGACGTCCCGCGCGGCGCTCCGACGATCGGCGTCGGCTTCAGGCTTCCCGGCGATCCCAATACCGAGGTCGACGGCTACCTGGTCGCGCCCGACGGTCAGACGCTCGCTCGCGGGGTTGCACTGTCCCCCGGCGCGGAGACGATGCAACTGGTCGCCCGCAACCCCGAGCCCGGGCGCTGGACGCTCGTGCTCGGAACGCCCAACCCGGTGGGCGGCACGACGACCTCGGGCCCGTTCACGGGGACGATCTCGCTGACCGGCGTGCCCGTCTCGGCCACCGGAGTGCCCAGCGGCCGCCGCGCCTCGATTCCCGAGGGCGGCAGCAGATCGGCGACCGTGGGCGTCACCAATGCGACCAGCACGCCGCTCAGCGTGTTCATCGATCCTCGCCTGCACCAGCGCCGGTTCTACGCGCTGACGGCGATCAATCCGCCGACGGTCGACCTGCCACTGGGCCTGACCCCACCGCCGACGTGGGCGGTGCCCACCCAGACCAACCTGCTGCTCGCCGCTGCCCATGCCACAGCCCCGATCACGTTCGAGTGGGGTTATGGATCGCTCAATGAGGGCGACCCGGACCTGGAATCGCGCGGCGTCGGCAACAATGCCGCCGACTCGTTCGCCGCTCGCCAGGTCAGTCCCGGCGAGTGGTTCATGGCGCCGTCGCTCGTCGGGCCGTTCGCCACGGCGTCGTCGACAGCGGTCGCCACCGGCCTGGCCGCCCGCACACGGGCGTTCGACGACGGGGTGAGCTCGGCCACGGGCGATCCACAGCTGGCCGACGTCACCGCCGGCGCTCCCGCCGCCAGCCCGGTCACCGTCGCCCCCGGGGCGACCGTCCAGATCCCGATCACGTTCACGCCGAGCGGCCGGCGCGGCACGGTCGTCAGGGGCGACCTGTTCGTCGACGACAACCAGACCGCGTCGGAGTCGGCCAACGAGCTGGGAGCGATCCCCTACAGCTACCGGATCGCCGGGCCGTCGTACCGCGGCGGCCACGGCCGGCGCCGCGCGCAGCGGCGCCACTGACCGGGGGCCGCGGCCAGCTGGGCGTCGGGACTAGACCTCCTGGACCTGGAACAAGCTGGTCGTCCCGGGCCGGCCGCTGGGCAGCCCGGCGGTGATGCCGACACGCTCGCCCGGCTTGACCCAGCCGAGCTCCACCACTCGCCGGGCCGAGGCGGCGATCAGCTCCTCGGTGACCTCGTGGCGGGCGATTGATGCCGCCTGCACACCCCACATGAGACCGCACCGGCGAACGGTCTCCTTGCCCGGCGACAGGCAGTAGATCGGCACGTTGGGGCGGTGGGCGGAGATCAGCCGCGCCGACCGGCCCGAGAGGGTCGGGATCACGAGCGCGGCCAGGCCGAGGTCCCGCGCCGCCGCACAGGCGCTGTAGGCGATCGTGTACGCGGGGTCGCGCGCGTCGCGGCGCACGCGTTCCTCGTTCCAGGTGGCGTACGGCAGCGTCGTCTCGGTGCGCTCCGCGATCGACGCCATCATCTCCACGGCTTCGACGGGGTAGTTGCCGATCGCCGTCTCCTGGGAGAGCATCACGGCGTCGGTGCCGTCGAGGATCGCGTTGGCCACGTCCGTCGCCTCGGCCCGCGTGGGGCGCGAGGAGGAGACCATCGAGTCGAGCATCTGGGTGGCCGTGATCGACGGACGGGCGAGTCGGCCGGCGATCCGCAGCAGCCGCTTCTGGACGATCGGGACGTCCTCGATCGGCAGCTCGATCCCGAGGTCCCCCCGGGCGACCATCACCGTGTCGGCGGCGCGGATGATCTCCTCGGCGTTCTCAACCGCCTGGGGCTTCTCGATCTTGGCGATCAGCGGCAG
>DATAUL010000001.1:0-3896 GCA_036268255.1 Solirubrobacteraceae bacterium | reverse complement strand
TCTGTGAAGCGCTCATCGTTATCGCTCGTCGTAGATCTCGGCAATGAAGGTGGAGAGCTGACCGGCGGCCTCGCGCACTGCGCGGATCGCCCCGCCGTAGTTCATCCGCAGCGGTCCGATCACCGATACGGCGCCCAGGGCACGCTGGGGCAGACCGTAGCCGGAGGCCACGAGCGCGAGCGAGCGCAGCGCCGGCAGCTCGTTCTCGGCGCCGATCCGCACGGCGACGGTCCGGGTGGCGGTGAGCGCGAAGCGCAGGGCACCCAGCAGCGTCACGCGCCGCTCCAGCGTCTCCATCAGCAGGTTCAGCTCGGACACATCGGCGACGCGCTCGGTCAGCAGGTGGGCGGTGCCGTCGACATACAGGGTCGCCTGGTCGTACTCCTCCAGCTCGGTGAACACCGGCGCCAGCGCCTCGAGGAACTCCCGCTCGGTCGCGCTGAGTGACGGGTCCGACAGGCGGCTGTGGAGCATCCGGGCGCCGAGACCGAGGCCGACCAGACGCTCGTTGAGGTAGCTGGCCGCCCAATCCGACAGACCCGTGTCGACGGGCCGGGGGAACGTGAAGAGCCGCTTGGAGACGCCGCCGGTGGAGGTGATCACGACGACCATCACGACCTGGGGCTGCAGGGTCAGCACCTCGATGTGGCGGATCGTCGAGGTCTCGATCGGCGGCGCGGAGACGATCGCCAGCAGGTTGGTCACCTGCGACAGCGTCTCGGTGGTGACGCGCATCGCCTCGTCGACCTCGCGACGGACGAGCGACAGTGACAGGCCCGGGCCCGAGGACTGCTCGGGCAGCAGGCGGTCGACGAAGTATCGGTAGCCCGCCTCCGTCGGGACGCGTCCGGCCGACGTGTGGGGATGGGCGAGGAGCCCTAGCTCCTCGAGGCTGGCCAGCTCGTGGCGGATCGTCGAGGGCCCCCACTCGAAGGTGGCGCTCAGCGCCTTGGAGCCCACGGGTGAGCCCAGATCGAGGTACTCCTCGACAAGCCGGCGTAGGACGAGCTCTTGACGATCTGTAAGCATCGCCATCAGATCTTAGGACCCGCGGCCGCGGACCCTGCGTTCAGCCGATCGATCGTGAAATCCGGTCAGCCGAGGCGGATCTCCGCCTCGCCGTTGCGGACGATGCGCTTGCCGCTCTGCTTGGCCTCGGAGTCGACGAGGGCGGTGGCGCCGTCGACCTCGCGCACGGTGCCGGTGACCGTGATCTCCTCCTGTAGGGCGCCCAGGCCGCGAAACTGGACCGACAACCGAGCGAGCGCCTCCGGCCCCCCGAGCGCCTCGGTGTGGGCCCGGGCAACCTGGGCCATCGTCCACAGGCCGTGGAGGATGCGGCCGGGGAGACCGACCTGGCGGGCGAACTCCTCGTCGATGTGGATCGGGTTGAAGTCGCCGCTGGCGCCCGCGTACCGGACCGTCACGT
Source organism: Solirubrobacteraceae bacterium (assembly GCA_036268255.1). GTDB lineage: Bacteria > Actinomycetota > Thermoleophilia > Solirubrobacterales > Solirubrobacteraceae > Palsa-465. The sequence goes on along the minus strand of DATAUL010000001.1, from coordinate 2,467 downwards.
ACCGATCGGGGGTGACCGTCAGCTCGAATTGATCGCCGGCGTTCATGCGCGCACGATGTTGGTCCAGGTGCCGGTGACGACGGTCTCGCCACCCTGGTTGACCGATTCGGTCTCGAACACGTAGAAGCCCATGCCCCCGCGCTCTGACACATCCTTGATCGTGGTCGTCGTGGTGATCTCGTCGCCGGCGACGACGAGTGGCCCCCAGCGGAACTCCTGGCCGCCGTGGACCATGTGGGCGAAGTCGATCCCCACCTCGGGGTCGAACAGTGGCGGGGTGATCGCGCGCCCGGAGAAGACGACGGCGAACATCGGCGGCGCCACGACGTCGGCGTAGCCGGCCGCGCGGGCGGCGCCGGGGTCGAGGTGCAGTGGGTTGGTCTCGCCGACGGCGTGGGCGTACTCAATCACCTTCTCGCGTCCGACCGCGTACGTGCTCGGCGGGTAGCTCTTGCCGATGACCTCGGTGTTGACGGCCATCAGATGATCACCGGAACCGCGCCGCCGTCGACCGACCAGGCCGCGCCGGCCACGTTGGACGCCGCGTCCGAGCACAGGAACACGATCACGGCGGCGATCTCCTCGGGGCCGGCCAGTCGCCGGATCGGCAGCCCGGCCGCCGCCGCCTCCAACACGGCTTCGCGCGTGCCGCCGCGGGCCTGCACCGTCTGATCGACGAGGCCCCCGGGCGCCAGCCACAGCTCGCTGGCCACCGGGCCGGGGGTGACGGCGTTGACGAGCACGCCGTGCTGGGCGTAGGCGTCGGCGTACGCGCGCGACAGCGAAAGCTCGGCCGCCTTGCCCACCGAGTAGGCGACGTTGCGCTGTCCCGGGCGCTTGCCCGACGACGAGCTGATGTTGACGATCCGCCCCCACCCCGCCTGCGCCATCACCGGCACGGCGGCTCGCATCAGCCGCATGGGCGCCATCACGTTGATGTCCCACTGCAGCTGCCAGTCCGCGTCGGTGAGCTCCTCGATCGCGCGGACGGAGCTGGCGCCGGCGTTGTTAACGAGCACGTCGACGCGGCCGAAGCGCTCCTGGCAGGCCTCGACGACCTCGGCGCCGGCCCCCGGCGCGGTGACGTCGACCGCCAGCAGCTCCACCCGGGCACCGTCTCCGAGCTCGTCGGCGGCGGCGCGCAGCGCGGCGTCGCCGCGGCCGAGCAGCAACAGGTCGGCTCCCTCGCCGTGGAGTTGGCGGGCGACCTGCAGTCCGATCCCGCGCGTTGCGCCCGCCACGATGCACGCGCGGCCCGTCAGTCCGAGGTTCATGGCGGCGATTCTTCCACGGGCTGGCAACCGACGCCGCTCACGCGATACCGTCCGGTCGTGAGCATCGCCCCGCTCGCCGCGGCCCTGGCGCCCGTGCACCAGCACTACCTGCTGGAGGCGCGGCAGATGCAGGCGTTGTCGTTTGCCGTGCACATCCCGCTGGTGGCGTTCGGGATCGCGTTTCCGGCGATGGTCGTGTTCACCGAGTGGCTGCACCTGCGGACCGGCGACCCCCTGTACCGCACGCTCGCCCGGCGCTGGAGCCGGGTCGTGCTGGCGCTGTTCGCCGTCGGCGTGATCACCGGCACGATCCTCAGCTTCGAGATGGGCCTGCTGTGGCCGAACTTCACGGCCACGTTCGGGGGCGTCTTCGGGCTCGGCTTCGCGATCGAGGGCTTCTCGTTCTTCATGGAGGCGATCTTCCTCGGGATCTACGCCTACGGCTGGGATCGGATGTCGCCGCGGGCGCACTGGCTGAGCGGCATCCCGATCGTCATCACCGGCTTCACCGGATCGCTGACGGTGATCGCGGTCAACGCCTGGATGAACCATCCCACCGGGTTTCGCCTCGTCGGCGGCAAGGTGGTCGACGTCAACCCGCTGGCGGCGCTGTTCGGCAACCGGTACCTCTGGTCCGAACTGCTGCACATGTACATCGCCGGCTACATGGTGGCCGGCTTCTTGATCGCCGGCTGCTACGCGTTCGGACGCCTGCGCGGTCGGTGGGGCCGCTACGAGCGAGTGGCGCTCACGATTCCCTTGACGATCGCCTGCCTGGCCGCGCCGGTGCAGGTGCTCGTCGGCGACTGGATCGCGCGCGACGTGGCCATCAGCCAGCCGGTCAAGCTCGCGGCGATCGAGGGGCTGTACAAGACGACCAACGGTGCGCCCGAGCACGTGCTCGGCTGGTACACCGACCACGAGGTCAAGTACGGGATCAAGATCCCCCACCTCCTGTCGCTGCTCGCCTTCCACAGCTGGGATGCGAAGGTCAAGGGCCTTGACACCGTGCCGGCCGCCCAGCGACCTCCCGTCAACGTCGTGCGCCTCTCGTTTCAGACGATGGTGGGGATCGGCACCCTGCTGGCGCTCCTGGGAGTCGTCTACCTCGTCGTCCGCGTCCGGCGACGACGGTTGCCCGACACGGCCTGGTTCTATCGCGCGCTCGTGATCGCCGGGCCGGCGGCCACCGT